>JACPVA010000116.1 GCA_016191995.1 Burkholderiales bacterium | reverse complement strand
GGCTCCTCCTTTACTTACGGTCAAGGGCACCCGCCGCCCTCCGCAGGCCGCCGTGTTGGTTTTCGACGGTCGAAAACCGGGGCGGTGGCAGGCCAAGGTCGGCGGGCGCCCTCCCACGTAAGTAGAGGAGGAGCCGGCGGCGTTAGCCGACGGCGGGGGACATGGAGTGGGAGGGTGCCCGCCGGCCTTGGCTCGCTGGTACATCGAACGCCAGGAGAAGCGAAGGACTGACTTCGATGACTGTCGGCAACGTGCCACAGGCAGTCGATCGTCGAGCACCCGATCCCTGCCGATCGAACGCAACGCGTATCAGTTCTGCCCTTCGCTGAGCGTGTCGAGCTGGAAGGTGCCGGCGCGCTCGACGAGCCAGATCTCGGTGAAGCGGCCCGCGCCCATGCGCGTCGGCGTCGGCAGCGGGCTGGCGGCCTGGATCATGCGGACGATCCACGGCGCCACCACCTGCGCCGCCGGCGGGCGCAGGATATCGACCGCCAGCACCCTGCCCTCGGCGTCGATCGTCGTCTCGACGATCGCGACCCCGAACAGCAGCGGCTCGAGCTTGCCCTTGCGCACCAGCGACGCATACGCGGCGTAGACATGGCGCGCGGCGTCCTGCTTGTACTCCAGCGGCGTCTCGGCGCGCGACGGCGCGGGCGCCACCGGCTGCGGCGCGGGCGGCGCCTCGAAGCGCGCCAGCACGGCCTGCAACGGCTCCCGCCCTGCCTTCGGCGTGGCCGGCGCGGCCAGTGCCGCGCTGCCGTGCGCGGCCACGGCGATCGCTGCCATGCCGAATGCTGCCTTGATCATCGTGCCCGTCCCCCTTCGCCGTCGTCGCCCGCGGCGCTCAACGCAGCCATCCCTTGCGCCAGAAGAACAGGAACGGCGCGGCCACCGCAGCGGCCATCAGCGCGAGCGAAAAGTAATACCCGTAGCGCCACTGCAATTCGGGTATGTGGGCGAAGTTCATGCCGTAAATGCTGGCGATCAGCGTCGGCGGCAGCAGCGCGACGCTGGCGACCGAGAAGATCTTGATGATCTTGTTCTGGTTGATGTTGATGAAGCCGACCGTGGCGTCCATCAGGAAGTTGATCTTGTCGAACAGGAACGCGGTGTGCGAATCGAGCGAGTCGATGTCGCGCATGATCTGGCGCGCGTCCTCGAACTGCCCGGCGGCCAGCAGCCGGCTGCGCATCATGAAGCCGACCGCACGCCGGGTGTCCATCATGTTGCGCCGGATGCGGCCGTTGAGGTCCTCCTCGCGCGCGATCGCCGCCAGCGCGTCGCCGGCGATGCGGTCGGTCACCTGCTCGCGCAGCACGCTGGCGCTGACCCGCTCCAGGCGGTCGTAGATGCCCTCCAGCGCGTCGGCCGAATATTCGGCATCGGTATCGAACAGCTTGAGCAGCACGTCCTTGGCATCCTCGATCAGCGCCGGCGTGCGGCGCGCGCGCAGGCGCAGCAGCCGGAATACCGGCAGGTCCTCGTCGTGGACCGAGAACAGCACGTTGTCGTGCAGGATGAAGGCCACGCGCACGTTGTGCGTGCTGTCGCCCTCGGGCTCGGGGTCGCCCTCGACGAGGAAGTCCGAGCGGATGTGCAGCTCGCCGTTGTCCTCCTCGTAGAAGCGCGCCGACTCCTCGATATCCTCGTCGGTGACGTCGTCGGAAATCGAGACCCCGAAGCGTCCCTGGACCCAGCCCTTCTCCTCGGGCGACGGCGCCTCCATGTCGACCCAGACCGCGCGCAGCCCGGCCAGATCGGCGGGGCCGTCGATCTCGTGCTGCATCAGTCGGCCGTTGGCCAGCGTGAAGACGTTGAGCATGGTGCCGGGTCTGCGCAGATCGCCGGCCGGTGGCCGCTCGCGAAGGCGCGGCGGATTATCCACCCCGCCCCCCGCGGCAGCGGCGGCGCAAAGCTGGCAGACTGCACGCCATGCCTGGCCTGCGCCGGATGCTCGCCCTGCTGGCCGCGGCCACCGCACTCGTCATCGTGCTGGCGGCGGCCGCGCTCGCGCTGGCCTGGGAGGCCACGCCGCGCGTGCGCGGCGTGCCGGTGGCGCGCGCGCAGCCGCTGCTCGAGCTGCGCGAGCTCGCGCGGCGCAACGACCCGCGGCGCGCGCGGCCCGGCCAGCTCTATGTCGTCCACGCATCGTCGGCCGAGCTCGAGCTGCTGATCGGCCACGCCGCCGCCGCGCTCGGAGGCGCGGCGCAGGCGCGGCTGGCCGACGGCCGCCTGGCGATCGACGCCAGCCTGCCGCTCGAGCGCCTCGTCGGTGGCGGCTGGGCGAACCTGCGCATCGTCTTCGCGGACGGCGCGACGCTGCCCGATATCGAGTCGCTCGCGATCGGCAGCCTCGAGCTGCCGGGCTGGGCCGCGCGGCCGCTGGTCGAGCTGCTGGCGCGCCTCGTCGACCCGGGCGGGGCCGACGCGCCGCCGCTGCGCAGCCTGGCGCGCGGCGTGCGGCTGACGCCCGATCGCGCGCAGCTCGTCTACGAGTGGCGCGCCGACGTGCCGCAGCGCCTGTTCGCGCGCCTGATGCCGCCCGAGCAGCAGGCGCGGCTGCAGGTCTACCACGAGCGGCTGGCGCTGGCGCTGCGCGCCACGCCGCGTGCGGCCAGCGTGGCGGCCTTGCTGCAGCCGATGTTCGCGCTGGCGGCCGAGCGCAGCGCGGCCGGCGCCGATCCGCTGGCCGAGAACCGGGCCGCGCTGCTGACGCTGGCGCTGTACGCGACCGGGCGCCCGCTGTCGCGCGCGCTGCCGCAGGCGCGGGCCTGGCCGCGGCTGCCGTGGCGGCTGGTCGTGCTGCGCGAGCGCATCGACTTCGCGCAGCATTACCTGGTGTCGGCGGCGATCGCCGTCGGCGCCGGCGGCTCGCTGGCGGACGTGCTGGGGCTGGCCAAGGAGGTCAGCGACGCGCGCGACGGCAGCGGTTTCAGCTTCAACGACCTGGCGCTCGACCGCGCCGGGATCCGGCTCGGCGAGCAGGCGCTGGCGGATCCGGCCGCGCTGCAGCTGCGGCTGTCCGCGGGCGTGACCGACGCCGATATCGCGCCGGTCGTCGCGGACCTTCCCCAATTCCTGTCCGAGGCGGTCTTCGTCGAGCGTTTCGGCGGCATCGGGGCCCCGGCCTACGAGCGCATGCTGGCCGAGATCGACGCGCGCATCGCGGCGCTGCCGCTGTGGGCCGGGCGGCGCTGACGGGCTCGTCCCGCGCGCCGCCGCGCCGCGCGGTACAAGAGCGGTCAGGCCGCGTCCGGCACCACCTCGCCGCCGAGGGCGTCGAGCAGCTCGGGCAGCAGCGCGCGCAGCTCGCCCGCGCGCAACGCGACATCGGCGTCGAACCCGGCGTCGGACGCGCCGCGGCCACCCTCGTCGAGCACGAGGTCCAGCAGCGCGAGCTTCCTGAGCTGCAGCGATTCGGTCAGCTCGAACGAGACGCGGCCGCGCCAGGTCAGCGCGAGCCGGGTCGGCATCAGCCCGGCGTCCAGGTGGCGCTGCAGGTCCTGCGGGTCCAGCGCGTGGCGCGCGTAGCGCACCGCGGCGCGCGTGCCGTCGGCGGCCTGCAGTGTGCAGTCGCGGTCGATGTCGAAGCCCGCCGGCGGCTCGCCGCTGGCCAGCCACTCGCGCATCGCCACCGCGGGCGACTCGGCGCCGTGCAGCGCGCGCGGCGCCAGCTTCGGCAGCGTCTTCACGATCGCGGTCAGCGTCGCGTCCAGCCGCGGCGCGCTGCCGGCATCCAGCCACAGCCAGCCCTGCGCCGGGTCGATCCAGGCCTGCACCGCGGCGCGGCGCGTGAAGGCGCGCGGCAGCAGCTCGAGCGTCAGCTCGTCGCGCAGTTCGCGCAGCGCGCGCCGGCCCGGGCGCAGCCCGGTCTCCTGCTCGATGCGCGCCGCGCGCGCCTGCACCTGCTCGCGCAGCACCGACGGCGGCAGCAGCCGCTGCTCGAAGCACAGCGTCGCCTGCCACATGCCGGCGATGCGCTCGGCCAGCGGCGCGTTCGGCTCGCCGCGCGGCGCGACCCAGCCGACTGCCAGCGCCTGGGTCGGCGCGCAAGGCAGGAAGCGCTCGCGCTGCAGCGCGCTGGCGAATTCGTCGGCGCCGGGCAGGGTCGCGGGGTCGAGCCGGTAGGCGGTGAGCTGCTTGAACATCGTCGGGGCGCGCGGCGGCGGCATCGGGGGCCTGGCGTGCGCAGGCGGTGGCGGGGTGCGGATCGCTGAGGGGCGCGAGTCTAGCCGCCGCATGCCCAGCCCCCGGGCCGCTGCCGCCGCGGCCCAGGGCCCGGCAACCGGCGGCGGCGGCGCAGCGCGTGGCGGGCGTCACGCCGGCCCTGATGGACCCACCCTTGTCACGATCGTGCAAGCGGCGCACACTGGACCCGCCGTGGCGCGCGCCGCGCCGCCCGGCGAACTTCCCAGACCACGCGAAAGGAAGCCCGGATGAATCTGACGATCAGCGGACACCACCTCGACGTGACGCCGGCTCTGCGAGAGTACGTGCTCACCAAGCTGGACCGGGTCACGCGCCACTTCGACCAGGTGGTCGACGTCAACGTACTGCTGACCGTGGAGAAACTGAAGGAAAAGGAGCGACGACACAAGGCCGAAGTCACCCTGCACGTCAAGGGCCGGGATATCTATGTCGAGCAGGCGCACGAGGACATGTACGCCGCGATCGACCAGTTGATGGACAAGCTCGACCGCCAGGTCATGCGCCACAAGGACCGGGTCCAGGATCACCACCACGCCTCGGGCAAGCGCAGCCTGGGGGCCGAGTCGCCCTGAGCCGGGGCGCGCCCTCGCAAGGCGTCCAGCATGCGCCCGAGCTTGGCGCATGAGGGCCGCCCGGCCCTTCGGGACCGACGGCCCTTCGGGGCCGTTTTCCATATCGTGAGAACGATTGTGGTTTGTGCGCTGCAACATGCGCCGCTCCCCCGGGGTCGGGTGGGGTCCTGTGCCCCTTGCGCGCGGTCGCTTCCTATAATTTCCGTTCGTCCAACTGAGGAGCGCGCTCGCGCTGCGGTCGGCCAGGCCGGCGGCGGCGCGGACAGCGAGTCTGAGTCCATGAAGGCATCCCGAAGCGCCGGCCACGGGCGCGTGCGGACCGGTCCGCCGGTCCGGACTTCTGCGTGCCGGGGTCTGCGCGCAGGCGCACCGCCCGCTGGAGCCCGCCTGTGAACCGCCTCGCGGCCATCCTGCCGCTGGCCAATGTCGCCGTCGACGTCGAGGCCACCAGCAAGAAGCGCGTCTTCGAGCATGCCGGGCTGCTGTTCGAAAACGAGCACCAGATCGCGCGCGCGACGGTGACCGACAACCTGTTCGCACGCGAGCGGCTCGGCTCGACCGGCCTGGGCCACGGTGTCGCGATCCCGCACGGCCGCATCAAGGGCCTGAAGAACCCGCTCGCCGCGGTGCTGCGGCTGCAGCAGCCGATCCCCTTCGACGCCCCGGACGACGAGCCGGTCGCGATGCTGATCTTCCTGCTCGTCCCCGAGGCGGCGACCCAGCGCCACCTCGAGATCCTGTCCGAGATCGCCGAGATGCTGTCCGACCGCGAGTTGCGCGAGCGCCTCAAGACCGAGGCCAGCGCCGCCGGCGTGCACAAGCTGATCTCCGACTGGGAGCCGCTGAAGTCGGTGGCCTGATGCGCGGCCGCGCCGGCGCCGCCGCGATGCGCCGACCGAGCTCGCCCCGCCACGCCGGCCGCACCGGCGCCCGCGCATGAAGCCGACCTCGATGAGCGCCGAGGCGCTGTTCGCGGAGCACCGCGAGGCGCTGCGCTGGCAATGGGTCGCGGGCCACGCGCAGCCGAACCGGCCGTTCGACGAGGCCGCGGTGCGCGCGGCGCGCTCGGCGGCCGACCTCGTCGGCTATCTCAACTACATCCACCCCTACCGGGTCCAGCTCGTCGGCACGCGCGAGGTCGCCTACCTGACCTCCGCCTCGCCCGAGGACCAGGAGCGGCGCATCACGCGCATCGTCGCACTCGAGCCGCCGGTACTGATCGTCGCCGACGGCGAGTCCCCGCCGCCGCGGCTGGTCGCGATCTGCGACCGCGCCGAGCTGCCGCTGTTCGTCACCGCCGAGTCCGCCGGCCACGTGATCGACGTCGTGCGCGGCTACCTCGCGCAGCTGTTCGCCGAGCGCACGACGCGCCACGGCGTGTTCATGGACATCCTCGGCCTCGGGGTGCTGCTGACCGGCGAGTCGGGGCTTGGCAAGAGCGAGCTCGGGCTGGAGCTGATCTCGCGCGGGCACGGGCTGGTGGCCGACGACGCGGTCGACATCTACCGCATCAGCGAGACCGCGCTGGAGGGCCGCTGCCCGGAGCTGCTGGCCAACCTGCTCGAGGTGCGCGGCATCGGGTTGCTCGACATCAAGGCCATCTTCGGCGAGACCGCGGTGCGGCGCAAGATGCGGCTGAAGCTGATCGTGCACCTGGTGCGGCAGTCGACGATGGAGCGCGAGTTCGAGCGCCTGCCCTACGAGCCGCTGTACGAGGAGGTGCTCGGCATCCCGGTGCGCAAGGTCGTGATCGCGGTCGACGCCGGGCGCAACCTGGCGGTGCTGGTCGAGGCCGCGGTGCGCAACACCGTGCTGCAGCTGCGCGGCATCGACACCTACAAGGAGTTCGTCGCCCGCCACCAGCAGGCGATGGAACGCGGCGCCTCGTCCTGAGCGCCGGCCCGGCACCGCCAAAGTGGCGCCGTCAGCCTCGGCCCGGCCGCGTGCCGGCGGCGCGAGCTGCGGCCGCGTCCGCGCTATCTGCTGCCGCCGCCGCGGAAGCGGCACGGATCCTTCGTGCAGTGCGCATACAGCGCCAGCGAATGCTCCTGCAGCCGAAACCCGCGCTGCTCGGCCACCGCGCGCTGGCGCGCCTCGATCTCGGGGTCGTGGAATTCCTCCACCCGGCCGCAGTCCAGGCACACGAGATGGTCGTGGTGCTGGCCCTCGTTGAGCTCGTAGACCGCCTTGCCGGACTCGAAGTTGCTGCGCACCAGCAACCCGGCCTGCTCGAACTGCATCAGCACCCGATAGACCGTCGCCAGCCCGATGTCCGAGCCGTCGGCGAGCAAGGCCTTGAAGACATCCTCGGCCGTCATGTGGCGCCGCTCGGCCTGCTGGAAGACCTCGAGGATCTTCAGCCTCGGCAGCGTGGCCTTCAGTCCGCTGCTCTTGAGCTCTTCGACGCGTGTCATGGCGGGGTCTCGGGAGCGGGCCGCGGGCAGGGCCGCCCGCTACAATGGCGCGATCATAGCCAGCATGCGGCCGCGCGCCGCGGCGCCACCCGATTCCCCTCATGCGACCCGCTCCGCGCGCCCTGCTGACCGCCGCCGTCGGGCTCGTCACGGCCGCGCTCGCCGGCTGCGCCGGCGCGCCGCGCGACGGCGAGTCGCTGTTCGGCTTCATCACGCCGTACCGGTTCGAGCTGGTGCAGGGCAACGTCGTCACGCGCGAGCAGATGCAGCGGCTCGCGACCGGCATGACGCGGCGCCAGGTGCGCGAGCTGCTGGGCACGCCGATGCTGGCCGATGCCTTCCACGCCGATCGCTGGGACTATGTCTTCACGATTCGGCGCCAGGGCGCCGAACCGCAGAAGCGCAGCGTCGTCGTCCTGTTCGAGGGCGACCGGCTGGCCAAGATCGAGGCCGGCGAGCTGCCGAGCGAGCACGAGTTCGTCGCCTCGATCAGCCGCCACCGCGAGTTCGCGCCGAAGCAGCTCGAGCTGAGCCCCGAGGAGCGTGCCGCCCTGCCGCGCCCGCCGGCGGCCGCGGCCGGCGCCGCGATCGAACCGCTCGGACCGGCGCGCCCCTACCCGCCGCTCGAGGGCTCGTGAGTGGCTGAGGGATGAGGTTCTGCATCGCCGGCGCCGGCGGCCGCATGGGGCGCATGCTGATCGAGACCGTCCTCGAGAGCGAGGGCGACACGCTCGGCGGCGCGATCGACCTCGCCGGCAGCGCCGCGATCGGCCAGGATGCGTCCGCCTTCCTCGGCCGCCCGTGCGGCGTCGTCGTCACGCCGGACCTGCGCGCGGCGCTCGCCGGCTGCGACGTGCTGATCGATTTCACCCGCCCCGAAGGCACGCTGGCGCACCTGGCGGCGTGCCGCGATCTCGGCGTGCGCGCGGTCGTCGGCACGACCGGCTTCGACGCTGCGGGCAAGGCGGCGATCGCCGACGCCGCGCGCGCGATCCCGATCGTCTTCGCGCCCAACATGAGCGTCGGCGTCAACGTCGTGCTGATGTTGCTGGACAAGGCCGCGCGCGCCCTCGGCGGCGGCTACGACATCGAGATCGTCGAGGCGCACCACCGGCACAAGGTCGATGCCCCGAGCGGCACCGCGCTGGCGATGGGCGAGGTCGTCGCGCGTGCGCTCGGGCGCGCGCTGAAGGACTGCGCGGTCTATGCGCGCGAAGGCCACACCGGGCCGCGCGACGCGTCGTCGATCGGCTTCGCGACGATCCGCGGCGGCGATATCGTCGGCGACCACACGGTGCTGTTCGCCGGCACCGGCGAGCGCATCGAGATCACGCACCGCAGCGCGAGCCGCCAGGGCTATGCGCAAGGCAGCCTGCGCGCCGCGCACTGGCTCGCCGGCCGTGCGCCCGGGCTGTACGGCATGGCCGACGTGCTCGGGCTGGGCGCAGCCTGACGCGCCGCGCCACGGTTTCAGGGCGCGCGGTCGCGCCGGTGCGAGCCGGCGGTCAGCTCGAAGCGCAGCAGCCGGCATTCGATCGGCCCGTTCCACATCGGCACGCGGCGGCTGGCCTGCAGCCGCATCAGTCCCGGCAGCTTCATCTCGGGGCTGAGCAGCCAGGCGGTCCAGCCGTCGTAGTGGCGCTTCCAGTGCGCGGCGAGCGCGGCGAAGAATGTCGCCGCGTCGGCACCGCCGTCGAAGCCCTCGCGCGCGGCAAGCGTGCGCGCGACCGCCGGCGGCATCGCATCGGCGCCGTCCGCACCGCCGGACCCTTGCACGAGGTCGGCGCCGCGATCCCGGGCACGCCCCTGGCCCCGCCCCTTCGGCTCGATCCGTGCGCCGTAGGGCGGGTTCATCACGATCGTTCCGCGCGGCGCCGGCGGCAGGCGCTGCAAGGCATCGACGGTGCGGAACTCGATCGCCGCCGCGACGCCGGCGCGCTCGGCATTGCGCTGCGCGAAGTCGGTCATGCGAAAGCTGACGTCGCCGGCGAAGATCGGCACCGGGCTCGCCCGCACGCGCGCGGCGGCGGCGCGCTTCATATCGCGCCACGCCGGCAGGTGCGCGGCGAAGGGGTGCAAGCGCTCGAACGCGAAGCCGCGCTGCGCACCGGGTGCGATGGCGCAGGCGATCTGCGCCGCCTCGATCACGATCGTGCCGGCGCCGCAACAGGGGTCGAGCAGCGGGCCGTCCTGCGCGCGGCCCTGCCAGCCGGCGGCGGCCAGCATCGCCGCGGCCAGCGTCTCCTTCAGCGGCGCCTCACCCTGCTGCGCGCGCCAGCCGCGCTTGAAGAGTGGCTCGCCCGAGGTGTCGGCGTACAGCGTCGCGCGCCCGGGGCCGACGAACAGCGCGATCGGCAAGTCGGGCCGGCGCGTATCGACGCTCGGGCGCGCGCCGGTGGCCTCGCGCAGCGCGTCGCACACCGCGTCCTTGATGCGCAGTGCGGCGAAGTTCAGGCTCGCCAGCGGCGAGCGTTGCGCGCTCACGTCGACGCGCAGCGTCTGCGCCGGCGTGATCCAGGCCGGCCAGTCGATGCCTCGCGCGAGCCGGTACAGGTCGTGCTCGTCGCGGTAGGCGCCGTCGGCGAGCGGCCACAGCACGCGCTGCGCCAGCCTCGACTCGAGGTTCAGCCGCATCGCCAGCAGCATGTCGCCGTCGGTCCACACGCCGCCGCGCCCGGCCTCGGCGGCGCGGCCGGCGATGCGCGCGACCTCGTCGGCGAGCAACGGCTCGGCACCGGCGGCGCAGGGCAGAAACAGCGTGACGGCGCGCGTCGCCGTCGCGCCGGGCCCGGCCGCGCGATCCTCGTGCTCGTGGCGGCCGGGCAGCTCGGCGCCGGCGTCGCGCGGCGCGCGCACCCGGCGCGGGGTCGGCGACGTCGGGCTCACAAGGTCTTGCGCAGCGCCGCCGGCGCGATCTTCAGCGCCTCGCGGTACTTCGCCACCGTGCGGCGCGCGACCTGGATGCCCTGCTCTTCCAGCATCTGGCTGAGCTGGCTGTCCGACAGCGGTCGCGCCGGGTCCTCGGAAACGACGAGTTGCTGGATCAGCGCGCGCACGGCGGTGCTCGACGCGTTGCCGCCGGCCTCGGTCGCCAGCGACGAGCCGAAGAAGTGCTTGAGCTCGAAGGTGCCTTGCGGGGTCGCCATGTACTTGGCGGTCGTCACGCGCGAAATCGTCGACTCGTGCAGACCGAGCTCGTCGGCGATCTCGCGCAGCACGAGCGGCTTCATCGCGATCGCACCGTGGCTGAAGAAGGCCTTCTGGCGCTCGACGATGGCCTGCGAGACACGCAGGATGGTGTCGAATCGCTGGTGGATATTCTTGACGAACCAGCGCGCCTCCTGCAGCCGCCCCGCCAGACCGCTGCCGCGCCGCCCGCGCATCGCCTGCGCGTAGACCTCGTTGATGCGCAGCCGCGGCATGACGTCGGGGTTGAGCACGACCTTCAAGCCGCGCCCACTGCGCTGCACGATGACGTCGGGCACGACGACATTCGACTCCGCGTCGGCGAACGGTCGACCGGGCTTGGGTTCGCAGCCGCGGATCAGCGCCTGGGCGTCGCGGATCAGGTCCTCGTCGGCGCCGGTGACGGCGACGAGCCGCTTCATGTCGCGCCGCGCGAGCAGCTCGAGGTGCTCGCGCACGATCGCGATCGCGACCGCGCGCGCAGGGCCCTGCGGCTGCAGGCGCAGCTGCAGCTCCAGGCACTCGGCCAGCGTGCGCGCGCCGACCCCCGGCGGGTCCAGGTGCTGCAGCCAGTGCAGCGCGCAGCGCAGCCGCGCGGCCAGGTCCTCGCGCGCATCGGCATCGTCCTCGCCGATGCCGAGCAGCTCGGCGAGCCGCTCGGCGATCTCCTCCAGCGGGTCGGCGAGGTAACCATCGCCGTCGAGCGAATCGATCAGCACCTCGAGCGCCGCCGCATCCTCGGGCGGCAGCCGCATCCCCAGCGCCTGCCGCCGCAGGTGCTCGGCCAGCGACGTGTCGCCGCCTGCGCGCTCGCGGCCCTCGAACTCGTCGTCATCGCCCTGGCCGGCGGCCGCCGACGGCGTCTCGGCGATGCCGTCGAAGTCGTCGCGCTCGGTGCCGTTCTCCCAGTCCTCGCGCTCGGTGGCACCGAAGTCGGCGTCGCCGAGCTCGGCCAGCGCCTCGCCACCGGCCGCGAGGTCGCCGGTCTCGGCGCCGGGGTCGGCCGCGGCGGCCTCGCGCTCGCCGGCATTCGCGCGTTCGGCCGGGAGGTCGTAGGCGCTCGGCGCGTCCTCGTCGCTGTCCAGGAAGGGGTTGGCCTCGAGCATCTGCTCGACCTCCTGGTGCAGCTCCAGCGTCGACAGCTGCAGCAGCCTTATCGACTGCTGCAGCTGCGGCGTCAGCGCCAGGTGCTGCGACAGGCGGACCTGCAGGGTCGGCTTCATCGCGCGGCTCGGGCTCGTGGGGCAGGTGGCAGCGGCGCGCCGCTACATCCGGAAATGCTCGCCCAGGTAGACCTTGCGCACCTGGGGGTTGTCGACGATATCGGCCGGCGTGCCCTCGGCCAGCACGCTGCCCTCGCTGATGATGTAGGCGCGGTCGCAGATGCCCAGCGTCTCGCGCACGTTGTGGTCGGTGATCAGCACGCCGATGCCGCGCGCGCGCAGGTAGGCGATGATGCGCTGGATCTCCATCACCGCGATCGGGTCGACGCCGGCGAAGGGCTCGTCGAGCAGGATGAAGCGCGGGTCGGTGGCCAGCGCGCGCGCGATCTCGACGCGCCGGCGCTCGCCGCCGGACAGCGCCGGCGCCGGCGTGTGGCGCAGCTTCGCGACCCCGAGCTCGTCGAGCAGCTCGTCGAGCCGGCGCTGGATCTCGGACGGCGCCAGCGGCCGGCCATCGGCACCGCGCTGCAGCTCGAGCACCGCGCGCACGTTGTCCTCGACCGTCAGCTTGCGGAAGATCGACGCCTCCTGCGGCAGGTAGGACAGCCCGAGCCGCGCGCGCCGGTGGATCGGCAGGCCGTGCACGTCGCGGCCGTCGATACGGATCACGCCGCCGTCGGCGCGCAGCAGGCCGACGATCATGTAAAAGGTGGTCGTCTTGCCGGCGCCGTTCGGGCCGAGCAGGCCGACGACCTCGCCCGCGCCGACCGCCATCGCGACATCCTTGACGACCTTGCGCGGGCCGTAGCTCTTCTGCAAGCCGGCGACCTCGAGCCGGCTCGCGGCCACCGCGGCGGGCGCCTCGCTCACGGCCTGGACACCGGCGCCGCCGGCGGCGCCGGCGCCGGCTGGGCCGGGGATACCGGCGCCGGCGGCGCCGGGAGTGCGGGGTCCGCCGGTGGTGGCGTCAGCACCGCGCGCACGCGGCCGCCGGCACTGCCCGGGGCGCTGCCTTCGACGCTGAACAGCGACGCGCCGTCGTCCCAGCGGATGATGCCACCGGTGATCTCGTCGGCGACCTCGCCCGCGCGCAGCCGGCGCACCGCGGCGCCGCCGGTGAAGACCAGCGTGCCGGTGCGGCTGTCGTACTCGATGCGGTCGGCCGTGGCCTCGACATGCTCGTCGACGCCGTCGCGCTTCTGCCGGTAGCTCGCCGGCCGGCCCGGCACCCCGCTGGCGAGCGCGACGCGGTGGCCGCCGTCGACCTCGCGCACCTCGATGCGCTCGGCGCGGATGATCATCGTGCCCTGGACGATGCGGACGTTGCCGTTGAAGGTCACGATCCGGCGCTGCAGGTCCAGCGAGCCGGGGCGGTCGGCTTCGACGACGATCGGCTGGTTGCGGTCGGCGCGCTCGGCCTGCGCCGGTACGACGACGCCCAGAGCCGCCACCGCCGCCGCCAGCACGGAGGCGATCCCGATGCGCCCGATCACCTCGACCGCCGAGCCGCAGCGGGCCACGCCCGGCACCCGTCGCGGCGCATGACCGGCGCGGGCCGAAGAGGGTCGCATGAACAGACGCATGGTGCGCGGCACAGAACTTGCTAGCATTCTAGCCGCAACAAGTCGTCGCGCGCGAGGTCTCGCGTGCATTTTGGGCTGTCGGCAGGCCGACGTGCAGGCCGCTGCCGTGATCCACGGCACGACCGCGGCGCGCGACCCGCGCCAGGCCGAGGCGCAGCGCCACCGGGCTGGGCCCGGCAGGCCCGCCGCAGCGGTTTCAGCCCCCGCGACGCACCAGCATGATCAGGTGGTCGGCCACGGCGGTCATCGCCTGCAGGCTGCCGGCCAGCGTGCCCGAGGTGTAGTACCGCCCGCCGACCCCCAGCGACGGTGTGCCGTCGATCTTGTAGGCCTCGCTGAGCTGGCGCGCGCGGTTCGCCTTGGTCGCGACCGAGAACGACTTCATCAGCGACTCGAAGCGCGCCGCATCCAGCCCCTGCGCAGCAACGAACTCGACATACGCCTGCTCGGTCATCAGGCGCTGCCGCTGGACGTGGATGGCGGCGAAGATGCGCTTGTGCAGCGCGTCGAGCTGGCCCATCTCCTCGAGCGCGTAGAAGGCCTTCTGCGCGACCTGGTGGCGTGCGGTGAAGCCCACCGGCACGCGGCGGTAGACGACATCCGACGACAGGCGCCGCGACCAGGCTTCGCCGAGCGGCTCGAAGCTGTTGCAGTGCGGGCACTCGTACCAGAAGAACTCGATCACCTCGACCTTCTTGTCCGGCCCCGGCAGGCTGACCGGCGCCGGTGTGGCGAGCCGCACATAGTGCCGCCCCTCGACCGGCGCCGGCTGCGCCAGGGCGCGGCCGGCGGCCAGCGGTGCGAGCACGGCGGCGCCGACGCTGGCGACCAGGCGGGTGTTGAAGCGACGACGTTGCATGGCGGGACTCCTGGTCCGGGATCGGGACGGACATGGCGCGCGGCGCGCGCGCGGGATCGAGCTCAGCGGTAAACGCGCACCATTCGACCGTCGAAGCCCAGCCCCTGGACCTGCGACTGCACCGTGTCGGCCTCCGCCTGGCGCTCGAACGGCCCCAGCCGCACCCGGTAGACGGTGCGCCCGGACTGGTCGCGCGAGCTGACCTGGGCCGACAGGCCCTGCATCGCCAGCGCGGCGCGCTGCGCCTCGGCATCGGCCGAACGCGTATACGCGCCGACCTGCACGAAGTAGAGGAACGGGTCGCCCGCCGGCGCGGTGGACACGGCCGGCGCCGCAGCCGGCTCGCCGGCGAGGATCGC
>JACPVA010000023.1 GCA_016191995.1 Burkholderiales bacterium | reverse complement strand
GGCCGCGGGTCCAACTGAGATACGGGCTCGAAGCACCAAGTACGAACCGACCTCTGCGCCGGACACAGCCGCGCCGCTATTGGACGCCCGTTTCATGCGTCGCGGGTCGCGCGAAGCGCGGTGGAGCAACTGAGATGAAACTCAATCGTCCATCAAGCTGGCGTGGCCTGCACGACATAGCCGATCTGCTGAAGCCTGCGAATGAGGCGGTTGGCGGTCTTGGCTGCATCGGCGCGGTCGAAGTGTGCGGCGCCGAGGTCGTGCCATTCGGTCCCGTCGCGCAACATGTGCCACGCGGCGGTGAGCATGGAGGCGGCGACCGCGATGATGGCCTTCTTGGCGCCGCGCCGGGCACGCAGACGGTGGAATTGCGCCTGAAGGTAGCTGATCGAGGGTCGCAAAGCGGGCGTCGAGCGGCGCCGCGGGTGATCAGGTGGAGGCCTGGTGGCTCTCCAGTGCCATCCGGGCGATAAAGCCCGAGCGAGTCTCGCCTGTGGCGCGTGCCAATGCATCGATTCGGTGGAGCACGCGACGCGGCAGACTGATGTTGACCCGCTCCAGCGTGTCATCGAGCACCGCGGGGTCCACCTTGACGACGGCCCACACCCATGCTTTCCACTCCCTGTGCTTCTTGCGCAACGCATCGACGCTGGACGGCTGAGGAATGTTCTGCCCCGAATCCAGGGCGGTCTCGATCCAGGCGACGATGGCTTCTTCGGCCTTGGCCAGGGCCTCCTCCATCGTGTCGCCGGCCGAGAAGCACCCAGGCAAGTCGGGCACTACGACGCCGAACGCTTCGGACTCGGTGCCGGGCTCAATCGCGACGGGGTAACGCATGCTGCAACCTCTTCTCATAGCCCGGCCTGTCGCCGTATCGCCTTGACCAGCCCCGTCCCCAGATCCTTCCTGGGGTGTGGTACCACCACGATGCCCGTGCGCAGTGGATGCGTGAAGACATGATGAGATCCGCTGACCCGGGCAAGTCGCCAACCTGCGTTCTCGAGCTCCCGTATCAGGTCAGCGCTGCTCATGTGTGTATGATACACACGCGCGGGATCTATGCAAGTCGATCGAGCCAGACGGGCCGGGGCTGGCGAGGCGGAACTGCCCGGCGCGCGCCGCGGTTTGCCCGACGAGTTCCAGGCCGACCCAAGACGGACTCCGCGGATGAGCGCTTCACAACAGCCACCGTTCACAGCTGAGCTGACCTCGGCAGCGGCCTTCTGAAGAAGCGGGTAGGCCGCCCCGGGCAAGGCAAGCGCGGCGGCTACCGGACGCTGGTCGCGACCAACAAGGGCAACCGCTGGTTCTTCGCATTCGGCTTTGCGAAAAACGAGCGAAGCAACATCGACAAGGACGAGGAGGCGCCGCTGAAGGCGCTGGCCTCGCACCTGCTGGGCTTGACGACCCAGGCGTTGGTCAAGGCGTCAGAAGCCGGTGAACTGATAGAGGTGAAGTGCGATGAGGAAGACCAGGTCACCGATCCTGGAAGCGGTCCGGGAGACAGCCCATGGGCTGCACAGGGCAGGCGTGATGGATCAGGTCACGCTGCGCGACTTCGACCGCATGTGCCTGCCGCCGGTCGACCCGCTGGAGCCGGAGGACATCAAGCACATCCGGGAGAAGTCCCGCGTCAGTCAGGCGGTGTTCGCCGCCCTGCTGAACACGAGTGTCTCGACGGTCCAGAAGTGGGAGATCGGTCAGAAGCGCCCCACGGGCACGGCGCTGAAGCTCCTGCACCTGGTGCGCAAGCGCGGCATCGAGGTCGTGGCGTGAGCGGGAGACGCGTGCATCACCGGCTGTGACCGTGACTGCACCACCGCGTGCAAGCGCGGGTCGAGCCAGCGCCGGTTCCAGAGTCCAACGACAACTTGGCGCCGGACATGGTGAGTACGGCCGCCACGGGGACCGGCGCCTACCGAGCAGCAGAGGGCCAGGCAGACGCGCCGCGCATTCCCGCGCACCGGCGAACCCAGCCACGGGGCACGCAGGCGTTGCGTGGCCCGCTGCCGCCGCCCGATCCTTGCCTCGGTGACCGCGCCGCAGCCCCGCGCCCCCGCCTCCTCACGAGAAATGCAGCCCTGGCACCCGCAGCCACGGCAGGCATTCGCTGCCCATGTCCAGCCGCTCGCGGCTGACGGCGGTGACCTCGCGCAGCATCTGCGCCACGTTTCCGGTGATCATCGTCTCCGACAGCGCGGCGCCGATGCGCCCGTCGGCGATCAGGAAGCTGTTCTTGACGACACCGGAGAAGTCGCCGCTGGGCACGGGCTCGCCCATCGACAGGCGGTCCACGAGCGCCCCGCGCGGCACGTCGGCGATCATCGCCGCCAGCGGGGTGTCGCCGGGTGCCAGCGCCCAGCCCGAGGCGGCCACGGGCCGATGCGGCACGCCGGTCTTGCGGCTGCCGTACAGCGTCGGCATGAGCTGCGTCAGCCGGCCGGCATCGAGCAGCGTCACCGGCGGCGCGACGAAGGCGTCGGCGGTCAGCGGCGTGCAGCCGGGCGCGTCATCGCGGCTGGCGAGCGTCAGCAGCGGCGAGGCGACCCGCTCGCCGACGCGTGTGCGGTACAGCGAGCTGCCGTCGATCAGCGGCCCGTCGCCGAGCTGCTGCATCAGCCAGCCCAGGAGGTCGGCCACCGCGCGCGGCGACAGCACCACGTCGCCGACGAAGCGCTCGCCGACCGGCTGCGTGTGCACCTGCCGCGTCAGCGCGCGCATCATCTCGGCTATCCCGAACAGCGCCGGCCCGCCGGCCAGCGTCTCGGCCTGGCCGCCGCCGTAGTTGAACGAGCTCGCCTGCGTGCCCTCGCGCGCGAGGCCGAACACGGCCAGCTCGTACCAGCCGAGCTCGCAGCCGAGGTCGCTGCCGCCGGTGGTCAGCGTGTGCTGGCGCAGCTGCTGGTGGGCCGCGAGGCCCTCCTCGATCATCATCGTCGGCGTGGCCTGCGCACGGAAGTCGAGCAGCGCGCGCACGGCGCCGGTCAGCTCGCCGGCGTCGC
This sequence comes from Burkholderiales bacterium, assembly GCA_016191995.1. Classification (GTDB taxonomy): domain Bacteria; phylum Pseudomonadota; class Gammaproteobacteria; order Burkholderiales; family Burkholderiaceae_C; genus Rubrivivax. The sequence continues at coordinate 66,510 of JACPVA010000023.1, read as the reverse complement.
AGGCCAGGGGGCCGCGCGCGATGCGCGCGCGCTGGCCGGCCGAGACCGCGTTGGCCTCGTCCTGCGGCGCCGCCAGCGTGGCCTGCCACAGCGTCTCGACGAGCGCGGCGACGCCGGCCGCGGACAGGTCGCTGCCCTCGGCCGCCGCGCGTCGCCCGTCCTTCAGCCCGACCAGCGCGAGCTTGTGGCGCTCGCAGCTGCGCAGCAGGCTGGGCTCGTTGTGCTGCACGTTCAGCTCGCGGCGCAGCTGCTCGCTGGCACTGGCCTGCGCGGCGTCGAAGCCGCGCCGCCGCAGCCGCTCGATCGCCTCGGCGGCGGTGTCCTGCACGGCCAATGTCATCGTCACTCGCCCCCCAGGTGCGCCAGCGCGCGCAGCGCCGGCCCGCCCACCGACACGACCATCGGCTGCTTCTTGCCGCAGTAGCCGTTGCAGCTCCACTCCATCTCGCGGCCGACCGCGTCGACGCTTTGCAGCACCTTCAGCGCCGAGCCCGAGACGGTCGTGCTGCGGATCGCGCGGCCGACCTTGCCGCCGCGGATCTCGTAGCCGAGCTCGACGCCGAACATGAACTCGGTCGTCGAGTCGGCCTGCCCGTTGCCGGTCTTCAGAAGCAGGTAGCCGTCGTCGACGCCCTCGATCATCTGCGCCATCGTCGAGCTGCCGGGCAGGATCGCGGTGTTGCGCATGCGGACCAGCGGCTCGTCGTCGGGCGCATAGGCGCGCGCGTTGCCGGTGGGCGCCAGCCCCATGCGCGCCGCGGTCTCGCGGCTGTGCATGAAGCCGCGCAGCACGCCGCGGTCGATCAGCATCACGTCGCGCGCCGGCGTGCCCTCGTCGTCGGCGTAGACCGGCACCATCAGCTCGCGGCCGTCGAAGTGGTGCGCGAGGTCGGCCATCGAGACCAGCGCGCTGGCCACCGGCTGGCCGACGAGGTCGGCGGTGACGGCGCCGCCGAGCACCGAGTCGGCCTCGCAGGGGTGGCCCATCGCCTCGTGCGCGAGGATGCCGGCCATCTCCGGCGCCATCACGACGCGCTGCGGCCCGCCGCGCGCCGGCACCGCGTGGCGCCTGGCCTGCAGGTGCGCGTGCAGCGCATCGAGCCTGGGTGCCAGCGTCGCCAGGCTCCAGTCGAGGTCGGCGAGGCTGCCGATGTCCGAGACGATCTCGGTCAGCTCGATCGGCTGGCCGTCGGCGTCGTCGGCGACGAGGGTTACGTAGGCGGCCGCGCGCTGGATGCGCCCGAGCGAGCGCGCCCCATCGGCGCTATGCAGCTCCTTGACGTGGTGCTCGTCGGTCGCCAGCAACCGCGTGCTGCGCAGCGCGGGGTAGCGCTTCATGCAGTGCGCGTGCAGCTCGGCCAGGCGATCGATGGCCTCGGCGGCGGGCAGCTCGCCGCGGCCATGCTCAGCCTGGGTGCCGCGCCAGGTCTCGCCCGGCAGCGTCGGCGCGCGCCGGCTGCCGAAGCCGGCCATCGCCGCCGCGTTGGCGCAGGCCTCGCGCTGCACGCGCTGGCGCGTGGCGTCGTCGGCGCGCGGCGAGGAGGCGAACCCCCAGTAGCCGTCGCGCCAGGCGCGCGCGCTCGATCCGGCCTGCACCGTGCGCAGGTTGCCGGCGAGGTTGCCGTCGATCATCGTCAGGCGTGTCTTGCGCAGCTCGTGGTGGCGCGTCTCGAGGTAGCTCGTGTTCATGGCGGGGGTGGGAGTGGCCGCGCTGGACGATGCGCGGTCGCAGGGATCGTATGCCGGGCACGGGATCGGTGCAAAGCAGCGCCCGCATGGCCATGCCGGCGCCGGCCTGGGTGCCAGGCGAGCGCGCGGCCTGCCGGTCATCGATATCGGCGCGACCGCCCCGGCCGGGCACGCCGCCGGGCACGCCGACCCCGGCGGCCGCCGGCATCCGCCGGGGCCGCGTGCGCGGCGCGGCGGGCATCGGGGCGGCTACAGTAGCGACAGCTCGCACGGCGGTCTTTCAGCGGCCGGCCGGCCGCGACAACGAATGAACCCAGGTGATCGACAGGACGCCGACGGCGTCCACCCCAGGCAGTTGCAGATCGAGGACTTCGCGTCCTACGCGCTGATCATCGACGCGCGCTCGCCACACGAGTACGCCGAGGACCACATCCCCGGTGCCGTCAACCTGCCGGTGGTCGACGACGCGCAGTACGCCGAGGTCGGCATCCAGCACAAGACCGACAAGCACCGCGCCTACCTGATCGGCGTGGAGTACGCGCTGCGCAACATCGCCGACCAGATCAGGCCGCTGATCAGCCGCTACACGCCGCGCGACCGGATGCTGGTGTACTGCTTCCGCGGCGGCAAGCGCAGCCGGCTGTGGGCCGACAACCTGCGCACGATCGGCTTCGACGTCGACCTGCTGGCCGGCGGCTGGAAGAACTACCGGCGCTGGGTGCGCGAAGGCCTCGAGGCCTTGTCAGGCCGCTTCGGCTACCGCGTGCTGTGCGGGCCGACCGGCTGCGGCAAGACGCGGCTGCTGCACGAGCTGCGGCGGCAGGGCGAGCAGGTGCTGGAGCTGGAGGAGCTGGCGAACCACCGCGGATCGCTTCTGGGCGCCTTGCCCGGCCAGCGGCAGCCGACGCAGAAGTTGTTCGACAGCCTGCTGCTGCAGGCCATGCGCGGGCTCGACCCGGCGCGCGTCGTGTGGCTGGAGGCGGAGAGCAAGAAGATCGGCAACCTGCAGCTGCCGCAGCGGCTGTTCGAGAAGATGCACGAGTCGCCGGTGATCCCCATCGAGGCGCCGATGGCCGAGCGCGTGCGGCTGTGGCGCGAGGACTATCCGCACTTCGCGCAGGACCCCGAGGCGATGGTGGCGAAGCTGGAGCCGCTGAAGCCGCTGGTCGGCGCGGAGACGCTGGCGCACTGGCACGAGCTGGCGCGCGCCGGGCGGGTCGACGAGCTGTTCGAGAGCGTGATGGTCAGGCACTACGATCCTTGCTACACGCGGTCCACGCGGCGCAACTATGGGGAGAGGGCGGGGGCCTTGACGCTCGGGCTGGAGTCGCTGGGCCCCGATGCCCTGCGACGGGGGGTGCAGCGTCTGCTGTCCAGCCCGGCGAGGTGACGGGGACGATCGACGGGGACGCCAGCCGGCACCCCGGTTGCGCGCTACGATGGCCGCCGCTTGGCGTGACGGAGATCCGGCCATCGTCCACACCCTCGACGTGCAGGGCCTGACCGTGACCATCGAGGGCAGCGGCCCGACGGTGGTGATGTTGCACGGCTGGCCGGACACCCCGGCGCTGTGGGACGGCACGGTCGCGGCGCTGCGCGACGGCTACCGCTGCGTGCGCTTCGCGCTGCCGGGCTACGACCTGTCGCGGTCGCCACGGCCGGTGTCGGTGGACGAGATGTGCGCGCTCGTCGCCGCGGTGGTGGACGCGGTCAGCCCCGGCGAGCCGGTGAGCCTGGTCCTGCATGACTGGGGCTGCTTCTTCGGCTACGAGTATGCGGCGCGGCATCCCGGGCGCGTGGCGCGGGTGGTGGCCACCGACATCGGCGACACTAGCTCGGGCGCCTACCTCCGCGCGCTGACGGTCAGGCACAAGGGGCTGATCGCCGGCTACCAGATCTGGCTCGCCGTCGCGTGGACGCTCGGCCGCTGGCTGCCCGGGCTGGCCGACCGCATGACGCGCTTCATGGCACGCCGGGTCGGCTGCCGCGCGCCGTCCGCGCGCATCGGCTGGCAGATGAACTACCCCTACGCCATGCAGTGGTTCGGCGCCTGCGGCGGGCTGCGCGGCGTGGCGCGGGTGGACAAGGTGTTCGGCCCGCGGATCCCGACCCTGTTCTGCTTCGGCACGCGCAAGCCCTTCATGTTCCATTCGGCGCGCTGGCTGGCGGCGCTGGCCGCCACGCCGGGCTGCCGCGTCCAGGGCTTCGACGCCGGCCACTGGCTGATGCTGCAGAAGCCGGCCGAGTACCACGCCGCGGTGCGTGGCTGGCTGGACGAATCGACCGCGGCCGCGCGATGAAGCCCGAAGATCTGGAACGCCTGATCAGCACCGAGATGCCGTTCGGCAAGCACGAGGGCACGCCGATCGCCGACCTGCCGGGGTATTACCTGAGCTGGTTCGCGCGCAAGGGCTTCCCCCGCGGCGAGCTCGGCCGCCTGCTGGCGCTGATGCACGAGATCGACCACAACGGCCTGCGCGGGCTGCTCGAGCCGCTGCGCAGGATGCACGGCCGGCGCTGATCGCGCGGGGCGGCGCAGGGGCGCACGAGCGGTTCCTTCGACCGCGATCGCGGGCCGGTGGCGCGCGGGGTCGTGAAGGCGGTCGTTGCCGGCATTCACAGGCGTTGGACGGCGTTCCTAGGCGCCATTCACGCTGCCGCTGCCCAGCGAGGCCTTCAGGTCCGCGACGGTCGCCATCGAGGTCATCGGCTCGAGCGGCGAAACATCCAGGCCGAGGCCGACGTAGAACGCCTTCGCCTCGTCCGGGATCGCATGCACCAGCATGCCGCGGAGGCCGATGCTGCCGCCGGCGGCGAGTACGCGTAGCGCGGCGTCGCGGAACAGGGCGCGGCCCGGCCCCCTGCCTTGGAAGCGCTTGTCGATCGCCAGCCGGCCGAGCACCGCCACGGGCACGGGATCGGGCATGTTGCGGCGGAATCGGCCCGTGGCGGCATCGGGGGCCACCGCGCTCGCGGCCAGGGCGTAGTAGCCGACCACGCGCGCGTCGTCGCGGGCGACGAAGGTGCGCGACGCACCGCTGGCCTGGTTGCGCATCGCGCGGCGGCGCAGCAAGTCGTCGAGCGAACGCACGCCGCTGTCGAAGCCGTCGAGTGCATTCTGCGCGCCCAGCGGTTCGGGGGCGAGCCGCATCGCGGCGCCGTCAACCCGCTTCCCAGGGCGGCGCGCTCTTCATCGTGCGGCGCAGGCGTGGGTTCGGTTTCGCGGGCCGATCCAGCAAGGCGAGGAACTTGTCGAACCTCGCCGGGCCGCCCGCGGGCGTCACGCCGGTGTCGCCTCGATCGGGCTCGGACGCGACGAGCGCGTCGTGCCATGGGGCGTCCGATTCCTGATCGGCCGCCACCGGGAGGAGGCCATGGCCGCGCCGTCGACCCCGTACGGGGGGCCGAAGCTCGACCGCCATCTCGCGCCGCGCGAGATGAACGAGCCGGGCCCCGGCGACGCGCGGCCGTCCTGCGAGCCGCGCCTTGGTTCGATCCGCGCGTCGAGCCGCCGAGCCGGTTGCCGGACGACGCGGGGCTGGCTGCGGGTGACAGGGTCATCGCGTTGCTGGACCGGAACGGGGCCGAACGATGGCACGAAGTCCCGATGCCCGACAATGCGGCCGATGCATGCACGCGAGCAGACCCTGGGCGAGGAAGTGGCCAACGCGCTGAGCCACGGGCTGGGCTTTGCGCTGTCCGTGGCGTCGCTGCCGGTGCTGGTGCTGTTCGCCTCGCGCCAGGGCGCGGCGGCGTCGGTCACCGGGGCGGTGGTCTTCGCGGTGACGATGATGCTGCTGTACCTCGTCTCCACCCTGTACCACGCGCTGCCGCAGGGGCGCTGGAAGCGGCGCCTGAACCGCCTCGACCACGCGGCGATCTTCCTGTTCATCGCCGGCAGCTACACGCCGTTCGTGCTCGGGCCGCTGCGCGGGGCCTGGGGCTGGTCGCTGTTCGCGGCGGTGTGGACGCTGGCCGCGGTCGGCATGGCGGCCAAGGTGCTCGATCGGCTGAAGCACCCGCTGTGGTCGACCGGGCTGTACGTGGCGCTCGGCTGGATGGCGCTGGTGGCGATCGACCCGATGCTCGATCGCCTGTCGACGGGCGCGCTGGCGCTGATCGTGGCCGGCGGCGCCGCGTACACGGCCGGCGCGCTGTTCTTCCTGCTCGACCACCGCGTGCGCTACGCGCACTTCGTCTGGCACCTGTTCGTGCTCGGCGGCAGCACCTGCCACTTCCTGGCCGCGCTGTCGCCCGCCGCAGGGGCTTGAGCCGCACCGTGGCGGCCGAGCCGTCGCCGGGCCGTTCAGTCGCTCGCGTCGCTGCCGTAGAACTCGTCCCACTCGAGCTCGGTCCACCACTCGGCCTCCAGGCCGTCGCAGGTCTGGCCGTGGGCCCGGCACAGGAAGCAGCCGTCGCCGCGCGTGAGCACGTCGTCCTCGACCGGCGGGTAGCGGACGAGCAGGGCCGCGGCGCCGTCGCGCGCCGCCGCCTCCGGCTCGCTCGGCGGCCGATCCGCGAGCTCGCGAACCCCGCTGCGGCGAAGCCGCTGCTCGGACTGCGGGAACAGGACGGAGTTCTCGGCGTCGATATGGCGCCACAGCGCGCGCGAGTAACGGACGGCCAGGGACCGAAGCCGGGCCGCGTCGTCCGCTGACTGCGGCCGCCGCTCGAGAAGCGGCGTCATCTCGCGCAGCCACGCCTCCATCTCGGTGTGCTCGCGCCCGAGGGCGTAGACGGGTCCGCGGTCGGCCGGCAGCTCCGCGTCGTCGACCAGCGCGCGGAACAGCACGCGCTCCTCGCGATCGTGGTGGAAGCGGCCGGCGAACTCGTCGAAGAACGCGGCGAAGCGCCTGCCGTCGTCCGGGTCCGCAGTCCCGTCGAGGAGTCCGTCGACATAGGCGCGAAGCGATCCGAGCACCCGATCGATCAGCCCATGTTCGTCCTGGAGTGTGTCGAGCAGCTTCATCGCCGATCCGTCGAAAGGGTGCGCGTGGGGCCGACGAAGTCTATCCAGCCATTGCGAAACGCGAGGGCCGACGCTGCCCGAGCAGCCGCGTCCGCGTGGCGCCGGTTCGGCTGTTGTCCGCTGCAGCGTCGCTCGAGGGTCGCGCCTGCGCTCGCTGGACCGCCCGGGCGGGCCCGTTCGAAGCGTTCGTTCGACAGGCTGACGAGGCCGTTCGACCGGCCCCGGACAATCCCTTCAGGCCGAGACATCCTCGTCGCTTTGCCAGACCCGGGCCGGGCCATGCCCGGAACGCGAACATCCGAGTCGCCTCGACCCGAAGTGGTCATGTGGCGCTCGGCAAGCGCTGCAGCACGGCCGCCGCATTGGCATCGCGCGAGGGGTCTGGAGTGGCTCCAGCCGCCTCGGCAGGAGTCCCCGGCTTGCGCCGCTGACAAGCAGGTGGCCCGGGAGTCCTTGAGCCGGCTCAAGAGACGTGCAACTGGCGAGTGTCGAGCGCGTCGAGCTGCGCAATTCGGGGGTCGCGCCGTGTTGCGTCGGGTCGCCCGGGTGCCCTATCCTGCCAAGGCTATGGACAACGTGGGGGGGTACGCCATGGGTCGTGATGCGCGGCGCGGGTCGCCGCCGCCGGAAGTTGCGAGTGCGCAGGCATCGGGCCGGGCCTGCGGGCCGGCGCCGGGCGGCCGTCGGTCACGGCCCTGGCAGGCTCTGGTCGCCGTGCTGGCGCTGGCGCTGGTCCTGCCCGCGTGCGTCAGCATCCAGCTGCCGACGATCGCGCACAGCCATGTCGGGCACGCGCTGACGGCCTGGACGGATACGCCGGGGCAGAAGGGCCTGCTCGAGGTGGCACGGATCGAGGCGCGCGTCGCTGCCGAGCACGCCGCCTATGCCGTCGAGGGCGCACGCAATATCGCCAGCGTCAAGCTGCACGTCGGCCATGTCCTGCACGCGGTCGACCCGAAGCTGCTGGCCGACGGCCCCGGCACCGGCTACGGGCTGACCCGGGCCCTGCAGGGCGGCAGCGAGCACCTCGGCTACGCGCGCGAGGTGCGCGACGCCAGCGCCAACCTGCGCGCCGGCCTGCCGCCGCTGATCGCCGAGCTCGAGGCCTTGCGGCGCGAGTCGCAGCTGATGGCCGTGCTCGCGCGCGATGCCCGCCAGTCGGCCGACGACGCGCACGTCGTGACCTATGCGCAGGACCTCGCCCAGCGCTGCAGCCGGCTGGCCGCCGGGCTGGAGCAGACGCAGCAGCGGCTCGATGCGCTGCTGGCTGCCGAGCAGCCGCCGTACCGGCCGATCGCCCGCCGCTACCTGTTCGGCGTCATCCGCCTGCCCTCGGGTGACTGGGCCTTCGACCCCGAGCTGCACAAGCGGCAGCCCGGGTCGCACAGCTCGTACTAGCCCATGCGAAGGGCCGGACGATGAGCAGCGGGTGGCGATCGATCGGCGCGTCGGCCCTGCTGGCGGTCGCGGCCTGCTGGGCGCCGGCGCATGGCGCCAGCCTCGCCGCGTGTCGCGCCGACGCCGAGGAGGAGCTGACCCCCGCCTGCCGCGAGGCGATCGCCGGCGCCGGACCGAGCGAGGTCGTCGCGCTGGTCGATCCTTGGGTCACGGCCAGGAACTACGCCGGGGCGCTGCGCGTGCTGCAGGATGCGCGCCGCCACCATCCGTCGAACACGCTGCTGCAGCTGCGCGAGCACGAGGTGCAGAGCCTGGCCGACGAGGCGGCCTGGGTCGAGCGCAGCCGCAAGGCGGAGGCGTTGCGGCCCGACGACGAGTTCGCGCTGGCGCAGACCCGATGCCTGGGGCTGACGGGCGAGGCCGCGCTGGCGGCGTGCGACAAGGCCTTGCAGGGGCGGCCGGACGAGCCGCGGCTCCTGGTCGCGCGCGGCGACCTGCTGCTGACGCTGGGCCGCACCGCCGAGGCCGAGGCCTCGTACCGGGCCGCGGCCGCGCGCGGTCCGAGCCCGGCGCTGGACAAGAAGATCGCGCTGGCCGCTGGCGCCGGCCGGCCGCTGGCGGCGCCGCCCGCCGCGGACGACGCGCTGCCGGCGGTCGACGTCTCCTCGCTCGGGCGCTACCACGCGCTGGTGATCGGCAACGATGCCTACGAGTACCTCGAGCGGCTCGACACCGCGGCCAACGATGCGCGGGCGGTCGGCGAGCTGCTCGCGACCCAGTACGGGTTCGAGGTCACGCCCTTGATCAACGCCACGCGGGCGCAGATCGTCGACGTGCTCGACGAGTACCGCAACCGGCTGCGTGCCAGCGACAACCTGCTGATCTACTACGCCGGGCATGGCTCGCTCGACGCCGAGGCCGACAAGGGCTACTGGCTGCCGGTCGACGCCCAGCCGCACCGGCGTACGCAGTGGGTGTCGAACGACACGGTGCGCGATACGCTGCGCGCGCTGAAGGCCAGGCACGTGCTGGTCGTCGCCGACAGCTGCTTCTCGGGCACGCTGACGCGCGGCGCGGAGCTCAAGCTCGGTCGCGGCCAGGAGCACCTGGAGCGCATGGCGCGGCTCAAGTCCCGGCAGGCGCTGAGCTCGGGCGGGCTCGAGCCGGTGGCCGATTCGAGCGGCAGCGGCCACTCGCCGTTCGCCGCCGCGCTGCTGCGCGCGCTCGGGTCGAACCGCGGCATCCTCGACGCGACCTCGCTGTTCGCCGAACTGCGCCGGCCGGTCGCGCTGAACTCGGAGCAGCTGCCGCAGTTCGCCGACATCCGCCTGGCCGGGCACGAGGGCGGCGACTTCCTCTTCGTGCGCCGCAAGTAGGCGCGCCGCGCCGGGCCGCGAGGCACGCCTCGAGTCACGTCGGCGTCGCCCGACGCCGACGCGACGAAAGACTGAACCGGCGCGCCGTGCGGCGCAACCCAGCATCGACACGGCCGGGCCGGCGCGCAGGGCGCCGCCGCCGTGCATCGGTTCGGGCTTTGCCCGGGACGGCGGCGACGGAGGGCGCGCGATACTACGCCGCGACGCCACCACCGCCGCCGTCATGGACAACGCCCGCGTCATGGACCTTCTGGCACGGATCGGGAAGGAAGACCAGGCAGCGTTTCGCGATCTGTACAAGGCGTTCAGCCGCAAGGTCTATGCCTACGTGCTGAACATGCTGAACGATCACGCGCGCGCCGAGGAAGTGGTGGTGGATGCGATGTATGAAGTCTGGCGGAACCCCGCGCGCTTTCGCGGGGACTCGAAGTTCAGCACCTGGCTGATCGGCATCGCGCGCAACAAGGCGCTGATGGTCTACCGGGCGAGGCGCCCCGACGAGGCGCACGACGACCTCGACGATGTCGCCGACACGGTCGCTTCCGACACGCCGGACGGCTTCGCGCAACTGGCGGCCAGGCAGCGCAGCGAGGGCGTGCAGCGCTGCATGGGCCGCCTGTCCGACGAGCATCGCGAGTGCATGCACCTGGTGTTCTTCGAGGGGCTGTCGCTCGCCGAGGTCGCGCAGGTCCAGCGCTGCCCCGAGGGCACGGTCAAGACGCGCCTGTTCCACGCCCGGCAGAAGATCAAGGGCTGCCTGCAGCGGCTGCTTGGCAGCGAGGGCGAGATCGCCGGGGTGGCGGCATGAACGAGCGCTTCGAGGAACTGCTGCCGTGGTATGTCAACGGCACGCTCGGCGACGAGGACCGCGCCTGGGTCGAGGACTACCTGGCGCGCGACCCGCAGGCGCGTGCCGAGCTCGAATGGCAGCAGTCGCTGCGCTCGCGCATGCTGGAGGGCGCGCCGCGCGTCCCCGAGACGATCGGGCTGGCGAAGGCGATGAAGCTGATCCGCGGCGACCGGCCGACCTGGTCCGAGCGTCTCAGCGCCTTCTTCGCCGGTTTCGGCATGCGGCCGGCCACCGCGCTGGCCGCCTTCGCGATCGTCGCCGTCCAGGGCGGCGTCATCGTCGGCCTGCTCGGCGATGCGCGCGACGACGCGCAGGAGATCCGCGCGCTGCGCGCGGTCCAGGCCGACGAGGGCCCGCTGCTCAAGCTCGCCTTCGCCCCCGACACGCCAGAGGCCGATATCCGCATGCTGCTGGTCGAGATCGGCGGGCAGCTCGTCGGCGGGCCGGGGCAGCTCGGCGACTACTACGTGCGCGTCGCACCCGGCAGCGAGGCGCAGGCGCTCGAGCACGTCCGGGGGCGGCCGATCCTGCAGGCGGCATCGCTCGCCCCAGGCCTGCCGCCGCGTGAGTGAGGCCCGGGAAGGCAAGGCGATGGATCCGATGCGAGCTGCCCCGCCAGGTGACCGCCGCGGCCGGCGCCGCCTGCTCGGCGCGATCGCCGCCGCCGTCGCGGGCGCCGCGACGGGCGCGCTGCCGCGGGCCGCGGTCGCGTCCAGCGAGCCCGAGCGCATCGCGCTCGTGATCGGCAACGCGGCGTACAGGGCCGCGCCGCTGAAGAACCCCGTCAACGACGCCAGGGCCGTCGCGGCGCGACTTCGCGGCCTGGGTTACGCCGTCGGCCTGCACGAGGACACCTCGCTGCGCGAGCTGATCGAGAGCCTGCGCGAGTTCTCGCTGCGGGCGGCGCGCGCGCAGGTGCGGCTGCTGTTCTACGCCGGGCACGGCGTGCAGCTGCGCGGCCGCAATTACCTGCTGCCGGTCGACGCCGACCCGCAGACCGAGGACGACATCGCACGCCAGGGGGCCGATGTCGGCGCCTTCGTCGAGCGGCTCGGCGCGATCCCGCACGGGATCAACGTCGTCGTGCTCGACGCCTGCCGCGTCAACCCCTTCGCCGGCGGCGTGATCGTCGGGCCGGACGGGCGCCGGCTCAAGTTCCGTGGCTCGACGCCTCCCGGCCTGGCGCCGCTGGACGCGCCGATGGGGACGATGATCGCGTTCTCCACCTCGCCGAACGGCGTCGCGCTGGACAACCCCGCCGGCGCACACAGCGTCTACACCAAGCACCTGCTCGATCATCTCGACACGCCCGGGCTGCCGATCGAGCAGCTGTTCAAGCGCGTTCGCGTCGGCGTCGCCGCGGCCACCGCGCGCGTGCAGGTGCCCTGGGAGTCGTCGAGCCTGACAGCCGATTTCTGCTTCCGGCCGTCGGCGCAGGGCGATTGCCGCTGAGCGCTTCGGCCGGCACCCGGGGTGCGCTCATGAGGCAAGCTCACGGCCCATGAGCGCTCACCGGACCCCCCTGACGCGCTGCGCGCTGCGCGCTGCGGGATCAGCGCTCGGGGACGCCCCGGCGCGCTCAGGCGTGCTCGGCGATGAACTGCGCCAGCTCGTCGGCGAAGCGCCAGGGCTCGCTGAAGTGCGGCGAATGCCCGGCCCGCGGGTAGGTCCGCACGCGGGCGTGCGGCACGGCCTGGCGGTACCAGGCGTCCAGCGGCAGGCCGGCGTAATGCGGGCTGCGCGCGCCCAGCACGACCATCAGCGGCGCGTCCAGCCGCGGCAGCGACTGCCGGAAGTCCGCCGCCACGAGCGACTCGGCGAGGTCCAGCAGTGGCGCGGCCTCGACGCGCCCGAGCCAGCGCCGCAACCAGCGCCCGAGCGTCGCGTCGGCGCGCAGGTAGGGCGCCAGGCGCGCGCCGGCCACCGCCTCGACCTCGGCCGCCAGCGTCCCGGCCAGGTCGACGCGCGCACCGGCGATCAGGCCTTGCAGCATCGCGGCGCTGCAGCCGCCGAACAACCCCAGCGGCCACTGCCCGTCGGTGACGACGCGCGGCGACTGGTCGACCAGCACGACGGCCGCCACGCGCGCCGTGCCATGGTCGTGCAGATACTGCATCACCGCCAGCGCCCCCATCGAATGGCCGACCAGCACGGCCCGCGGCAGCTCGAAGTGGTCGAGCAGTTCGCCCAGGTCGCGGCCCAGGCGTGCCAGCGTGATCACGCCCGCCACGGGCCGGCAGCGGCCATGCCCGCGGCAGTCCCAGGCGTAGGTTCGGTGCCGGCGCGCCAGGCGGCGCGCCACCGGCATCCACTGGCGGTGCGAGCAGCCCAGCCCGTGCAGCAGCACGACCGGGCTGCCGCGCCCCAGCACGCGCACCGGGATCGGCTGCCCGTCGCAGGCGGCGAAGGCGGTGAGCTCGCCGGCGCGCGCCGGCGTGGTACCCAGCCAGCCGAGGTTGTGCAGCGCCCCGAGCAGGCCGGCCAGCCCGGTCAGCCGGCGGCCGGCGTGGGCTCGCCCGGGCGGCTCGCTGCGGGTCATGGGCGGCGCGAGGTCGGCTGCGGCTGCATCGCGGTCGATCCTAGCCTGACCGGCGTGCGACCGGCGCGCCGTCCCGCAGGCGCCGCGGCGCTGCGACCAGAAAGCTTGAACCGTCTGCGCGGCAGCCGCAACCCATGGAGCGGATGGCAGGCGAAGCGGCCATGCCACCAGACCCGAGACCTCAACCCCTCATCCCCAGGAGATCCATCATGCAAGCCTTCCGCAAGACCGCCCTCGTGATCGCCCTCGGCCTCCTCGCCAGCGGCGCGTTCGCCGGCGAGATCCGCGACACCTCCGTCGACGCCTCGGACGTCCAGAGCAGCGCCAGCGGGACGAATTCGCGCGCGACGCAGAATATCGGCGTGGCCGAAGGCGACGGCCGCATCGTCGCCTCGACGATCTTCGTCAGCTCCGCGACGAACAGCGCGCAGGGTAACGGCGGACGCGCGACGCAGAATGTCGGCTTCGTCAGTGGTGCCGGCCAGATCGAGCGCAGCACGATCGTCGCCTCGGACCTGAACAACCAGTCGTCGAGCAGCTCCACCGAGGCCTTCCAGCAGATCGGGTTCGCGACCGACCGGGGGCGCGTCGACAGCCTGTACGTCCAGGCCACGGGTGCGAGCAACTCCGCCCGCGGAGGGCAGGGCGCGTCGGCCACCCAGGTGATCGGCGGCGCCGCCGGCGACGGCAGCATCAGCGCCAGCTTCGTCATCGCGAACGGGGTGACCAACTCGGCGAACAACGCCACCGACGCGCATGCGTCGCAGCAGATCGGCATGGCCAGCGGCCATGGGCGGCTGCAGAACGCCGTCATCGTCGCCGACGGAGCCTACAACTCGGCCAGCGGCCAGCATGCGAACGCGACGCAGCGCATCGGCGTGGCGAACTGACCCTCTCGACACCGGCGGGGTCCGCGCCATCGGTGCCGCGGGCCCCGCCACTGCGTCGGCGTGCCGCCGGCGCTGAGGAGAAGCGCGATGAACAGGATCCTTCTGCGCGGCCTCGTCCTGGCGATGGTCGCGCTGCAGGCCCCGGCGGCGATCGCCTCCGAGGACGAGTTCGCGATCGACGCCCGCTTCAGGGCCAAGCTCATCAAGGTGAAGGTGCGCGTGGCGGCGCTCGAGCGCCTGCAGCCGACCCTCGACGAGGAGCTCGACAGCGCCAGCTGCGGCAGCCAGAACATCGGCAACATCGATACCGGCGGCAACCCCGCCGCCACACCGCGCGAGGTCTTCGTCTTCGCGCCGAACGCGATCAACATCGTGTCCGGCCGCGGCTGCCGCTGACTTCCGTGATCCGGGGCGTCGCCCGGGATCAGGCAAGATCGTCACCTCGACCGCAGCGACCTGGGAGCGCCACCGCCATGCAGAAGAACCGCCGCCCCGACCGCCCGACGCGCTGGATCGCGACCCTGGTCGCCGCGGCCGCGGCGCTCGCCGGCTGCTCGACGCTCGACGTCGAGCAGCGCACCGTCGAGCAGACCGAGGCCGCTCGCCAGGGGCCGCAGCAGGCGCCGCAGCGCACGATCACCAGCTTCGCGCCGGCGCTGCGCTGCATGGACGGCATGCTCGCCGACTACGGCGTGCGCGACGTGTCGATGCTCGTCGAGGACCTGGCGGACCAGACGCAGAAGCTCAACGTCGGGGCGCGCGACATGCTGATCTCGGCGGTGTCGGACATGACGCGGCGCAGCCGCGCGATCCGCCTCGTCGCGTTCGGCAAGGATGCGAGCAACGTGATCGGCTTCCTCGCCTCGGCGCAGCGCCAGGGTGCCTACGCGGTGATCCCGCAGTACGACATCAAGGGCTCGATCTCGCAGCTCGACGAGGACCTGATCCGCAACCAGAAGGACCTCGGCATCGGCCTGCAGCCCTTCGTCAACCTGGGCATCGCGCGCGATGCGGCGTCGGCCGTCCTCGGCATCGACCTGAGCGTGCTGACGACCGACGACATGTCGGTCCTGCCCGGCGTCACCTCGCGCAACTCGGTCGTCATCCTCAAGCAGGGCCAGGGCTTCGACGGCGACGCCGCGTACCACAAGTTCGGCATCAGCTACAGCATGAACCTCAGCCGCTCGGAGGGGCGGGCGCAGGCGCTGCGCGGGCTGATCGAGCTGGCGGTGATCGAGCTCGCGGGCAAGCTGACGAAGACGCCTTACTGGCGCTGCCTGGAAGCGGATGCGAGCCGCAACGAGGAGATCAGGCTCGAGGTCTCCGACTGGTACTACGCGATGGCCACGAGCCGGGTCGAGCTGATCGCCTACTTCCAGAACCAGCTGCGCCGGCGCGGCTTCTACGACGGCCCGGTCGACGGCCAGTTCAACCCGGCGATCGACGAGGCGATCGCCGGCTACCGGGCCGCGCTCGGGCTGAGCCGCGAGGCGGTGCTCGACGAGGCCTTCTTCGTCGCCTTTCTCGGCGCCGACCATTCGAAGATCGCCCGCCCGGCGGCACCGGCGCGTCTGGCTGCCGCGCCGGCGGCCGCCGCGCCGGCGGTCGCCGCGGCGCCGAAGGCGGCGCCGGCAGTCCGCGCGGCCCCGGCGGCCGGCGCGCTGGCGCTCGAGCTGTCGACGACGCCGCCGCGCAGCAGCTTCGCGCTCGGCGAGCCGATCGGGCTGCAGCTGCGGGCCAGCCGCGACGCCTACGTCTACTGCTACCTGCAGGACGAACATGCCAGGCTCGTCCGCTTCTTCCCCAACCGCTTCGCCAAGGATGCGCGCGTCGCCGCAGCGCGCCCGCTGGCGCTGCCCGGTGCGATGCGCTTCCAGCTCGCGCTGACCAAGGCCGGCGCGCAGGAGACCTTCGCCTGCTTCGCCACCGAGCGCGACGTCATCGCCGACCTGCCGGCCAGCGTCGTCGGCACCGATTTCGAGCCGCTCGCCGTCGCGTCGCTGTCGCAGCTGCGCGAGGCTTTCGTCGCCGCCAGCCGCGGCAAGCTGGCCGAGGAGACCGTCCATGTTCGAGCCAAGTGATCCCGCCCGGCGCCTGGTCGCAGCCGCCTGCCTCGCCGTCGCGGCGGTGCTCGCCCCGGCGCTGACGCTGGCCACCGTGTCGACCGACCCGGTGCGCGACACTGCGGCCGGCGCCAGGCCCGACGGCGGCTACCAGATCCGCTGCTGGCAGCATGGCCGGCTGCTGTTCGAGGAGAACCGGGTCTCGCTGCCGGCCGAGGGCACGCGCCAGGCGCTGAAGATCAGCGCCACCGACCGCGACGGAAGGCCGATCTACATCGCCGGGACGGACAACGCCACCTGCCTGATCCGCGCCGCGGGCGAGGTATCGCCGTCGTCCCCACCCGACGCCCCGCCTGGCCGCTGAGCGCGGTGCCGGCGCGCGCGAGGCCTTCCGGAAATCGATTGAACCTCCTGGGCGGAGGCTGCAACCCATCTGCGAGTCCCCCCGCCACCAGGAGAATCCCATGTTCCGCAAGCTGTCCGCCCTGACCCTCGCGACCGCCCTGCTGTCCGCCCCCGCGCTGGCCGACGAGGTCGCCTACTACCGCGAGGGGCAGGCGCTGAACCCGGTCGACGTCGCGACGATCCTCGGCGGCAAGGCGCCGGCGCGGGTCAAGATGCGCTCGATCCACCTGCTCGGCGACGCCCCGGCCGTGGCGGCGATGCCCGCCGAGCCGGCGCTGCCGGCGGCGCAGGCGGCGCAGACGGTGCAGGCGGCCCAGACGATGCCGGCCGCGGCGCCGGCGCAGGCACTCTCGCTGCAGGTGCGGTTCAGCTTCGGTTCGGCCGAGATCGCCGAGGTCGCGCGCCCGCAGCTCGACGCGCTGGCGGCCGGCATCCGGATGCTGCCCGCCGACCGCGCCGTTCTCGTCGAGGGCCACACCGACGCCGTCGGCGGCGACGCGTACAACCGCGAGCTCTCGCATCGCCGCGCCCAGGCGGTCAAGCGCTACCTCAGCGTCGCGCACGGCATCGACCCCGACCGGCTGCACACCGCGGGCTTCGGCGAGGGCCGCACGATCGCCGGCATCGACCCGGCCGCAGCCGAGAACCGCCGCGTGCAGTTCCGCGGCCTGTAGGGCCGGGTGCCGCCGCCCGGCTCCGGCCGGACAGGGCGGGCGGGCACGAGCGGGCTGGATATCCGACCGTACGACGGGCCCCGGGGCAACGCCTCGGGGCCCTTGCGTTGCGGGTCGGCCCGGCTGCCCGCAGCCGATCGCCGCACGCACGGCATGCCCCGGCAGGCAGGGGCTGCGCCGGTCTGGCCCGATCGAACGCGATGCGCGCCGGGGCGCGTTACTGGGGGCCGGGGTTTGCGTCGGCGTGTGCCTGCTCGAAGGCGTCCCCAATGCGAATGCGCGCAGCTCCGCTTGTCGGAGCTGCGCGCTCGAGGGAGAAGGCGTCGCGCGGTCGGTGCCTCGGCCCGATCTGGGGGGCCCGGGGTCCGACCCCGCGACGCCTGTCGTCGCGACGGACTGCCTTGCTCAGGCGTAGACGCGATAGCAGTAACCGGTGCCGCCGCAGTACCACATCGTCCCGTTGATCGTGCAGACGCTGCCGGCGCAGCTGCCGCCGCCGGCCTTGATGTCGGCCTTCGTGACCTTGGGCTGGTAGGCCTGGGCGCCGGCCATGCCGACGGCCAGCAGCAGCGCGGAAATCAGCATGCAGGAGGTCTTGCGGATCGAGAGTGCCATGATGTTGCTCCGAGGAAGGGTTTGCGGTTCGCTGTCTCGAAGTCCGGGTCGACTTCACCCGACCTTCGAACATGGGTTGCGGTGGCGGGTGAATCGGTTCAAGCCGATTGCGGTCGGGATGCGTAGCAGGCGCCCATCCGCGCGCGGCCCGGGCGCGGGCCTCCGCGGGCCGGCGCCGCAGCGGCAGGCGGATCCCGTACCGTCCGTTTGCGCGCCGGCGCTCAGCCCTGTGCCGGCAACCTGCGGTGCAGCAGGTCCAGCAGCTCCGCGAGCTCGAACGGCTTGGTGATGTAGTCGTCGGCGCCGGCGGCCAGGCCCTTGTGGCGCGTGTCCTTCTCGGCGCTGGCGGTCAGGAAGCAGAACGCGACGCCGGCGGTCGCCGGCTGCGCGCGCAGCTCGCGCAGCACCGCGAAGCCGTCCAGCTCGGGCATCATCAGGTCGCAGATGACGAGCTGCGGCGCGCAGGCCAGCGCCAGCTCGACGCCGCGGCGCCCGTCCTCGGCCTCGAAGACCTCGTGCCCCTCGAGCCGCAGCATGCGCTTCAGGTTGTTCCGGATTCCGGGCTCGTCCTCGATGATCAGGATCCTGGCCATGCGGGCCCCCCGGGCAGGCTGACGACGACGCGGGTGCCGGTGCCCGGCGTGCTGTGCAGCTCGATCCGCCCGCCGTGCAGGTCGACCGCCTTGCGCACGATCGCCAGGCCCAGACCCGTGCCCGGGAGTGTGCCGACGTTGCGCGCGCGATGGAAGGGCTCGAACAGCCGCGGCAGGTCCTCGGGCGGGATGCCGATGCCCTGGTCGCTGACGCTGAGGACCAGCTCGCCCGCCGCGGCGCGCAGCGCCAGCGTCACCGGGCCTCCCGCCGGCGAATACTTCAGTGCGTTGGACAGCAGGTTGCCGAGGATGAAGCGCAGCAGCCGGCCGTCGACGCGCGCGTGCAGCTCGCCGTCGGGCATGTCGAGCACGACGCGCGACGCGGTGTCCGCCGCCGAGCGCGCGCTGCCGCTGCCGGCGGCGACCAGCGCCGCCGTCGCGCGCACGGTCTCGTCGATCGCCGACCGGCACAGCGCGCGCAGCTCGACCTCCTCCGGGTCGAAGGACATCCGCCCGGCCTCGGCCCTGCCGATCAGCAGCACGTCGTCGAGCATGCGCTTCATGCGCTGTACCGCCTGCTTGATCGCCGCCAGCAGCTCGCTGCGCTCCTGCGCCGGCAGCCGCTCGGCATAATGCTCCAGCAGCTCGGCCGACGACAGGATCGTCGCCAGCGGGGTGCGGAACTCGTGCGAGGTCATCGAGACGAAGCGCGACTTGAGCTCGCCGAGCTCCTTCTGCTTCTCGAACGCGCTGCGGATCTCCTCCTCGGCGCGCTTGCGGGTGTCGATGTCCATCGCCGCCCACACGGTGCCGCGCGACAGGTCGCGCGCATCGACCGCCTTGCCCGACAGGTGGACCCAGAAGATGCGCCCGTCGCGGCGCCGCATCGGCAGCTCGACTTCGTAGTCGCGCCCCTCGTGCACCGCGGCCGAGACCGCGCTGCCGGTGGCGAGGTAGGCCTCGCGCGAGGTGTAGAAGGGTTCCAGCGAGCCGCCGACGAGGCGGTGCGCGTCGACGCCGAAGATTCGCCCCATCGCGGCATTCGCCCAGCGCAGCCGCCCGCGCGGGTCGAGGAAGGCGATGCCGACCATTGCGCGGTCGAGCACGGTCTCGCGCTCGTCGAGCGTGCGCTGCAGGCTCTCCTGCAGCTGATGGCGCTGCGTGATGTCGATCAGGAACGACAGCACCGCCGGCGCGCCCTCCCACTCGACCTCGACACCGCTGGTCTCGACCCACACCACGCTGCCGTCGGGGCGGACGACGCGAAATTCGGCGTGCGCCGGCAGGGTCTCGCCGGCCAGCCTCCTGCGGTAGCGCTCGGCCAGCGCGGCCTGGTCGTCGGTGTGCACGAAGTCCAGCAGATTGCGCCCCAGCAGCTCGGGTGCCGGCCGGCCGGCGAGCGCGACGATGCGCGGGTTGACGAATCGCAGCACGCCGCGCTCGGAGATCAGGATGCCCTCGCTCGCGTGCTCGACGAGCAGACGGTACTGCTCCTCGGACTCGCGCAGCGCGTCGGCGGCACGCTGCGCGTCCTGCCCCAGCGCCTCGATCGTTCGCGCGCGCCGCTGCAACTGCCACTTGGCCTCGTAGATTCGGCGCATCAGGCGGTCGATCATCACGTGGCCGGCGATCGTGATCGCGCCCGCCGGGACGATCAGCGCGAGGTAACGCGGCAGGTCCAGCGCCGGCGGCGTGCCCAGCGCGACCATCACGACCGGAAATGCGACCACCGCCAGGTTGCCGGCGATGTTGTGCGCCAGCGGCAGCACGAAGCTCATCAGCGGCGGCACGATAAACCAGTACATGTAGCCCGCCAGCCCGTGCACCGCGCCGCCGTCCAGCCGCGCCAGGATCGCGTGGAAGACCCACTGCAGCCACAGCAGCGTGGCGTAGAAGACCAGCGACAGGCCGCGCCGTATGCCGAGCAGCAGCGCCGCCGGGTAGATCAGGATCGACACCGCCAGCAGCAGCCGCAGCCCGAAAGTCTGCGGCGCGTGCGCCGCGTCGACCGCCCAGTCCCAGACCCACAACGTCGACACCAGCACCGCGCCGGCGACGCCGGCCAGCGCCGAGGTGCGGTGGAAGTCCGCATGCTTCTGGCGCTGGAATTCGGCCGCGTCGAGCGTGCCGCCGTCCGCCGTCGCCGACTGCGTCGCTGCTGCCTGCGCGCTGCTCGTCATGCCCGGGCTGCCCTCCCGCTGCGCGGCCGGGCCGAAGCGGCCCGCGCTGGCACGGCGCGAGCGCGTGCCGCCGAGGATGGGCCTGCCATCCCGGCGGCGCGCGGCGTTGCGCGGTGCCATCGCGGCGAAGTATGCGCGCCGCGGCAGCGGACGCTGCCGCGGTGCGGACCGATCAGTGGCGCGAACCGTGGGGCGGCAGCGGCCGGCGCTGCGCAGCGTGCGGCGTGGATTCATGCTGCAGCATGCGGTCGAGGCTGGCCGCGATCCGGTCGTCGCTGACCGCCGCGACATGGACGGCGCCAGCCCGGTCATCGTCGCGCAGCGGCTCGATGAGCGCCGCGACCAGCGGGTCGCTACCCGCCGGCACGCGCGCGGCCAGCGGCGTCGGCTCGTGCTGCAGCATGCGGTCGAAGCTGGCGCGGACCGCGTCGTCGCCGGTCGCGGCGACATGGACCGCGCCGGCGCGGTGTGCTTCGCGCAGCGGCTCGACCATCGTGGCGACGAGTGGATCGGCGGACTCGGCCGGGCGGGCGGTCGCCATCGTCGCCGCGGCGTGGGTCAGCATGCGGTCGAAGCTGTCCATCACCGGGTCGGCGTGGGCGGCGGCGGCGAAGGACAGGGCGATCAGCGCGACGAGTTGGCGGGTCTTCATGACGGTCTCCGGGTTTTGCGGTGGCAGGCGGCTCAGGGCCGGTGCCAACTCCAATGCATGCGCCGTGCCAGGTCCGCGCGCATCCTCGTCGCCCTCGTGCGGCACCCTGGCCACCCGATGGCGACGAGGTCCCGGTTGTCGGCCGATGCCGACAAGGTATCCGCCGATCGGCGTCAAGTGCTTGTCGCGCCTCGGCCCGCGCCTGTCGGCGCGGGCCGACAGCGGCGCCGCGCCGTGCGAGCCCGGCCTCAGCCCGCCTCGCCCGCGGCGCCCGTCGGGTCCGCGGCCGCCTGCGCGCTGGCGGCGCGGAAGGCTGCCGGCTCGAGGTGATGCCGCGCCAGCAGCGCGTAGAAATCGGTCCGGTTGCGCTGCGCCAGCCGCGCGGCCAGCGCCGCGTTGCCGCCGGTCAGCCGCAGCAGGCGCGCCAGGTAGTCGCGCTCGAAGCGCCGGCGCGCGTCGTCGAAGGGCTCGATGCCGTCGTCGGCGCCGGCCTCGACGGCGCGCTCGACCAGCGCCGCCGGCACGGTATCGGTGTCGCCGGCCAGCGCGACGCATTTCTCGACCGCGTTGAAGAGCTGGCGCACGTTGCCCGGCCACGGCGCACGCGCCATCCGCGCCAGCGCGTCGGGCGCGAAGCCGCGCAGCGGCCGGCCGTACTTGGCCGCCAGCGCGGCCAGGAAATGCTGCGCCAGCGCCGGGATGTCCTCGCGCCGCTCGGCCAGCGGCGGCAGCGTGAAGACGACGACCGCGAGCCGCCAGTACAGGTCGTCGCGGAAGCTGCCGTCGCGCCGCGCCGCGTCCAGGTCGCGGTGCGTCGCGCTGACGATGCGCACGTCCACCGGCAGCGCGCGCGCGGCGCCGACCGGCCGCACCTGGCGCTCCTGCAGCACGCGCAGCAGCTTGACCTGCAGCGCCAGCGGCATGTCGCCGATCTCGTCGAGGAACAGCGTGCCGCCCTCGGCGGCGCGGAACAGCCCCGGGTGGTCGCGCACCGCGCCGGTGAAGGCGCCGAGCATATGGCCGAAGAGCTCGCTCTCCAGCAGCGGCTCGGGGATCGCGCCGCAGTTGACGGCGACGAAGGGCCGCTCGCGTCGCGGGCTGGCATCGTGGATCGCCTGCGCCAGCAGCTCCTTGCCGGTGCCCGACGCGCCGCGGATCAGCACCGCGGCGTCGGTCGCGGCGACACGCTCGGCGTCGTCGAGCAGCGCGCGCATCGCCGCGTTGCGGGTCACGATCTGGCCGCGCGCCGGCCCGGCACGCTCGGCCGCCGGCGGCGCCGCGGCCAGCGCGCGGCGCACCTCGGCGAGCAGCGTCGCCGCCTCGACCGGCTTGGTCAGGTAGGCCGCCACCCCCTTGCGCGTCGTGCCGACGGCGTCGTCGATGGTGCCGTGCGCCGTCAGGATGATGACCGGCAGCAGCGGGTGGTCGCGCCGGATCTCGTCGAACAGCGCCAGCCCGTCCATGCCGCCCATGCGCACGTCGGTGACGACGAGGTCGGGCAGCTCGACCGCCAGCAGCGCCAGCGCGCGCTCGGCGCTGTCGGCGTCGACCACGCGCAATCCCTCCTCGCGCAGCCGCAGCTGCAGCGTGCGGCGCAGCGCGGGGTCGTCGTCGACGATGAGGACGGTGGCCTGGGCCATCGGCAAACTATAGTGCTGTCAGGGGTCTGGCGATGCTGAAAGAGTGACCCCCGGGGATCCCGCATGTCCGTGCGGCGGAAGTTTTCCTTGGACTGCAGCCCTATCGCGCCCGTCCTGATCGGTGTTGCTGGAGTGCTTCTCTGCATTGGATTTGGCGTGCTTTGCAGCTATCCTATGCTGGCGCCAGTGGAGGAAACGGCGCGAGGGGGGTTGTCGCAGCGGCGCTAGGCGACGCGGTCAGCCCGTGAAGCTTTTTGCTAGCGGAGGGCTACTCATGAAGAATGTATTTGCCATTTTTGGACTGGTATTCTTTGCTGCTGGTTGTACCCATACCCAGGTAATCGTGAAAGATCCGGGTGACGAGAGATTAAGTTGCACAGAGATTGCGACGCAGACTGCGGACATTAAGGGCATTCTCAGAGATATAGACGACAAGACTGGCTTCTCTGGCCGAAACGTAGCAATGGGAGTTTTCTTCTGGCCAGGGATCATTGTGAACCAAATGAACGCTGGTGACGCCCGGAAGGCAGCAAACGAGCGCTTGACTGTTCTTGCTGAACTGGCAAAGAGAAATAATTGTTCCTAGGTGGATCCTGGGACTCCCCGGCAAAGCCGGGGGGTCATCGTGTGAATGGCTCGAAGCGGCGTGCCTTGGGCGCGAGGTAGTTGGATTGCGCATGCGTGTTCCAGAGACGTTTGACTTCAGGGCTCTCGTGCCGGTCTTGTGATATGCCGCCGGATGCGGCTGAGCGGATCAAACAAAGAAGCCGGGCGACCTTTGCTCGCTCCCTACAGTTGAGCGCGCTTGGGATCCCTCGTTCCGTTTTGCGAAACGAGTATCCCCCACACCATGCCGATCCCCGCGCCCCACCCCTTCGCCGAGCTGATCGGCCTGAGGCTGCAGCCCGACAGCGAGGCCGGCTTCAGCCGCTGCGAGCTGCGGCTGGCGCCGCGCCACCTCAATCCGCACGGGGTGGTGCACGGGGCGGTGCTGTTCGCGCTGGCCGACACCGGCATGGGGGCGGCGCTGTACACGACGCTCGCACCCGGCGAGCAGTGCGCGACGATCGAGGTCAAGATCAACTACTTCAAGCCCGTCGCCGCCGGCACGCTGGTGTGCGAGACGCGCATCGTGCACCGCGGACGGCGGCTGGCCAACCTCGAGTCCGAGCTGCGCTGCGACGGCGTGCTGCTGGCTCGGGCGAACGGCAACTACGCGATCCTCGCGCCGCCAGCCGGCACGCCCCCACGCGCCTGAGCGCCCGCGCGCGCGGAGCGCCGCGGGATCAATGCGGCAGCTTCAGGCTGCCGCTGAGGCTGCCCGTCGCGCTGCCGTCGCGCACGTCGCCGGTCACGCGGCGCACGAGCTTGCCGCTCGCGCCCTGGTAACGCCCGCTGCCGCCGCCGACGACCCAGGTCTCGTCGAGCTGGACAAGCGGGAAGCTGAAGCACGAGCTCCCCGTGCTGCGTTGCAGCGAAAGCGCGCCGTCGGCCAGCGTCAGCAAGGCCACGCCGCCGGTCCCGGTCGAGCTCGACGGCCCGCAGCCGGCCGGCGGCCGTGCCAGGTTCTGCACCACCGACAGCTGGTAGTGCATCGCACCGAGATCGCCCGCGCTGCCGTCGCCGGTTTCCTGGACGACGAACAGCGGCGAGCTGCCGACATCGCCGGCGACCCAGAACTCGCCGCTGGTCGTGGCCTCGAAGGGCAGCGTCTGCGCGGCCGCCGAGGCCGCGGGCGGCATGGCGGCGAGCAAGGCGCCGACGGCGATCGAGGTGGCCAGGTGCGCGCCGCGGCGCGCCGGCCTCGGGATGGCGGTGATGGGTGACATGGCGACGTCCTCCGTCGGTCCGGTGGATCGGGCCGCGCACCCGCATGGCTCAGGCTGTGCCGACATCGGGCGCGTCGGCGCGGGCGTGGCCTGCCCGCGAGGAGCGCTGTAGCGCACCGCGCCGCCGGGCGCCATCCCGCGATCCGGGGGTGCGCGGCAGGGCAGGCTGCGCCGCAATGGTGTGGAGACCCTCGACGATCCGGGCCGACGTCCCGGGTCGTTGGCGTCAGCCTCGCGCGAGCGCGCGCCAGCCGACCCAGCCCGCGAGCACCCAGAACGACAGCCGCAGCGCGAGCGCGCCGACGGTACGCATCTCGTAGGCGCCGCCGCCGGCGACATGCCAGGCGAAGGCGGCGGCGACGATCGCGGTGCCGGCGGCGATCGCCAGCGCGAGCCAGGCCGCCCAGCGCTGCCGACGCCACAAGCCGATGCCGGCGGCGACATAGGCGAAGCCGGCGACGAAGTTGAACCAAAGCACGAAGCCGACCGCCGCGCCGACCGCGGCGCGCGCCTCGGCGCCGCCGAACAGCGCACGCCCGCCGCTGACGATCGTCATCAGCCCGAAGACGACGGCGACGCCCGCGAGCACGCGAAGCGCGCGCGACGGCGACGGCGGCGACGTGCCTGCGCGGCTCTGCTGCGACGGCGGGATTCGCGGGATGCGCGGCGCGTTCATCTCGAGGCCCTTGCCGCGGCGCCACGTGCGCCGCCGCGGCGGCCGCGCACGACGGCGCTGGCGGTATTGGCGATGAACCCGACGAGCGCGATTGCCGACAGCATCGCACCCCAGCGCTTCCAGTCGAAGTTGCCGCTGGCGTCGCCGGCCAGCCGCAGCGCGACCGACGCGTGCAGCAGCGCGAGCGGCGCGTAGAAGACCGGGTGGTAGGGCACGGCGACGCGCAGCACGGCCGGGAAGATGATCGGCGCATGGCCGAAGACCATCGCGAAGACGAAGCCCAGCAGCAGCGCGTGCAGCGCGGCGTCGTAGGCGGCGCTGCCGGGAACCAGCTCGAAGCCGATCATCACCGCGCCGCCGACGGCGAGCCAGAAATACCCCGACAGCAGGCACACCGCGATGAACCGCGTCAGCCCCTTGTGCAGCACGGTGCGCCGCGCGATGTCGTTGCGCAGCAGCCAGCCGGTCAGCGCGACGAGCGCGGCGCCATACAGCGCCACGCCCCAGCGCGTGCCCCAGGCCAGCAGCCCGGCGAGCATCGCGCCGACGATGGCGACGAACATCCGCCGCGCGGCGGGCGAGGGCTGCATGAAGCGCGACAGCTCGAGCCGCTCGCCGGCGATCGTCAGCACCAGGAACGCGAGCCACCAGCCGACCAGCTCGTGCACCGCCCAGCCGGCGGCCCACAGCCAGGCGCCCACGGTCCAGCAGCCGGCGGCGGCGGCGATGACGGCCATGAACAGCTCGCGCTGGCGGTTCAGCACGTGCAGCGACGCGGCCAGCAGCACGGCGCTGGCGGCGACATAGAGCCAGGGCGTCGCGCTCACCTCGCCGTGCATTGCCGCCGCCGTGCCGATGCCGGCCAGCAGCGGCGCCGCATAGGCCCAGGCGCGGCCGATCGCGACCGCGCGCTCGAGCGAGATGACGACGCCGAAGAAGCCGCACACCATCAGCGGCCCATGCAGTGCGGCGGCACCGGAGGCGGCCTCGGGCATCGACCAGCCCAGCCGCGCCAGCCCGGCGCCCAGGCCGACGAACAGCGCGACGAAGCCGAGGATCAGCAGCGGCAGCCGCTCCCAGGCCGGGCGGCGCGGCCCGGGGCCGTTCACGGGCGTTCCTCGCAGGCGCCGCGCCCCGGCGCGCCGATGCACGGCGCCAAGCTCAACGCGGCGCCCAGCCGAAATGGTCGCGCGCCAGCCCGCTCATGCGGTCCGGGGTCCAGGGCGGATCCCAGACCATCTCGATCTCGACCATGGTGTTGCGCGGCAACGCGCTTTCGAGCGCCGCGTAGGCATCGTCGACGATCATGTCCGCCATCGGGCAGGCGGCGCTGGTCATCGTCATCTGGATGTGCACGCCCTCGTCGCTGACGTCGATGCCGTAGATCAGCCCCAGGTCGACGATATTCATCCCCGCCTCGGGGTCCAGGACCTGGCTCAGCGCATCGCGCACCAGGTCCTCGTTGACGGTCGTCATGCCGGTTCCAGCGTCCTCGTGAAGACCAGCCGGGGTGACGCGCCGAAGCCGGTCGAGTAGAGGAAGCCTAGCAGATCCAGGTCGCGCTGCGGCACCACGGTCTCGACGCGCTCGACCCCCAGCGCCCCCAGGTTGGCGAACAGCTGTGACAGCAGCCCCTGGCCGATGCCGCGGTGCGTGTACGCGGGGTCGACGCCCAGCGTGTCGATCACCGCCACCGGCTCGGTGCGGCCGAAGTCGCCGAGGTCGGCGCGCGCCATCATGTAGCCGACTACCGCGTCCTCGTGGCGCGCGGTCAGCGAGACCCGGATCGACGCGTCGTCCATCGCCTCGGCGAGCCGGCCGGCGATGTAGTCGCGCCGGTCGTGGCCGGTGATGTCGCGGTCGATGCGGACGATCGCGTCCAGGTCCGCCACGTTCATCGAGCGCACGTCGACGCGGTCGCGCGCCAGCCGCTCGTGGTCGTTCGATTCCTTGCGGCCATAGTCGATCTCGTGCGCCGGGCCCGCGCCGGCCTCCAGCGCCACTGGGCCGTCGCGATCGGGGTTGATCGCGCCGCCTTCGACCGCCGACTCGACGACGTGATGCGGCGCGAGCCCGAAGCCCATGCGGTCGAACCAGTGCAGGATGTCGGCGCGCCGCCAGTCGGCCGCGGTGTGCAGCTCGCGCGCGCCGTGGCGCGCGCCCCAGGCGGTGAGGGCGCCGAACAGCTGGCCGCCGACACCGCGCCCGCGCAGCGCCTGGCGCACGCCGACATGCTCGATGCGCAACGCCGGCTGAGAGCGGCCGAACTCGCCGTGCAGCATGCGCGCCAGCAGGAAGCCGGCCAGGCCCTGCGAGTCGACGGCGGCGAACTGCGCGTGCAGCGCGGGTTCGCGGCGCGCAGCGTGCAGCCGGCGCTCGATGTAGTCGCGACGCTTGCGGCCTTCGATGGCGGCGTCGATCGCGACCACCTCCTCCAGGTCCGCGGGCATGAGCGCGCGGACGGCCACCGGTGCCGGGTTCGGATGGGCGGACATGGTCGGGCTCCTCAGTCTGGGGCGCGTCGGGGTGCGCGCCGGGGTGGGGTGTCGATCGGGGATCGGTTCTCGGGGCGGTCGGGCGCGGCCGCGCGCCGGGCGGGCGGCGGTGCGCGCTTCAGTCGCAGGCGTAGGCGAAGGCTAGCTCGCGGTCGGTCTCTTCGTCCAGCAGATCGTCGAGCAACGGCAACAGCGCCATCGTCTCCTTCTGGATATGCGCGACCTGGCGCTCGACGATCTCCAGCACCAGGCGCTTGAGCGTGCCGGCGTCGGCCGGGTCGAGCTTGCCCGCGGCGGCGGCGCGCGCCAGCGGCAGCAGATCCTCGGCGACCGATCGGATGGTGTCGTGCTCCTCGCCCAGCATCTCGGCCAGGTCGCCGTCGCCGGCGTCGGCCATCAGCGGGAAGAGCTGGTCCTCCTCGAAGCCGAAGTGGCGCCCGATCTCGTGCTCGAGGTGGCGCACGAGCTGGCCGGCCAGCGCCTGCGCCTCGGGGTCGTCGGCGCGCGCGAAGACGCGCTCGGCGCGGCCGAGCAGCTCGAGGTTGGCACGGTGCTCGTCGTCGAGGGCCTGCGAGACCTGGCGCATGAAACTCATCGTCGCTCCTGTCGCGCCCGGCCGTGCCTGAGATGCACAGCCGGGGCTAAAATCAGCATTCAAATACCAGAATAGCCTGAGATCGCTGGCGAATCCTTGCAGCAGATCAAGCCTGCCGGGACGCACCGGCGCCGGCCCCCGCTTCGCACGCCGGACCGCCCGATGATGCACCCGCAAGCGCCCTCGCAGCATGCGTCCGCGCCGTCGATGTCGGCCGTGGTCGGCCGCGTGCGCGCGGTGCTGACCGGCCGCGCGCGACCTTATACGCGCCCCGGCAGCGTCAGCGCGATCGACAAGCAGCCGCGCAGCGGCGCGGTGCGGGCTGGCCCCGCGGGGCTGGACGGCGACGAGCAGGGCGACCGGCGCGTGCACGGCGGGCCCGACAAGGCGGTTCATGTCTATGCGTTCACGCACCTGGCCGCGTGGCGGCGCGAGCTGCCGCAGGCGGCGCAGCGGCTGCAGGCCGAGGGCGCCTTCGGCGAGAACCTCGCCATCGACGGGCCGACCGAGGCCGAGGTCTGCCTCGCCGACCGCTGGCGCATCGGCGGTGCGCGATTCGAGGTCAGCCAGGGGCGCCAGCCCTGCTGGAAGCTCGACGACCGCTTCGGCGTCGACGGCATGGCGCGTCGCGTGCAGGCCAGCGGCCGCACCGGCTGGTACCTGCGCGTGCTGGCGCCGGGCCCCGTGGCCGCCGGCGACGCGATCGTCCTCGAGGCGCGGCCGCATCCGGACTGGCCACTGGCGCGGCTGATGCAGGCGATCGACCGCGGCGAGCGCGACCCGGCCACGCTGCGCGCGATCCTCGAGCTGCCGCTGCCGGCAGCATGGCGCAAGCTGTTCGAGCAGCGGCTGGCGAGCGGCCGCATCGAGTCCTGGGTGCGTCGGCTGACCGGACGCGGCTGAAGGCGCACGACGGCCGCGTCATCGCCGGCCGCAGCGTCGCCCGACCCGCTGGCCAGGGCTGCGGCGCCGCCGCCGCGCCAGGACCGGCGGCGCCGCGGCCGTGTCAGAACACCAGCAGCTTGTCGGCCTCGGCGGTCCAGTCCGCCAGCTGTGCCAGCGTGCCGCGCGTGGCGCCGTCGATCGTCTCGTCGTCGCGCAGCCCGCGCGCGTCCATGCAGGTCCCGCACAGCGCGACCTCGCCCTTGCGCACGACCTTGCCGAGCATGAGTTGCACGTTGTAGTAACCCTCGGGAACCTTCTGCCCCGACTTGGCGCAGGTCACGGCGTCGGCCATCAGGAACATCCGGACCCGCTGGCCTTCGCGTGCCGCGAGCGCGGCGGCCAGCCGCAGCGCGTTGTACGCACGCTCGTTGCCATACGGGGCATCGTTGAGGACGAACAGGGTCTGGGTCATCGTCTTCTCCGCACCGTGCCGCACCGCGTTGCGCGCATATTCTAATGATCATTTGAATATTGGCAAGGCCACAGGCCGATCCGCGGTTTCACGCCTTGCCCGCGCCGCGTGCGGCCTGGCGCAGCCGCTGCATCAGCACGACAAAGAACCAGCCGAAGGCCAGCGCCCCGGCCAGCCCGGCCGCACCCGCGGCGGCGGCCAGCCACGCGCTGTCGGCAAGCGCGGCGGCGGCCAGCAGCGCGAGCGCCGCGAGGTGCGCATGGAAGTGCCACGCCAGCGGCCGCTCCAGCGTCAGCGCCGACGGCGTCGGCGGCCGCTTCTGCCCCTGCGCCGCGTGCATCGATGCCAGGAACGGCAGGATGCGCTGCAGGATGCCGAACAGAAAGCTCAGCAGCCACACGCCGATCACCGCGACGCCGAACAGCCGCCCGAATCGATCCGCCGGCGCCCCCAGCACGATCGCCAGCGCGATCGCCAGCGCCAGCGTCAGCCCGCCCCAGCCGATCTGCATCAGCCGCTGCGCGCGGCCGAGGTCCTTGCGCATGCCGCTGGCCAGCGCGCGCAGCATCAGCTTCAGGTGCAGCGCCAGCGCGCCCGCGCCGGCGGCCAGCGCCGCCAGCCTGAGTGCCATCGGGGCGATGCCGTCCTCGGGCACGACGGCGGCGAATCCGGCACAGGCGACCGCCGCGATCGCCGCCGCGCCGCTGGCGAGCTGCTGCCGCTCGTCGGGCACGCCGGCCAGGGCGAACATCGGCACCAGGATGTAGGCCAGGCCGAAGGCGAGCAGCCCCATCGTGCCGAAGGCGGTGGCGGCCAGGTGCAGGCCGCGCGCAGCCTCGTGGTCGAGCCACGGCAGGCCGACCCAGGTCGACACCAGCGCCGCGGCGCTGACGCCGGCCGCGACCAGCGCCGCGAGCGCCCCCCAGCCGTGCAGCACGATGCCGGGCATGCCGCGCGCGCCGGCCAGGTTGAGCGCCAGCAGCACCGCCCACGCCGCCAGCGCCGCGATCACGACCGCCGCGCCGGCGGCCATCCAGCCCGGCTCGACCAGCCCCATGCCCAGCGCCAGCAGCGCGACCCCGGGAACGTAGAACCACCACAACGCGCCGGCGAGGCGGTGCGACCGCACCGGCTGGCGCGTCGCCACCGGCAGCAGCTGCAGGCTGGCACCGATCGCGCTGCACAGCAGCGTCCCGAGTGTCGCCAGGTGCAGCGCCGCCAGCGGCCAGCCGGGGCCGTGCCGCCAGCCCGGCCAGCCGGCGGCGCCGCCGAGCAGCGCGGCCCAGGCGAGCACGTGGAAGGCGATCGCGGCGCCGAAGAAGCGAAACGGCACCGAGGCCGGCAGCAGCCGGCTCTTCGCGCCGGACAGGAAGGTGCCGCCGAGCTTGGGCCGCGCGGCGGCCGGCCTGGCGGTGCCGGCGGGCGGCCTGGCGCGAGGCGCGGCGCCGTCGCCTGCGGCCGGCGCGGCGTCGTCGCGCGGCGTCGGGCTCACGGCGCGTCGTCGGTCGCGGTCAGCCGCAGCCGGACTTCGCCCTCGTCGCCGGGGACGACCTCGGCCAGCCAGCCGATCTGCGCCAGCTCGGGGTAGAGCCAGACCGGGTCGCGCTCGTGGTGGACGATCACGACCGCGCTGCGCGGCAGGCGTTGCAGCAGCGTGAGGATCTGCACCATCGGCTGCGGGGCCGGCAGGCCGCGCACGTCGATATGCGTGTCGTCGGCCTCGTCCCAGGTGCGTGCGGTGGGCGGCTTGTTCATCGCAGCCGATTCTGCCCCGGCTCGGCGGGCCTGCTCGCGAAAGCCCGCCCGGGCCCGCGTGCGCCACGACGTCCGCGAGACGCGGCGTGGCGCGCGAGCACGGGCCCGCGCGCGCGCCGCGCCGGTGTCACGCCGCCGCCTCGCGCAGGTGCTGCGCGCCGACGACGAGCTGCAGCACCTCGGTCGCACCCTCGTAGATGCGCAGCGCGCGCACGTCGCGGTACAGCCGCTCGACCGGCTGCCCGCTGACGACCCCCAGCCCGCCGTGCAGCTGCACCGCGGCGTCGATCACCTGCTGCGCCGCCTCGGTCGCATACATCTTGGCCATCGAGGCCTCGCGCGTGACGCGGCGCTGCAGCACGTCGCGTGTCCAGGCGCTGCGGTAGACCATCAGCGCCGCGGCGTCGATCTCGGTGCACATGCGGCCGAGCTGCACCTGCGTCAGCTGGAAGTCCGCCAGCCGCTGGCCGAACATCTGGCGATTGCGCGCGCGCGCTGTCGCCTCGTCGAGCGCGCGGCGCGCGAATCCCAGCGCCGCCGCGCCGACCGTGGTGCGGAACAGGTCCAGCGTCCCCATCGCGATCGCGAATCCCTGCCCGGGCTGTCCGACCAGGCGGTCGGCGCCGATGCGGCAGCCGCTCATCTTCAGCACGCCCAGCGGGTGCGGCGAGATGACCGGGATGCGCTCGCTGGCGTCCAGCCCCGGCGTGCCGGCGTCGACCAGAAAGGCCGAGATGCCCTTGGGGTCGCGGTTGCCCGGCCCGCGGTCCAGGCCCTCGCTGCGCGCGAAGATCACGTAGCGGTCGGCGAGCCCGCCGGCATTCGAGATCCAGGTCTTGGTGCCGTCGAGCACCCAGCCGTCACCGTCGCGCCGTGCCGTGGCCTGCATCGCCGCGACATCGCTGCCGGCATCGGGCTCGGACAGCGCGAAGGCCGCGATCAGCTCGCCGCGGCACACGCCCGGCAGCAGCGCGGCCTTCTGCGCCTCGTTGCCGAACAGGCTCACCGGCACGCTGCCCAGGCCCTGCATCGCGAACGCGAAGTCCGCCAGCGCGCCGGCGCGCGCCAGCGTCTCGCGGCCGAGCGCCAGGCTGCGCACGTCGACCTGCTCGCGCAGCCCGCCGTAGGCCGCCGGCACGCAGGCGCGCAGCAGCCCGGCCTTGCCGAGCGCGCGCACCAGCGCGCCGCAGGCGGCGTAGACCGCGTCCAGGTCGTGCTCGTCGGGCGTGGGCAGCGCAGGCAGGCCGCGCTCGACCCAGTCGGCGAGCTCGCGCGCCCAGGCTCGGTGGCCGTCGTCGAGGAAGGGCCAGTCGAGAAAGCTGCGGTCGGCCATGGCGGGGCTTCCGTGAAGGATGGCGGGCGGGCCGGGCGCTGCGCGCGCCCGGCCGTCGTGGCGCGGCCGGCGCCGCCGGGGGCTCAGTTGCCCTCGAAGACCGGCTTCTGCTTGGCCGCGAAGGCGTGGTAGGCGCGCTCGAAGTCCTTGGTCTGCATGCAGATCGCCTGCGCCTGCGCCTCGGCCTCGATGCACTCGCCGAGGCCCGAGTTCCACTCCTGCCACAGCATGGTCTTGGTCATCGCGTGGCCGAAGGTCGGGCCGTCGGCGAGCTCGCGCGCCAGCGCCTGCGCCTCGGCGAGCACCTTCTCGGGATCGACCAGCCGGTTGTAGAAGCCGAACGCTGCAGCTTCCTCGCCGCCGACGACGCGCCCGGTGTAGAGCAGGTCGGCCGCGCGCGACAGCCCGATCAGCCGCGGCAGCAGCGTGCACGCACCCATGTCGGCGCCGGCCAGCCCGACGCGAACGAACAGGAACGCGAGCTTGCTGCGCGCGGTCGCGACCCGCATGTCGGAGCCGCAGGCGATCATCGCCCCGGCGCCGGTGCACACGCCGTCGATCGCGGCGATGACCGGCTGCGGGCAGGCGCGCATCGCCTTGACGAGGTCGCCGGTCATGCGAGTGAACTCGAGCAGTTCGGGCATGTCCATCGCGACCAGCGGGCCGATGATCTCGTGCACGTCGCCGCCGCTGCAGAAGTTGCCGCCGGCGCCGGTGAAGACGACCGCCTTGATGTCGGTCGCGTAGACCAGCTCGCGGAACAGGTCGCGCAGCTCGCCGTAGGAGTCGAAGGTCAGCGGGTTCTTGCGATCCGGGCGGTTGAGGGTGATGGTGGCGACACGGCCGTCGACCGACCAGCCGAAATGCTTGGCCTGGTAGCCGGCCAGCTGGATGCGTTTCATCGTGGGGTTCCTTTCGTGTTGCGTATCGATCCTGGGGGGCGCCGGGCCGGCGCGTGCGCTGCCGTCCGGAGCCGTGGCGCGCGTCGCGCGAAGGCCGCGGCGCGCGTCGCGCTGGTGCTGTGGCGCGCGTCGCGCGGGTGCCGCCGCGCGCGTAGCGCTAGGGCCGCGGCGTGCGCGCCAGCCAGTCGTCCAGCGCCTGCACGTGCTCGGCCTCCTCGGCGGCGAATTCCTCGGCCAGGCTGCGCACCTCGGCGTCGCCCGCCTCGGCGCCGACCTGGGCGTAGAACTCCTTGGCGCGCAGCTCGTTCTCGCGCGCATAGCGCAGCGCCTCGTAGGTATCGAGCTTGGGGTCGAAGGCCTCCTCGCCGCCGACCTCGGGCGGGTTGCGCCAGCGGTACTGCCACGAGCGGATCGTCGGCAGCGCGATGCCCTTGGCGCGCTCGACGATCGAGTCGTGGTGCAGCCGCGAGTAGCGCACCATGTCGCGGAAGGTCGAGGCCACCTCGTCGTTGCGGTAGGACTCCATCATGTCGGCGAGCTCGAGGTAGCGCTCGGCGGCCTCGTGCTCGAGCGCGATCGCGTGCGCGAGAAATTCGGGCAGCTTCATGTCCAGCGACATCGTCGGTCTCCTGCAGCGGCGGGGTGGGGTGGGAGGGGGTCAGCCGACCATCGTCAGCCCGCCGCTGACGCTGAGGACCTGGCCGGTGACGTAGGCGGCGCCGTCGCCGGCGAAGAACAGCACCGCATCGGCGACCTCCTCGGGCTTGCCGAGGCGGCGCAGCGGGATCGCCTTCGTCAGCGCGTCCTTGACCTTGTCGGGCACGGCGGCCATCAGCGGCGTATCGGTCGGGCCTGGGCAGACGCAGTTGACGACGATGCCGTGGCGTGCGGTCTCGCGCGCGAGCGACTTGGTGAACGCGATCAGCCCGCCCTTGGCCGCCGAGTAGACCGTCTCGCCGAGGCTGCCGACGCGGCCGGCGTCGCTGGCGATATTGACGATGCGGCCGCCGCCGCCGCGCTCCATCATCGGCGGCAGAAGCGCCTTGGTCAGGTGGATCGGCCCCATCAGGTTGAGCGCGATCAGCTTGTCCCAGAAGTCCGGCGTGCCGTCCCAGAACGGCGCGGTGCGGCCCCAGCCGGCGCCGTTGACGATCACGTCGACGGCCTTGAAGCGCTGGTGCACGGTGTCGGCGAAGGCGGCGATCGACGCCGGCGCGGTCAGGTCGACCTCGACGAAGTGCGCCCGGCCGCCGGCGGCGACGAG
Organism: Burkholderiales bacterium; assembly: GCA_016191995.1. Taxonomy (GTDB): domain Bacteria; phylum Pseudomonadota; class Gammaproteobacteria; order Burkholderiales; family Burkholderiaceae_C; genus Rubrivivax. The sequence continues at coordinate 31,771 of JACPVA010000023.1, read as the reverse complement.
CTCGTCGGCGCGCGCGCGGCCCTTGTCGGCCTGCAGGTCGGCGACGATGACGATGGCGCCGGCGTCGGCCAGCTTGCCGGCGATCGCCGAGCCGATGCCCGATGCGGCGCCGGTGACGACGGCGACTTTGTCCTTCAGGCTCATGCTTGCATTCTCCTAGGGTTCGTGCCGCGGGCGCGAGGGGGGCTCAGCCGCGCGACTTGTCGAGAAAATCCGCCACGCGGCGTCGCGTGTCGGGGTGCTGGTACAGACGGCGCGTGCCGTCGATCTCGGCCGCGTAGCCGGCGTCGCCCGGCTGCCCGGCCAGCGCGATGCAGCGCTTGTTCTCCGCCAGCGCGTGGCGCGGCAGCGCGGCCAGCCGCGCCGCCAGCGCCTGCGCCTGCGCCGGCAGCTCGGCGCGCGGCGCGGCCCATTGGACGATGCCGAGCCGCAGCGCCTCGGCGCCGTCGACCGTCTCGGCGCCGAGGATCAGCCGCCGCGCGACGCCGGCACCGGCCAGCCGCGTCAGCCGCTGCGTGCCGCCGGCACCCGGCAGCAGGCCCAAGCCGGCCTCCGGCAGGCCCAGGCGCGCCTCGCTGGCTGCGATGCGCAGGTCGCAGGCAAGCGCCAGCTCCAGCCCGCCGCCGAGCGCGGCGCCGCCGATCTCCGCCAGCGTCAGCACCGGCGACGACTCCAGGCGCGCGAAGACCGCCTGCATGCGGCGCACCAGCTCGACCATCGCCTCGGGCCCCTCGGGGGCCGCGAAGCACTGGCGCATGAAGGCCAGGTCCGCGCCGGCGGCGAAGACCTTGAGCTCGCTGCGCAGGTGCAGCACGGCGATGCCTTCGTCCGCCTCGGCGGCATCGAGCGCGGCGTCGATCGCCGCCAGCAGCGCCTCGTCGATCGCATTCACCGGGGCGCGTGCGAGCGTGGCGACGAGCACGGCGCCGGCGCGCTCGGTGCGCAGCGGGGCGGCGCCCGTCGGGCGCGCCGAGGGGGCTGCGGAAGAGGGCGCCGTGCCGGGGGCCGGCGCGGGCTCGGGGGGGCTCATCGTCGATCGTCCTCGCAGGGTCCGGCGCCGCCCGACGACCGCGTCGCCCGGCGCCAAACTGGCATCGTGATACCAATTTAGTCGATCGGAATTACTTTAGACTTGAAGCAAATCAAGATCGGTGCCGTTGTCGGTGCCGGTGGCTTCGCGGCCCCCATCGCGGTCGCCTTCGCGCTTGCGGTTGCCCTCGTGGCGGATCAGTCCTCGGCCACACGCAGGCTGGCCAGCACCGCGCGCTCCATGCGCCGCATCGACGTGCGCTGCGCCGCCGGCCAGCGGTAGGCGAGCGTGCTCGTCGCGACGCCGGGCCAGGCCTGGTCGCGCACGCGATCGACGGCGAGCGCCCAGACTTCCAGCGGCGCCGAGCCCTCGGGCTGCAGCAGCCCCGGCAGCTGCCGGACGCGCCCGGACACCAGCAAATTGAGCCCGCCGTTGCCGACGACGACGATCGCGCCACGACCGCGGCGGCGCAGGTTGGCGCTGCTGCGCCCGCCGCGATCGACTGCGATGCGGATGCTGCGCGCGTCGATCGCGACGCCCCACGAATAGGTCACGTGCGGCTCGCCGCGCGCATCGCTGCTGAGCACCAGCGCCGGCCCGCCGGCGCCGAGCACCGCGAGCGCGCGATCGTCGAGGTGGCGTGCCGGGGCAGGGCTCATGCGGATCGCGCCGGGTTCAACGCGGGACGTCACGGAGGCGCCAGCGCTTGGCGCTCAGGCGGTCGCCCCGCCGCCGAGGCCGAGCCAAGCCTCGGGGTCCGGCGGCTGCTCGGGGTCATCGCGGTCGAGGATGTTCATGATCGCGCTTTCGCAGCGAGGCGGACGGCGATCCGCAGCCGCGCCTGGTCGGACCGAGCATACGACGCCGAGGCGGGTTCGGGGGCGGACGAGGGGCGATCGGCGTACCGCCGCGGTGCGCCGGACAGGTCGGCGTGGCGGGACCGACATGGAGTCATACGGGATCGCGTTCAAGCCTTCAACTTGCGCCCGCGCTCGAACGGCCGCGAACGGCCCGTTGCCGACAGTCGTCGAAGTCAGTCCGTCGATTCACCTGGCGTTCGATGTGCCAGCGAGCCAAGGCCGGCGGGCACCCTCCCACTCCATGCCCGGGGCACTGTCCCCGGGCATGGAGGGCAAGGGTACCCGCCGTCCTCGGCTCGCGCGGTCGTGGCGCGTCAGACCTGTGAGGGCGACTGTGCGAGTGGCAGCTACGTGCCGAGGGCGGTCAATCGTCGCCAACCAAGCTCTTGTCGATCGAACGCAAACGCGTATCAGGTCCGGTATCGACGCAGAGTAGATACGCCATATATATTAAGTGCATCGAACCGAAGCGACGGAGTCTCGCCATGCGGACCGCCAAGCTCTTCACCCATGGTGGCAGCCAGGCTGTCCGGCTGCCCAAGGAGTTCCGCTTCGAGGGCAGCGAGGTCTACGTGCGACGCGTCGGCAGCGAGGTGGTGCTGAGCGCGGTGCCGCCCCCTGGCGCCGAGGCCTTGCTCGATGCGCTGGCGTCCTTCGATCCTGGAACCGCGATCGTGCGCGATCAACCTCTCGAACCGCAGCGCCGCGAACCCCTGCGACGTCGACGTTGATCCGGGCTCGCGAAGGCCGGCCATGCGCTACATGCTCGACACCGACATCTGCATCCATGCGATCAACGAGCGGCCGCCCGAGGTGCTTCGCGCGCTGCGCGAGCACCATGCCGAGGGGCTGGGCATCTCGGCCATCACCGCATCCGAATTGCACTTTGGGGTGGCGCGCACGCGGTCGGCGCGCAACCTGCAGGCGCTGCGCCGCTTCCTGGCGAGCCTCGAGGTGGCGGACTTCGACGCCGCTGCCGGCGAGGTCGCGGGGCGTTTGCGTGCGTGGCTGGCCGGCCGCGGGACCCCGATCGGTCCCTACGACAGCCTGATCGCAGCGCATGCCCAGTCCCTCGACGTGACGTTGGTGACGAACACCACGCGCGAGTTCATGCGCGTGCCCGGGTTACGGGTCGAGAACTGGGCTGGGTGAGCCTTCAAGCCGTCGTCGCAGGTGGCGGCGACGACCTATCCACCCGTACCCGCAACCGGTCACCGTCCTGCAAACCGAGCGCCTCGCGCAGCGCGACCGGCGCGACGATTTCCAGCTTGTCGGCCGGGTAGCCGTCGACCTCCGGCACGACCGCCGCCGCGCGCACGCGGCCGGCGAGCCACAGCAGGTGGCAGCGCGCCGGGCAGAAACCCGGCGCCGGGTCGATCGCGATGCCGGCGTGGATGCGCTGTGCGCGCTGCCACGCGCGCTGCGCCGCCTCGTCGAGCCGCAGGTTCAGCGTCCCGGGCCACGGATCGAAACCGGTCGCGCGCCGCAGCGCCGCGCCGACCCAGTCGATGGCGGTGAAGCGCGCACCTTCGCCGAGCCCGGCGCCGACGACGCCTTCGAATTCGATCGCCGAAGCGGCGCCTTCCGACCCCGCCGCCTCAGCCTCGCGAGCGCGCATGCTCGCGCTCCTCGTTGCCGGTCCAGCGGTGGAACAGCTCGGCCTCGACTCCGAGCTGGTCGAGCGCCTTGTTGACCGACTGGTCGATCACTTCCTCCAGCGTCTTCGGCCGGTGGTAGAAGGCCGGCAGCGGCGGCAGCACGACGGCGCCGGTCTCGGTGACATGCGTCATCAGCCGCAGGTGCCCCAGGTGCAGCGGGGTCTCGCGCACCATCAGCACCAGCTTGCGCCGCTCCTTGAGCGTGACGTCGGCGGCGCGGATCAGGAGGTTGGTGTTGAACGACTGCGCCAGCGCCGACAGCGTCTTGATCGAGCACGGCGCGATCACCATGCCGTCGTGCTTGAACGAGCCGCTCGAGATGCAGGCACCGACATCGTTCAGCTCGTGCACGTGCGTCGCGAGCTGCTTGACCTCGTCGATCCTGCGGTCGGTCTCGTAGACGATCGTGCGCTTGGCCGAGTCCGACATCACGAGGTGCGTCTCGATGCCGAGATCGCGCAGCACCTCGAGGATGCGCAGCCCGTAGATCGCGCCGCTCGCGCCCGACATCCCCACCACCAGTTTCATCGCACTCGCCTCTTCGTCGTCGTCGCCGCTCGCGGCATCGTCACTGCATCAGGTCGCCCAGCACGGCGCGCACGCGCGCCAGCGCGGCCGGGTCCAGCCGCGCCTTGTCGAACGACGGGTCGGCGCTGCCGCGGGTGGCATCGAAGCCGATCTTGGACCCCTCGGCCGCGCCGCTGCCGCTGGGGTCGATGACGTAGACCTCGGTGCCCTCGACCAGGATCGTATCGCGCGCCGGGCGCATCCTCGTGGCCATCGCCCACGCGACCTCGCGCGGGTCGCGGATGTCGACGTCGTCGTCGACCACCGTCACCGTCTTCAGTCGCTTGTCCAGCGCCAGCGCGAGGTGGATCAGCCGCCGCACCTCCGGGCGCGACGTGCCGTGGACGGCGACGATCATCGAGAAGCCCGCCGTGCCGCCGGCGATCTCGAGGTCGACCACGCCGCCGACCTGCGCGCGCAACTGGCCCAGCATCTCGGTGCCGGCGGCCAGCCACAGCAGCATGTCGACGTCGGTGCCCCACGGCGTCAACCCGGGGTAGATCGGGTTGCGGCGGTGGGTGACGGCGCTGACCTCGATCACCGGGCTCGCGTTGCTGAAGTAGGCGCCGGTGTTCTCGCCGAACGGCCCCTCGGTCTCGCGCACGCCGGGCAGCACGCGGCCCTCGATGACGATCTCGGCGCGCGCCGGCACCTGCAGCTTCACCGTCTCGGCATCGACCATCTCGACCGGCGCGCCGCGCAGCGCGCCGGCGACCGCCATCTTGTCGGGCACCAGCGGCCCGACCTTGACGACCGAGGCGACGACGATCGCCGGCTCCAGCCCGAGCGCGACCGCGATCTCGAGCGGCTCGCCGCGCGCCTCGGCGGCGGCGTGGAACAGCGCCAACGGCGGGTTCGCCAGCAGGATGCCCATCCGCCGCCCGCCCTTGACCATCATGCGGTGGATGCCCATGCCGCGGCGCCCGGTCGCCGGGTCGTGGCACAGCACGACGCCGGTCGTGATGTAGGGGCCGGCGTCGCGCTCGTGGTGGGTCAGGATCGGCAGCGCGCCGAGCAGGTCGTCGCCCTGCGTCGCGACGACTTCCTTGACCGGCGCGTCGCGGGTCGTGACCGGATCGATGCCGCGCTGCTTGCGCTCGAGGTAGGCCTCGGCCAGCGCCTCGGGCGCGGCGTCGAAGGCGCGCGCCAGCCGCCGCCGGTGCGCGATCAGGTTGCCGGCGACCCGCCAGCCGGGATGACCGGCGATGTGGTCGAACAGCAGTGCCGGTGCGTCGGGACGCGCCTGGCGCAGCGCGGCGGCGATTTCGAAACGTGGCGACATCGGCTCGGCGACGCGACGCAGGTCGCCGCCGAGCGCGTCGAGGAAGTCGCGCAGGTCGCGGTACGGCATCGCGTCGGCGCAGCGCCTACTGGTACTTGGCCGGCAGGCGCTGCACCTCCTCGATCACGCGGATCGAGTAGCGCTGCGGCGCCAGCTGCCCGCGGCCGAAGCGCACCTGGAGCTGGTCGGGCAACTCGTCCAGCGTCTTCGACAACCGCACCTTGGCGCGCTTGTAGGTGTACTTGTGGATGCCGGGCTCCAGCGTGCGGATCGTCAGCTCCAGGTCGCGGCCCTCGGGCAGCTCGGACAGGTCGGCAACATAGACTTCCCATTGGCTCATCGTCGATCTCCTTCGTATTCCTGCTCGGGGTGCTGCGGGTTCAGCGCGCAGCCGGCGGGTAGCCGTAGTTGGTCCAGTTGGACAAGACCTTTTCCTGCACCTCCTTCGGGTAGACGTTGCGGAACGAGACCACCGTCGGCACATCGTTGATCTTGTCCCAGTCGACCGGCCACAGGCAGTCGAACACGACCTTGGAGCCGATCGACCAGCGCCGCTCGTGCGGGGTCGCGAACGGGTACAGCGGCGTGCCGGGCGAATTGCGGTAGATGTGGATGCCGCGGTCGGGGTGGCAGCGGGTGCAGAAGGCGTGGTAGACCTCGTCCCAGTTGTAGATGTCGATCTGGTCGTCGACGACCATCACCATGTGGAACCAGGGGCCGAGCTTGGAGCCGAACGCGAGCTGGCCGATCTGCTGCGCGACGCCGGCGTAGGTCGGCTTGACGCCGACGATCATCATGTGGTGCGTCGACCGCGGATGCATGTAGACGCCGGTGACCGGGATGCCCTGGCTCTTGAGCAGCTTCTCCAGCTCCAGGCCGAGCGAGAACGAGCGCAGCAGCTGCCCCTCGTCCTGCGGCACGCCCATGTTGGAGATGGTCATCGTCGCGTTGTTGCGGTAGGTGATGCAGTTGACGCGGAAGGTGACGCGGAAATCGCGCGGGCTGGTGCGGTAGCCGGTGTACTCGCCGAACGGGCCTTCCTCGACCTTGTAGTCGGGGCAGATCTCGCCTTCGATGATGATCTCGGCGTCGGCCGGCACTTCCAGGTCGTTGGTCTCGCACTTGACCAGCCGCGCCGGCTCGCCGGCGAGCATGCCGACCAGCTCGGGCTCGGGGATCGGCGACGGCGCGCAGGCGGCCATCGCCGCCAGCGGCGACAGACCGATCGCGGTGGCGAACGGGCAGGTCTCGCCGCGCGGCAGGTAGTAGTCGTTCAGCGCCTTGCCGAGGTCGGAGAACGGGAATACCGCGCCCGACATCGTGCGGCTGTCGAACATCATCTGCCGGTACATGCCCCAGTTGACGTCGCCGCGCACCGGGTGCTTGGTGACGACGGCGTGCCAGGTGCCGACATAGCGGCCGCCGTCGCCGTCGTGCACCAGCGGCACCGGCAGCCGGCACAGGTCGACTTCCGAGCCGCGCAGGATATTCTCCTTGCACGGTGCCTGGTCGCGGCCGACGATCACCGGCGCCACCGGCGCGCCGTTGGTGCGCTCGACGTAGACGCGGCCGAGCTCGGGCAGCGGGGTGTCCGGGTCCAGCCCCATCGAGATCGCCATCCGGCGGTAGGTCGACAGCGGCGCGCCGAAATAGCGGAAGCCGGGGTAGTCCTTGATCTTCTCGATGAAGGGCGCGGGGGCTGAGAGCTCGCAGGCGCGGCGCACGATCGCGCCGGCCTCGTTCTCCCAGTCGACCTCCTGCGCGATGCGCACGGCGTCGCCGGAGGCGATGCAGGCTTCGACGAATTCACGGTTGCTTCGGGGGGCTGCCACTTCGGGGTGCTCCTGTACGTTCGAACGACGAAAGAGGGCAAGGGGCGCACGCGCGTTGGCGTGCGTGGCCGATCGCCGCGCGCCGGGCGTGCGGCTGGATCGGGTGCGCCGGCGGCGAGGGCCGGCCCGGGATATCGGGCGGTGGGGAGGGTCAGGCGATCTTGGCCAGGATCGCCTCCCACTTGCCCTGCGCCTTGAGGATCATCTCGGCCGCCTCGCGCACGGCGCCGTGGCCACCGCGTGCGCGGGTGACGAAGGCGGCGGCCTCGCGCACCTCGTCGACCGCGTCGGCGACCGCGATCGGCAGCCCGACGCGCTTCATCATCGCCAGGTCGACGAGGTCGTCGCCGACATAGGCGACCTGGGCGTCGCCGATGCCCATCTCGGCGAGGATCTGCTCGTAGGGCTCGGTCTTCTTGCGGATGCCCTCGTGGAAGCGCTTGATCTTGAGCTCCTCGGCGCGGTGGCGCACCGAGCCCGACTTCTTCGACGTGATGATCGCGACCTCGACGCCGGTCATCTGCAGCGCGACGACGCCGAAACCGTCCTTGATGTCGAAGTTGCGCTGCTCGAGCCCGTTGTCGTCGATGACGATGCGCCCGTCGGTCATGACGCCGTCGACGTCGAGGATGACGAGCTTCACGTCCTTGGCCTTGTCCATGCGGGGACTCCTGCGGATTGCTGCGGATGGGGATTCGGTTCGTTCGAGGACGAAGTCAATGCGGGTAGCGCACCGCCGGGCCGGGCAGCGCGTCACCGATGCGGTGGCTCGCGCCGCCGAAGCGCACGACCGGGCGGCCGCCGTCGCGCACGCTCGATTCGCGCACCAGGCCGAGGAAGAGGTCGTGGTCGCCGCAGGCGGCGATCTTCAGCACGCGGCAGTCGTAGCTCGCCGCCGCGCCCGCTACACGCGGGCTCGGGACGCTGCCGGGCTCGAACGCCAGCCCCACCTTGGCGAGCTTCTTGTCGTCGGCGCCGCGGATCGACCCGGCCTTCAGTGCCGCTTCGTTCTGCGACTCGTCGGCGACATTGAAAGTGAAGTGGCGCGCCTCGACGACGAGGCGGTGCGCGGTGCTGCCGGGGCGCAGGTAGACGGCGAGGATGACCGGGTCGTACGACACCCACATCGCGGTCGCGGCGACGAGGTCGGTCTGCTCGCCGACGCGCACCGCCAGCAGCCCCTCGGGGCAGGGCAGGCTGCCCAGCAGCCGTGCCAGAGGCGACGGCGCCTCGGCGGCGGCGGGATCCGGCTTCTTGCGGGCCATGGCGTGCTCCTTCAGTCGATGCCGAGTTCGGACCAGCGCGCGCGCAGCGATGCCAGCGTCGCCTCGTCCAGCCGCGCCTCGACGGGCTTCTGCTTCCACTCGTAGGGGATGCAGGCATCCATCAGGATGCGCGAGGTCGTCAGCTTGTCGCCGTTCGGGTCCAGCGCCGGGTCGAGCGGGGTCGAGCGGCCGCGCTTGATCAGCTCGGTGCCGCGCATCGGGTCGTAGCGGCACTACAGCGCCCAGACGACACGCTGCAGGTCGTCGGCGGCGATGTCCTCGTCGACCGTGATCACGCCCTTGATGCCGTAGCTGCCGGTATTGCTCGCGATCACGGCGTCGGCGACCTGGCGCGAATGTCCGGGGTAGGCCTGCTTGACCGAGACCACGGCCCAGAAGCGGCCGGCCGACTCGGCCAGCACGCAGACATTCTGGATGCCCGGGATCTTCATCTTCTCGAGCTCGGTCCACAGCGTCGCGGTGCGGGTGAACGACAGCAGCATGTGGACGTCGGTCACCGGCCGGCCCTGGCCGGTGGCCCACAGGATCGGCTTGTCGCGGTGCAGGATCTGCTTGACCTCCAACGCCGGCTTCGGGATCGGGTGGTGCAGCTCGTCGGTGTAGTAGCCGGTGTACTCGGCGAACGGGCCCTCGGGGCGGAAGTTCGTCGGGTCGATCTCGCCCTCGAGGACGATCTCGGCACCGGCGGGAACCGGCAGCCCGGTCAGCGGCGCCATCAGGTACTCGGCTTGCTGGCCGCGCACGGTGCCGGTGATGTCGAAGTCGTTCGCACCCTTGTGCATCAGCGTGCCGGCCATGAACAGCAGCGGGTCGCAGCCGATCACCGCCGCGGCGGGCATCTTCTTGCCCATCTTGGCGTACTTCTTCATGATGCGCTCGCCGCGCTTGCCGGGCAGGATCTGCACGCCGCAGGTCTTGCCATCGAGCATCTGCATGCGGTAGGTGCCGAGGTTGGTCTCGCCGGTCTCCGGGTCGCGCAGCACGACGAAGACCGTGGTGCCGATATAGCGCCCGCCGTCGAGCGGGAAGAAGCGCGGCACCGGGAACATGTTGAGGTCGACCTTGTCGCCCTCGACGACGTTGGCCAGCACCGGCCCGTCCTTGACCTCCCTGGCCTTGATCAGGCCCTCGGCCGAGATGCTCTTCTTCATCCAGGCCTGTGCCGATTCGCACAGCGTATTGCCGTGCGGCAGCCCGAGCATGATCGCCAGCCGCTTGGTGGTGGCGAAGGCGCCGGTGAAGACCGGGGTGTCGTAGCCGCGCACGTTCTCGAACAGCAGCGCCGGGCCCTTGCGCTCCTCGACGAGCTTGGAGATATGCGAGATTTCCAGATTCCAGTCGACCGGCGCGCCGACGCGCTTGAGCTCGCCCGCGGCGGCACATTGATCGATATAGCTGCGCAAGTCCATGATGGGGATGTCCTCGGGTGGAAAGGGGCGAAAGGGGCTAAGGGGGCGAAGGGGGCGAAGGGGGCGAAGGGGGTGGGAAGGGTTCAGGCCGGCGCGGCGGCGTCGACCGCGTGCGCGTTCTCGACCGACTCGATGACGGGGTAGCCGGCGGCTTCCAGCGCGGCGACGACCTCGGCCACCGGCCGGCCGTGGAAGCGCACGATCAGCTTCTTCAGCGCCGACGGCGGCCTGCCGACGCCGATCGGGTACATCGCGATCACCTCGGCGCCGGTGGCCTCGACGAGGTCCGCGATGCGCCCCATCGTCCCGGCGGCATGCTCCATCGGCGCCAGCGTGACGCCGCTGCGGCGCTCGAAGGCGCCGAGGAAGTGCGCCGCCAGGGCGAAGATCTCGTTGGCCGAGATCAGCCCGACGACCTCGCCGCGGTCCATGACCGGAAACTGGCCGATGCGCAGCTCCTGGCCCTTCTGCAGGCAGGCCTCCATCGTCTCGCCGGCCTCGACCGTCGCCGGGTTGCGCACCATCAGGTCGCGCACGCGCAGCCGGTTCGAGAAGAAGGCGAATTCGTCCGGGCTCTGCGTGCGGGCGACGAGGTGCGCCGCGCGCAGGCAGCCCGATCGCGTCAGCAGCCCGCGCAGCCGGCCGCCCTCGACCACCGGCAGGCCCTGCACGCTGCTCTCGGAGAAGATCCGGCTCGCCTCGGCGACCAGGGTGTCGCCGCCAACCGTCTGCGGCGTCGATTTCATCCAGTTGCGTACTAGCATGTCAGTTATCCATGGCACGTAGGCGCCACCCGCGACGCATGAAACCGGCCCAGCCAAGCCCTTGCGCGGATCCGGCTTTGCCGGTCCGCAGCAAGCGCCCCCTCGGGGGGCAGCGAACGCAGTGAGCGTGGGGGCCTCACTTCAGCTCACCTTGCGACCGGACAGCAGCCCGGCCAGGATGTAGTCCATCGCCGATCCCGGCGGCGCCCCGGTGGCCGGCGCCTCCTCGGCCGGCGCGGCGGGCTTGGTCTTGGCGCTCCACACCGTCTCCGGACGCGCCTGCAGGATGAAGATGTTGCCGCCCGAGGGCAGGTCCTTGTCGACCGCCCACTCGATGTCCATCGGGCGGCCGTAGTGCTTCTCGATCTGCTTGCCCATCCACGCCAGCTCGGTCACCTCGTCGTCGATCAGCGACTGCACGGTCTGGCGCTCGAACGGCACCTCGACCATGTGGCAGCGCTGCGTCTCGAGGTCGACCGTGCAGCAGACCTCCTTGCGCGAGATCGTCCGCTCGGTGATATCCAGCGTCACCTTGTTGACGACGAAATGGTCCGGCGTGACCTCGCCCGAGACGACCGACTCGCCGAAGCCGAAGTTGGAGTCGATCACGATCACCGAGCGGTCGCCGTTGGCCGGGTGGATCGTGAACATCACGCCGGCGGTGTAGGCGTTGGCCATCTTCTGCACGCCGACGCTGATCGCCACCTGTGCGTGGTCGAATCCCATGCGGATGCGGTAGGCGATCGCGCGCGCGGTATACAGGCTGGCGATGCAGCGGCGCACATGGTGCAGGACCTCGTCGGCGCCGCGGATCCACAGGTAGGTGTCCTGCTGGCCGGCGAAGCTGGCGCCCGGCAGGTCCTCGGCGGTGGCGCTGGAGCGCACCGCCACCGGCGCCGCCGGCAGCCCGCTGCGGTTCGCGAGCTGGCGGTAGGCCTCGGCGATCTCGTCCTCGAGCTCGATCGACATCGGGCGCGACTCGATCATCGCGCGGATCTCGGCCGACGCGCGCTCGAGTGCGTCGAGGTCGTCGGCCGAGTGCCCGGCGACCAGCCGGGCGATCTCGGGCACGATGCCGGCGTCGTGCAGGAAGCGCATGCAGCCGTGCGTCGTGACCGCGAAGCCGGGCGGCACGCGCACCCCCATCGCGATCAGTTCGCCCAGCGACGCACACTTGCCCCCGACCTCGGGCAGCGCATTCTTGTCGCAATGCTCGAACCAGCGCACGACCGGGCCGCCGGGGATGTCCCCGGTCGGGCCCGTCGTGCCAGGAACGGCTGCCGTCTCCACGACCGCCTCCACCGCGTCAGCGCGCGATCGACACCGCGCCCGACGAGCCGTCGACGCGCAGCATCATGCCGGTGCGGATGATCTTGGTCGCATGCCCGGTGCCGACCACCGCCGGCATGCCGTACTCGCGGCAGACGATCGCGGCGTGGCTCATCACGCCGCCGACGTCGGTCACGCAGGCGCCGATCTTGGCAAACGCCGGCGCCCACGACGGCGAGGTCGTCGGCGCGACCAGGATCTCGCCTTCCTTCAGCTCGCCGACCTCGGCCACCGTGCGGCACACGCGCGCCTTGCCCTCGACGATGCCGGGGCTGCCGGCAAAACCCTTGAGCTCGTTGACCTTCTCGGGGTCGCCGACCTCCTGCACCGAGGCCCAGTCGGCGAGCGACTTGTTCGTCACCCCCCACAGCACGATCGTGAACGGCTCCTGGATCACCTCCGGCGCGGTGCCGATCGCCGGCGGCGGGGACCAGGCGCGGAACTTCTCCATCACCCCCTTGCGCCACTCGACCTCCGGCGGCCACGTCGTCGTGCCGCGCGGCGTGACACCGGTGGCCCAGGCGGTGACGACGTCCCACAGCGCGAGCTTGATCTCGTCGCGCCGCAGCAGCCAGACGTCGTCGGCGTCCTTCAGGATGCCGTGCTCCTTCAGGAGCGCGGCGACCTCGCGCATCTTGTTCCAGAACACCGAGTGGAACCAGTGCTCGACGTAGAAGAGGTGGTTCTCGACATACGGGAAGACGGTCTTGGCGCAGCCGAGCAGCTCGTCGAACTGCTTGCGCGCAGCCTCGTCGGTGATCAGGTCGCGGTACTCGGTGACGATGCGGTCGCGCTCGGCGCGCACCTTCTCGGTCGGGCGCTCGATCGACACCCCGGCGCGGATCTTGTCGATATAGGTCTGGATGCCGACCAGCGGCACGTTCATCTGGTCGTTCCACGAGCGGTCGTGGTGGAACCAGCCGGTGCCGGTGGAGACGTTGAACCAGGGCTCCTTGGCCAGGCTCAGCGACATCAGCCACTCGGTGCCCTTCGGGTCGCCCTTGAGCGCGGACTCGACCGCGGTCCACTCGCCGCTGGACTTGACGAGGCCGTCGACGCCGAGCTCGACCGCGCGCCGCGCGAGCTTCTTCAGCTCCTCGTCGGGCTGGTACATGATGACGTCGATGCCCGAGATCATCTGCGTCACGCGCTGCGGCGGGATGCTCGGGAACTGCTTCTGCACGAAGTCGAGGAAGAACACGTAGGCCGCGTAGCCCAGGTTCAGGAACTCGAAGTGGTACTGCCAGCACTTGATCCCGAGATTGATCAGGTCGTCGTAGGCCTTCAGAAGGTGGAAGCCCTTGGACTCGCCGAGCGCGTCGGTGACGACGCTCATGGCCTCCATGTCCGGCAGGCGCGGGATCTCGAGCTTCTCGAGATCGCGGATCGTCGCCTCCATCTTGACCTTCCACTTGGCTTCCAGCGCGTCCCAGTTCTTGTAGTAATGGCCGGCGCGCTCCATGAAGTGCGGCACCCGACTTCCGATCTCGTTGCCGTCCTTCACCGGCACCGGCGAGATGTAGACATAGCCGTTGATCATCCGGTGGTCGACGCCGCGCACCGGCGGGACCATGAAGATGCGGTTGTTGTACTGGCTCAGCGCCAGGTACCAGGCCTCGTCCCAGATCGTGTCGAAGGGGTACAGCGGCTCGGGGTAGTGCAGCCCGTCGTAGAACCAGAAGGTGTCCTTCTCGTACTGGTTGCGCACCGGGTCGTCGGTGACGAACTGGTACTGGTACGGGTACATACGCTCCCAGCCCTCGGTGCCGGGGATCTTCTGCGCAGTCAGGTCGTGCGGAACGGGAAATTTCACTTGCGTCTCCTTGGTCGGGTCGGGCCGCTGTTCGCGTGTCGGGCGGGTGGTGCCGCGACGTGGATATCAGCAAGCCGCGTGCCAGCGTGGCGCCGGCTGCGTGGCTGCCGAGGAAGCGCCCTGCGGCGGTGGCCGCCGGCGAAGGCGGCTGCCGCGCCGGCAGTCGATCATTTGCGCCAGTCGGGGCTTGCGCCGGCGCCGATGCGATGAAATGATCAACGGTCGGCGCGCCGCCGCACGGTGCCCAGCGCCGGGCAGGGCCGGGCAGGGTCGGGTGACCCCGCGCCGCGAGCCGGCGCCGCACCGAGGGTCTTCCCGGGATCGTCGTCGGGCCGCGGTTGACGCCGTTCAAGGCCCGGTCGTCGCGCCGGGTCTAAAAGAGCGGTCCCGAACCGTGGAGGACACGACTTGACCCGACTGCGCAGCGTCGTGCCCGCCGACGACACCGACGACCTGCGCGCCGCGCTGCGCGTGGACGCCGACAGCGGCCAGATCTGGCTCAACGAGCACCGGATGCTGCTGGTGCATGCCGAGGCGCAGGCGCTGCTGCGCAAGGAGCTGATCGACAGCCTCGGGATGGAGCGCGCGCAGGGGCTGCTGATGCGCATGGGCTACGCGTCGGGGCAGCGCGACGCCGACCTCGCGCGCAACGTGGCGCAGCACAGCAGCGATGTCGACGCCTTCATGACCGGCCCGCGGCTGCAGACGATCGAAGGCATCGTGCACGTGCAGCCGGTGGCGATCGAGATCGACCGCGCGGCCGGGCATTTCCACGCCGAGCTGGTCTGGCAGCATTCGTGGGAGGGCGAGTGGCACCGCCACTTCTACGGCACCCACGCCGAGCCGGTCTGCTGGACCCAGGTCGGCTACGCCTGTGGCTATGCCTCGGCCTTCATGGGGCGGCCGATCCTGTTCGTCGAGACCGAGTGCGTCGGCATGGGCGGCCCGGTCTGCCGCATCGTCGGCAAGCCGGTCGACGAATGGCCCGACGCCGGGCGCCACATGCGCTTCCTGAACCCGGAGCCGATCGCCGAGCGGCTGCTGGAGCTGCAGACGCAGGTCGGCCAGCTGCGCTCGACGATCGACGAGCAGCGCATCGGCGAGGTCGGGCTGGGCGGGGTCAACCTGATCGGCCAGTCGCCGGGGTTCCGCGCCGCATGCGAGCTGCTGCGCGCCGCCGCACCCAGCCGCATCGCCGTGCTGCTGCTGGGCGAGACGGGGGTCGGCAAGGAGCTGTTCGCGCGCGCGCTGCACCGCATGAGCCCGCGCGCCGACAAGCCCTTCGTCGCCGTCAACTGCGCCGCGATCCCGCACGAGCTGCTCGAGTCCGAGCTGTTCGGCGCCGAGCGTGGCGCCTACACCGGGGCCCAGGTCGCGCGCCCGGGGCGCTTCGAGCGCGCCGACGGCGGCACGCTGTTCCTCGACGAGATCGGCGACCTGCCGCTGTCGGCGCAGGCCAAGCTGCTGCGCGTGCTGCAGGAGGGCGAGGTCGAGCGCCTGGGCGGCACGCAGCCGCGCAAGGTCGACGTGCGCGTCGTCGCCGCGACGCACCAGCGGCTGGCGCAGCAAGTCAAGGACGGGCGCTTCCGCTCCGACCTGTACTACCGGCTCAACGCCTACGAGATCGAGATCCCGCCGCTGCGCGAGCGCAAGGAGGACATCTCGCCGCTGGCGCGTCACTTCCTCGGCAAGTACGAGGCGATCGCGGGCAAGAAGCTGCGCGGCTTCACCGACCTGGCCAAGCGCGCGATGCTGAGCTATTCGTGGCCCGGCAACGTGCGCGAGCTGCAGAACATGGTCGAGCGCGGCGTGCTGCTGGCGCCCAGCGGCGGGCGCGTCGAGGCGACGCACCTGTTCCCTTGCAGCACGCGCGAGCTGCACGAGGCCGGGCTGGAGATGGTCGACGGCCTGGGCGGCGGCGGCTGGCCGGCCGGCCGCGCGCTGTGCGAGGCGGTGCTCAACGGCGTCATGACGCTGGACCAGATCGAGGCCATGCTGCTCGAGACCGCGGTCGACAAGGCGCGCGGCAACCTGTCGTCGGCGGCACGGCTGCTCGGGCTGTCGCGGCCGCAGCTCGCCTACCGGCTCAAGCGGCTGCACGAGGCGCAGTCGGCGGCGCGCGGCGACGAGGCGGGGCCGCAGGCGTGACCGACCCGCTGCGCGTGCGTGTCGATGCCTTCCTGCAGGCGCACCACGTGATGACGCTGGCCACCGCCGGCGAGCACGGGCCCTGGGCGGCGGCGGTGTTCTACGCGAGCGCGCGCACCGAATCGGGCTGGGAGCTGTTCTTCCTGTCGTCGCCGCGCACTCGCCACGCCGCGGACTTGGCGCGCGACGCTCGTGTCGCGATCACGATCCAGCGCGACTACGACGACTGGCCCGAGATCCACGGCGTGCAGGCCGAGGGCCGGGTCGAGCGGCTCGAAGGCGACGCGCGCGACCAGGCGCGCGCACTGTATGCGCAGCGCTTCCCGCTCGTCGCGCGCGCGCCGGCGCGTATCGCCGAGGCGCTGGCGCGCGTGGCCTGGTACCGCTTCGTTCCGGCGCGACTCTATCTGATCGACAACCGGCTCGGCTTCGGGCACCGCGACGAGGTCGGCTGCGGCGGCGCGAACTGATCGTCGGAACCAGGCGCTGGACGTCGGGGCGGGCGAGCCGGTCTGTCCCGAGGACCCTCGGGCGTTCTCCTCACCGGACCGCTCAACCCCCGCGCAGCCGCTCCACCAGCATTCGCCGCAGCAGCTTGCCGGTCGGCGTGCGCGGCAGCGCGTCGATCGGCTTGACCCAGGCCGGGCGCTGGTATTTGGGCAGCGCGGCGATGCGCGCCTCGAGCTCGCGCCGCGCTTCCTCGTCGTCGCTGCCGGCGTAGAAGAGGCCGACCGCGTCGACGCCGTCGGCGTCGGGCGCGCAGACGACCGCGGCCTCGCGCAGCCCGGATACGCCGGCGGCGAGCTTCTCCTCCAGCTCGACCAGGTTGACCCAGCGCCCGCTGATCTTGACCAGCGAATCCTCGCGCCCGCCGAAGCGCCAGCCGCCGCCGGCGGTGCGGACGAAGAGGTCGGCCGGGCAGAAGCGCCCTTCACGGAAGCTGTCGGCCTGCGCCGCCGGGCGGTCCAGGTAGCCCAGCGCCTGCATCGGGCTGGCGATCAGCAGCCGGGTCGGGCCGCCGGCGTCGGCGGCCTCGGGGTCGAGCGGCGCGACCTCGGTGCCGGGCGAGACCTGCAGCCCGTCGTCGCCGTCGACCTCGGTCATCACCAGCACCAGCACCTCGGAGGCGCCGTAGCCGTTGATCATCGGCAGCCCGGTGGCGTCGTGCCAGGCCTGGCGCAGCGTGGCCGGCAGCGCCTCGCCGGCCGACACGCAGCAGCGCACGCCGGCGGCGGCGATGGCCGGCGCCAGCCCTTCGTGCAGCAGGTGGCGGTACAGCGACGGCACGCTGAACAGCATGTCGGGCCGGGTGCGCTCGACCGCCTGCGCGACGGTCTGCGGCGTCGGCCAGGTCGGATCCAGGATCAGCGTCGCGCCGTTGCGCAGCCCGGCGAGCAGCAGGTTGGTCAGCGGGTAGGCGAAGAAGAGCTTTGAGCTGGCGAGCAGCCGGTCGCCGGCGCGCATGCCCATGCGCTCGGCCGAGATGCGGCCGACCTCGCGCACGCAGCGCTGCGCGTGCACGACCGCCTTCGGCCGCCCCGAGGTGCCCGAGGAGTGGACCCAGAACATCGGGCTGTCGTCGGCGAGCAGCACCGGCGGCACCGGCTTGGCCGCCGCGACGGCGCTGCGGCCCTCGGCGAGCGTGATCACGCGCTCGTTCCACGGTGCCGGCGTATCGTCGGCCGACTCGGCGACGATGACGTTGAATCCGGCCTCCTCGAGGATGTACTGGTATTCGGGCGCCGGGATGCGCGGGTTGACGCCGACCGCCACACCGCCGGCCCAGATCGTCCCGAGCCAGCAGACGACCCAGTCGATGCCGTCGGGCAGCTTGATCGCGACGCGGTCGCCCGGGCGCAGCCCGCGCGCGTGCCAGACCGCGGCGGCACGTGCGGCGCGGTCGCGCAGCTGGCCGTAGCTGATGCGCTCGTCGCCGCACTCCAGCGCGGTCGATTCGTCGTCGTGGCCGGCCAGCAGCAGCTCGGCGGCATTCATCGCCGCCGCACTGCCGGGCGCGGCCAGGTGCGCGGCCAGCGTCGGTGCCGTGCCGCCATACAAGCCCGGCAAGCGGTCGCGCCAGCGCGCATACTCGGCCGTCAGCATCTGCGCATGCTCGCGCTCCTCGGCGGCGAGCTCGTCGTACAGCCGGTGCTCGGGGGCGCCAGCGGGGATCGCCGCGGCGCGCTCGGTGAAGAAGGCCACGGCGCGCTTCTCCAGCGCGATCGCGAGCTTGAACAGGTCGGCGGCGTCCGCCGGCGGCCTGGCATCGGCATAGACGGCCGCGGTCTGCAGCCTGAACTCGGCCGAAGGTGCGGGCATGTCGACGTGGTAGCGCCGCGACAGCGTCTCCATATGCTCGCCTTCCATCACCGCGAAGCGGCCGAACAGCGCGCGCAGCTCGGCGTCGTCGCAGTCGGCCGCGGCGCGCTGGTAGAACGCACGCCCGCCGAGCTCGATCTCGAACGCGGTGCGCACCGCCGCCATCGCCGCCGCATCGGCGGTCTGCGCCGCATCCTCGCGCAGCGCGAGCCGGCCGCCGCACTGCGGGCAGGCGCCGTACGGGAACGCAAAACCCTCGCTGATCTTGCCGCATTCGCCGCACTGCCACTGCATCGGCGCGCCGGCGCAGCAGATATACAGCCCTTCGTCCTGCTCGGCCAGCGGCTGGTGGCACTTCGGGCACAGCATCATCTTCGGTCTCCTTCGAACTCGTGGGGCGTCGCAGGCGCGCGGCGCGCCGGCGCTCAGGGCGTGGCCGGCTCCAGCGGCTCGGGGGCTGCGAGCGCGTCCGGCGCCTCGGCCGCCGGCGGCCAGGCGCTTGCGCCTTGCTGCAGCCAGCTGCCGATCGCGCGCGCCGCACGCCGCCCGGCGGCCATCGCCAGGATCACGGTCGCCCCGCCGGTGACGATGTCGCCGCCGGCGAAGACGCCGCGCAGGTTGGTCGCCTGCGTCGTCTCGTCGGCGACGATGTAGCCGCGCTTGTCCAGCGCCAGCCCCTTGGTCGCGCGGCCGACGATCGGGTTGGCCTTGGTCCCGAGCGCGTAGATCACGGTGTCGCAGGCGAACTCGACGAACTCGTCCAGCGGTACCGGGCTGCGCCGCCCGCGCGCATCCGGCTCGCCCAGCGCCATGCGCTGGGCCTTCATCCCGCGCACGTCGCCAGCCTCGTCCAGCAGGATCTCCACCGGCGCATGCAGGAAGCTGAAGACGATGCCTTCCTCCTTCGCGTGGCGCAGCTCCTCGATGCGCGCCGGCGCCTCGGCCTCGCTGCGCCGGTAGACGCAGCGCACCTCGGCCGCGCCGAGCCGCTTGGCGGTGCGCAGGCAGTCCATCGCCGTATTGCCCGCGCCGATCACGACCACCCGCTGCCCCAGCCCGATCGGCGTGTCGCGGTACGGGAAGCGGTCGCCGCCCATCAGGTTGACGCGCGTGAGGAACTCGTTGGCCGAATAGACCTGCCCGGCGGACTCGCCCGGGATGCCGAGGAACGACGGCGCGCCGGCGCCGGCGGCGACGAAGACCGCGTCGAAGCCCATCTCGCCGGTCAGCTGCTCGACGCGGAAGGTCTTGCCGATGACCTTGTTGGTCTCGAACTTCACGCCGCCGTCGCGCAGCCGGTTGACCTCGCGGTCGATGATGTCGCGCGGCAGGCGGAACGACGGGATGCCGTAGCGCAGCACGCCGCCGATGACGTGCAACGCCTCGTAGACCGTGACCTCGGCGCCGAGCTTGATCAGGTCGGCCGCGGCGGCCAGCCCGCCGGGGCCGGAGCCGACGATCGCGACCCGGCCCAGCGGCTGGTCGACCTTCGGCGGCTCGACCGGGCGCTGGGCGGCGAAGTCGCCGACGAAGCGCTCCAGCCGCCCGATCGCCACCGGCTGCATCTTGGCCTTGACGAGCACGCACTGCGCCTCGCACTGGCTCTCCTGCGGGCAGACGCGGCCGCACACCGACGGGAAGGGGCTGGAGTCGTAGATCGCGTCGACCGCCGACTCCAGGTCGCGCAGCAGCAGGTGGCGGATGAAGCGCGGGATATCGATGCGGACCGGGCAGCCCTCGATGCAGGTGGGCTTGAGGCACTGGATGCAGCGCTCGCTCTCGCGCAGCGCGGCGGCCCAGTCGTAGCCGAGGTTGACCTCGTCGAAGCTCTGCGCGCGCTCGTGCGGCTCGCGCTCGGGCATCGGCACCTGGGTGCGCTCCAGCGCCGAGTATTTCTTGTAGGTGCGCTTGCCCTGCTTGACGAGCAGCTCCTCGAGGCTGCAGACATGGTCGAGGTCGGAGTTGGCCTGCTGCTCCTGCGTCTTGAAGCGCTTCTGGCGCGCCAGCAGCTCCTTGAAGTCGATCTGGTGGGCGTCGAAGTCCGGCCCGTCGACGCAGGCGAACTTGACCTCGCCGCCGACCGTGACGCGGCACGACCCACACATGCCGGTGCCGTCGACCATGATGGTGTTGAGCGAGACCTTGGTCGGCACGCCGTAGGGGCGCGTGGTCTCGGTGCAGGCCTGCATCATCGGCATCGGGCCGATCGCGACCACCAGGTCGGGGCGGTCGCGCTCGATGAGGTCCTTCAGTGCCGCGGTGACGAATCCCGGGCGGCCGAAGCTGCCGTCGTCGGTGCAGACGATCAGCTCGTCGGCCCACTCGCGCAGCTTGTCGGCCCAGAAGATCAGCTCCTGGTTGCGAAAGCCGACGATGCAGGTCGTGCGGTTGCCGGCCTGCTTGAAGGCGCGCAGCTGCGGGTAGACGGGCGCCACGCCCAGCCCGCCACCGACCAGCACGACATGGCCGACCTGCTCGATATGCTGCGGCAGCCCGAGAGGGCCGACGAAGTCGGCGAAGTGGTCTCCTGCAGCATAGCGGTCGCGCATCTCGCGCGTCGTGCGGCCGAGCGACTGCACGACGACGGTGACGGTTCCGCGCTCGCGGTCGAAGTCGGCCACCGTCAGCGGGATGCGCTCGCCGGCCTCGTCCAGCCGCAGCATGACGAAGTGCCCGGCCTCGGCGGCCTGGGCGACATCGGGAGCCTCGACCTCCCACAGGAAGGTCTGCTCGGAAAACTGCTCGCGGCGAAGGATGCGGGTCATGGGGCTTGTCTCCCTGCGGATGGGGTCATCGGCGTGCGCCGGACCGCTTGCCTGGCAGCGACCTGGCTGCGTTCATGCCGCGCCGGCGGCGAGCTCGCGCAGCAGCCGCTGCGCGGTCGCCGACGCGACGAGCCGGCGATGGTTGGACGCGGTGAAGGTGCTGCGCATCGGCGTGACCTGCTTGGCGACCAGCTTGCCCAGCGTCGCCAGCGCCGCGTCGTCGACCGGGCGTCCGAGCAGCGCGTAGGTGCCGTCGAGCTTCAACGGGTGCGAGTTGGTGCCGCTGATGCCGACCGAGAGCTCGGCGAGCACACCTCCCTCCAGGCGCAGCGCGAGCGCGACGCTGGCGAGCGGGAAGTCCATCCCGCTGCGCGTGCGCGCCTTGCGGAATCCGCTGACGCGGCCGGCCTGGCCGGCCGGAACATGCACCGCGGCGACGACCTCGTTCGCGCCCAGCGTCAGGTGCGCCGCGCCGTCGTCGTGGTACAGCTCGGCGAGCGGGCGGCGGAAGACCTTCTCGACGCCGACGATCTCGACCTCGGCGCCGTAGGCCAGCAGCGCGGCGGCGACATCGCCCTGGTAGGCGGCGTGGCAGCGCTTGCCGTGCGGCGCGACATGGCAGGTGTCGCCCTTCAGCTTGAGGCACCAGCCATTGCTGCGGCGCCACCACTCGCTCTGGTTGTAGTAGACGCAGCGCGTGTCCTGGCACAGGTTGCCGGCCAGCGTCGCGGCGCTGCGGTGTGCCGGCCCGGCGACCGCGCCGGCCGCCTGCGCGAGCGCGGGCAGCTCGCGCGCGATCTGCGCGTGGCGCTCGATCGTCGCCAGCGTGACGCCGGCGCCGAAGCGCCACTGGCCGTGGTGCGGCTCGATCGCGCCGATGCCGGCGACGCCGGTGAGATCGATCAGCACCGCCGGGTCGGCGATGCCGCGGCGCATATTGGGCAGCAAGTCGGTACCGCCGGCGACCAGCCGCGAGCCCTCCTCGGCCAGCAGCAGCGCGGCGTCGGTCAGCGTCGCCGGACGGACGAGCTGGATATCCTCGATCGGACGCATCGGATCAGCTCCTCGCCTCGGCGGCGGACGCGCTCGCCGGCACGGCCTTGCCCGTGCCGGAGCGCGCCGCGCGCGCGGCAGCCAGTTTTTCGTCGCGCCGGCGCTGGTGGATCGCCTCCAGCAGCCGGTCCTGGGTGATCGGCGTCTCGTGCACGCGCACGCCGACCGCGTCGTAGACCGCGGCGGCGATCGCCGGCGGCACGCTGTGCAGACCGCCTTCGCTCGCCTCCTTGGCGCCGAACGGGCCCAGCGGGTCGATGCTCTCGACCAGCGTGACGTCGATCGGCGGCGTGTCGAGCACGTTGACCATGCGGTAGTCGAGGAAGTTGGGCCCCAGCGGCAGCCCCTCGTGGTAGCGGTTTTCCTCCGACAGCGCCTGCCCGAGCCCCATCCAGATCGCGCCCTGAACCTGCCCCTCGACCGCGAGCGGGTTGATCGCGCGCCCGCAATCGTGCGCGACCCAGATGCCGACGACGCGAACGATGCCGGTATCCTCGTCGACCTCGACCTCGGCCACCTGCGCCGCATACGAGAAGCCGGCGGTCGAGCCGACCGCGGCGCCGCGGAACTTGCCGCCCTGCGTCTCCGGCGGCGTCGACCAGGCGCCCTTGACGGTCAGCGTGCCGGACTCGACCAGCGCCGCCTGCACGACCTGCGCGAAGTCGAGCTGCGCGCCGTCGGTCTCGCCGCCGACGACACGGCAGCATTCGCCGAGCCATTCGACCTGCTCGGGCGCGACGTTCAGCCGCCGCGCCGAGGCCTCGACGAGCACGCGCTTCATCGCCTCGGCCGCACGCAGCGCGGCGTTGCCGACCATGAACGACACGCGCGACGAGTACGAGCCGTTGTCCTTCGGCGTCAGCGCGCTGTCGGTGGCGACGACGCGGATGCGCGCCATCGGCAGCAGCAGCACCTCGGCGACGATCTGCGTCAGCAGCGTCGACGATCCCTGGCCGATATCGCTTGCGCCGGTCAGGATCGTGATGCCACCATCGAAGTCGAGCTTGAGGTTGATCACCGCGTGCGGCTCGCCGCTCCAGTGCACCGGTTTGGCCGACCCCGAGACATAGTGCGAGCAGGCCATGCCGAGGCCGCGGCGGATCGGGCCGTCGGCGCCGAGCTTGCCGCGGCGCTCCTTCCAGCCGCTGGCGCGCTCGACCGCATCCAGGCATTGCGGCAGGCCGTAGGAGTTGACCTGCAGGTCGTTCAGCGTGCGGTAGGGCGGCGTGATCAGGTTGGCGCGGCGCAGCGCGAACGGGTCGATCCCGAGTGCGTCGGCCATCTCGTCGAGCATCGCCTCGAAGGCGATGCGGACGTTGACCGCGCCGTGGCCGCGCATCGCGCCGCAGGGCGGCAGGTTGGCGTAGACGCGCCAGCCGCGGTAGCGCACCGCGCCGATCATGTACAGCGCGTGCAGCAGCGCGCCCGCGTACAGGATCGTCACCAGGCCATAGCCGGCGTAGGCGCCGCCGCGCTGGACGACCTCGGCGTCGACGGCGTTGATGCGGCCGTCCTTGCTCATGCCGATCTTCAGCCGCGTGTGCGTGGCCGGGCGCGCGCGGTGCGTCAGGAAGGAGTCCTCGCGCGTCAGCTCGAGCTTGACCGTGCCGCAGGCGGCACGCGCGAGACAGCCGGCGACCATCTCGAAGTTGAGCGGCTCGACCCGGTGGCCGAAGCCGCCGCCGACGAAGGGCTTGACGACGCGGATCGCCGCGCTGTCCAGCCCCAGCGTCTGCGCCAGCATCAGGTGCAGGTAGTAGGGCACCTGCGTCACCGAGTGCAGCGTCAGATGCTGGCGCTCGGGGTCCCATTGCGCGACGGTGGCGTTGAGCTCGATCTGGCCGTGCGAAACCTCGGCGCAGTCGAAGACGCGCTCCATCACGAGGTCGGACGCAGCGAAGCCAGCGTCGACATCGCCGAAATCCTGCTCGACGCTGCGCTCGACGTTGCCCGGCTTGTTGTCGTGCAGCCGCACGGCATCCTCGGCGCGCGCGGACGCGGCGTCGAAGTAGGCCGGCAGCGCCTCGATCTCGACCTCGACCGCGGCCAGCGCCGCCTCGGCGGTGTCGATATCGTCGGCGGCGACGGCGAACAGCGGCTCGCCGCGGTAGCGCACGCGGTCGCGCGCCAGCGGCCATTCATTCTGCGCGATCGGGATCACGCCGTAGGGGGCCGAGAAATCCTGCCCCGTGACGACGGCGCGCACGCCGGGGATCGCCAGCGCGCGCGTGGCGTCGATGCGGCGGATGATGCCGTGCGCGACCGCGCTGCGGCCGATGCGGCCGACCAGCGCGCCGGGGAAGGGCAGGTCGGCGGTATAGCGCGCGCGCCCGCTGACCTTCTCGACGCCGTCGATGAGCGGCCGGCGCTGGCCGACCGAATGCGTCGGCGGCGCGGGCTCGTGCGGCAGGTGGACTTGCTCGAATTTCATGGCTTGGCCTCCGCGGCAGTCTGCACGGACTCGACGATCTTGACGTAGCCGGTGCAGCGGCAAAGATTGCCCGAAAGCGCCTCGCGGATCTGCGTCTCGGTCGGGTGCGGCTCGCGCCTGAGCAGCGCTTCGGCGGCCATCACCATCCCCGGGGTGCAGAAGCCGCACTGCGCGCCGAGCTTCTCGTGGAACGCGCGCTGCAGCGCCGACAGCCTGCCCTGCTGCGCGAGCGCCTCGATCGTCTCGATATGGCGCGCCTCGACGCTGGCGGCCAGCGTGATGCACGCCAGCCGCGGCTCGCCGTCGACGAGCACGGTGCAGGCCCCGCACTCGCCGCCGTCGCAGCCCTGCTTGGTGCCGGTGAGCTGCAGCGAGTCGCGCAGCACCTCCAGCAGCGTCGCGCTGTCGCGCGCGGCGACCTTCTGGCGCCGGCCGTTGACGGTGATCTGGAGCAGTCGATGGGTCATGGATGGATCTCCTGAGCGCAACGCTTCGACCACCAGCGGTGCATGAGAGGCGCGCGACAAGTTCCGGCACGCCTGGACGTTCGGGTTTCGGGCCATTCCTTGACGGTGGCCTGCGAAGGACTCGCGAGGTGAGGGCGACAGGTGGTCTGCGCTGTGTTCGACGTTCGCGCGTGCCAAGGTCGGCGGGCACCCTCCCACTCCATGTCCCCCGGGCCGGGCTGCGCCCGGCCCTCCTCCTTTACTTCCGTGGGAGGGTGCCCGCCGACCTTGGCCTGCCGCCGCCTAGGTATTCGACGGTCGAACACCACCACGGCGGCCTGCCGAGGACGGTGGGTGCCCTTCCCCGTAAGTAAAGGAGGAGCCAGCGGCCGAAGGCCGATGGCGGGGGAGCGAGCCCGGACACAAACAGTCCTGCGGACTGTTTGTGCCTGGCGAGCGCCCGGGGCACTGTCCCCGGGCATGGAGGGGAAGGGCCCCCGCTGCCCTCGGCTCGCGCGGTCGACGCATGCGGCAGCAGCGCAGGCCGCAACGGCCCGCGATGCCTCGATCCGCAGCTCGAACCTCACCTCAGCCTTCCTTGGGCCGCAGGTCGCGAACGCGCACTGCCTTGCCCTGCGAGCGCGGCACGCTGCCCGGGGCGAGGACGGCGATCTCGGCGCTGACGCCGATGATCGACTTGATGTGGTGGACGGCGTCGGCAGCCAGCGCCGGGTAGCCGTCCTCGCTGATGTCGGGCAGCGCCTCGACCTCGACGCGCAGGTGGTCCAGGTGGCCCTGGCGCGAGACGACGAGCTGGTAGTGCGGCGCCAGCCCGGGGCGGCCGACCAGCACCGCCTCGACCTGCGACGGGTAGACGTTGACGCCGCGGATGATCAGCATGTCGTCGCTGCGCCCGGTCACGCGCAGGATCCGCACATGGGTGCGGCCGCAGTCGCAGCGCTCGCGCGTCACGCGGGTGATATCGCGCGTGCGGTAGCGCAGCATCGGCAGCGCTTCCTTGGTCAGCGTCGTGATGACGAGCTCGCCCGCCTCGCCGTCGGGCAGCGGCTTGCCGGTATCGCGGTCGATGACCTCGAACAGGAAATGGTCCTCCCAGCCGTGCAGCCCGGCGCGGCACTCGCACTCGCAGGCCACCCCCGGCCCCATGATCTCCGACAGCCCGTAGACGTCGACCGCGCGCAGCCCGATGCGGGCCTCGATCTCCTCGCGCATCGCCGCGCTCCAGGGCTCGGCGCCGAACATGCCGACTGCCAGGCCGCTGCCGCGCAGATCGACACCCATCTGTTCGGCGACCTCGGCCATCGCCAGCGCGTAGGACGGGGTGGCGCACAGCACGCGCGGGTGGAAGTCCATGATCAGCGCGATCTGGCGCTCGGTGCCGCCGCCGGAGACCGGCACCACCGCGCATCCCAGCCTCGTCGCGCCATCGTGCGCGCCCAGACCGCCGGTGAAGAGGCCGTAGCCGTAGGCGTTGTGCACCAGGTCGCCGGCGCGCGCGCCGGCGCAGTGCATCGAGCGCGCCATAAGGTCGGCCCAGCGATCCAGGTCCCCCATGGTGTAGCCGACGACGGTCGGCTTGCCGGTCGTCCCCGACGAGGCGTGGATGCGCGCCAGCGACGACACGGGCCGCGTGAACAGGCCGAACGGGTAATGGTCGCGCAGGTCGGTCTTGACCGTGAACGGCAGCCGCTGCAGGTCGGCGAGCTCGCGCAGGTCGTCCGGGTGCAGCCCGGCGGCCTGCATGCGCTCGCGATGCCATGGCACGTGGTTCCAGGCGCTGCGCAGCGTCGTGCGCAGGCGGTCGAGCTGCAGCGCGCTCAGCTCGTCGCGCGACATCTTCTCCTGCGCCGGGTGCAGCGCGTTGCCGGATGCCACGGCCTCGGTAGGGGCGACCATCGTCTTGTCTCCTGTCGTCCTTGTCTTGTCGTCGGCGTCAGCGCCGCACGCCGCGCACCGGCAGGTGCGGCAGCGCGAATCCCTGGTTGAAGGCCGCTTGCGTGACGAGCGTGAACTTGAACCACTGCCCGGCCAGCAGCGCCGCCAGCCCGGCGGCGATCTGCAAGCCCCATGACGCCGCCGGCGGCAGCGGCGCCAGCAGCGCCGCCACGGCCAGCGCCAGCGCCAGCAGCGTGCCGGCCTGGAACCAGCGCCCCGCGGCGTCGGCCGCGGCGAGCGCCTTCGGCGCGGCCTGGATGCGCGCGCGCCAGCGGCTCCACAGCCACTGGCGCGCCAGCAGCGCGGCGGCCAGCACGATCCACGCGACGAGCGATGCCGCGCGCCCGGCCAGCAGCATCCACAGCCCGAATCCCTCGGCCAGCCCGGTGGCGACGATCAGCGGCACGATCGTCGGCTCGCGCCAGGCCGGGATGCCGCGCGACGCGCACAGGATGCGGCCCTGGCAGTAGACGAAGCCGAGCGCCGCCAGCGCCGCCAGCCAGTCCGCCCCCGCGATGCCGAAAGCCGCCGCCAGCGCCATCAGCATCAGGCCGGGCGCGACGATCGCCTCGCGCGTCATCCACGAGGTCTGCGGGTGGAAGAAGACATTGATCGCGCGCCACGGGCGGCCGATCTCGGCCCACACGCAAAGCAGCCCGATGCCGACGATCGCCGCGCCGAGCAGGAAGGCCCAGCGCGGCCCGCCGCCGAGCGCGGTGGCGACGATCAGCCCGCTGCCGGCGCCGCCGGCCATGAAGTTGGCCGCCGCGCGCGCGTCCCACGAGGTCTGGTGCCAGGGCTTGGGGCCGTAGCTCATGATTCCCCCTCGCCATCGCCGCCGTCGGCGCGGTCCCACAGGTAGTAGAAGTTCGGGCCGGTGCCGAGCTCCTCGTGCATGCGGAAGTGACGGTTCTCGGCCACCAGCTGCGAGACGTTGCTCGCGGGATCCTCGATATCGCCGAAGGCCAGTGCCTCGGCGATGCAGGCGTTGACGCAGGCCGGCGTGGCCTCGGGGTCGACACCCGGCTTCAGCCCCTTGGCGAGCCCGGCGTCGATGCGGTCGACGCAGAAGGTGCACTTCGTCGCCACGCCGAGCCGCCCCTCGTCGAAGCGCGCCTGCTCGTGCTCGCTCGCGCTGCCGTAGGCGAAGCTGGCGCGCTCGGTCTTGTAGCGCGCCTGGTAGGGGCAGGCGACGGCGCAGTACGAGCAGCCGATGCAGATGTCGTAGTCGATCGTGACGATGCCGTCGGGGCGCTTCCTGGTCGCCGTGCTCGGGCACACGTGCATGCAAGGCGGGTCCTCGCAGTGCTGGCAGCCGACCGGGATGAAGACGCGCTGCACGTCGGGGAAGCTGCCGACCTCCATGTCGAGCACGCGCCGCCACTGCACGCCCGGCGGCGTCGCGTTGGCGTGCTTGCACGCGGCGGTGCAGGTCTGGCAGCCGACGCAGCGCCGCAGGTCGGCGACCATCGTCCACCGCGTCATGCCAGTCTCCCGGCAGCCTTGCTGACCTTGACACGTACCAGGTCCGACCCCGACCCGGTGGCGTCGGTCAGGTCCAGCGACATCTCGGCCAGCTTGTTCAGGCTCGGCACGCCGAAGTCCTTCGCCAGCGGCGTCACCCAGTGGTCGAACTGGCCGACCAGCAGCAGCGTGTCGGGGCGGATGCCCTGGCGCAGCACGACGTGGCCGTGCGTGCTGCGCCGCGGCGTCGCGATCTCGACCAGGTCGCCCTCCTCGACGCCGAGCCGCTCGGCCGCGGCCGGGTTCATCACGATGCCGCCGTGGCCGGCGACGTTGCCGGCGACCTCGTGGATCATCTGCACGCCGACGTTGCCGCCCCACGCATACTGCATGCTGCGCGCGGTGACGAGCCAGAACGGATAGTCCGCCGGCCTGCCGCCGAGCGACACGAGGCTGTGCTCCCACAGCCCGGGGAAGTCCTTGTACGGCGGCAGCGGCTGGTACTCGGCGAGCTGCTTGTCCCACCAGTCCATGCCCGACTCGTGCAGCCGGCGGCCGAGCTCCTCGCCGACGCGCTTGATGCGCTCCTGGTACGGCATCTCGAAGCGCAGCCCGCGCTCGACCACCGTCGGGTAGAGGTACCACTGGTCGCGCGGGAAGGGTCGCGTCTTGAAGCCGTGCTCCTTCCACCAGTCCAGCCCCAGCACCTCGGCGCCGTCGCTCAGCTCGGCGCTGGCGGACTTGCACGCCGCGTCCCAGATCTCGTCGCGCGTGTGCGGCACCGCCGGGTCGAGCGTGAAGTCGCCGTACTCGGTCTTCAGCGGCACGCCGCAGGTGCCACGGTTGATCGCCGCGTTGTATTTCTCGAGCAGGCCGCAGCGCTGCGCCAGCTCGGTGCAGATATCGCTGAAGTCGCGCGCCTGGCCGCGCGTGGCCACCGCCGGCTGGCGCAGCGCGAAGCCCTCGTGGTCCCAGAACTGCTCCTGGTACTTGGTCGCCGCCAGCCGCAGCAGCTGCAGGCCCTCGAGGTCGGTCGCGTCGGGCAGCAGGATGTCGGCGTAGTGGTTGCTCTCGTCGCGCGTGTAGGCGAAGGCGACGACGAACGGGAAGCGCGCGATCTTGTCGCCGATGCCGGGCGTGTCCCAGAACGAGATCGCCGGGTTGGTGCGGTAGACGAACCAGACGTCGGGCGGCTCGACCTTGGGCAGGCCCTTGGGCGTCTCGTCGAGGAACATCCACGAGAAGTGCGTCGGCCCCAGCGCCTGTGCCCAGGCGTTGTTGCCGGTCAGCGGCACCATCGTCTTGTAGGCGTTGCGGATATTCGGCCGCGCCGACCAGCCCTCCTTGGACGTCGGGTTGAACGGGTAGTCCATGAAGCCGTCGGGGCCCGGCCTGACGCTTTCGTGGCGCCCGGCCATCGGCCGCACAAGCCGCACCGTGGTGCCGATCGTCCCGCCGGGCACCTCGAGCGCGCCGACCAGCGTCGCAAGCAGCGTGCGCGCCCAGCAGCATTCGTAGCCGCCCCAGCCGTTGTTGACGGTCTTGCCCAGCGTCACGGCGACCGGCCGGTACGGCATCGTCTTGCCGTTGATCTCGACCGTCTGGCCGACGCAGGCGTGGTCCAGGTACTCGTTGGCGATCTTGCGCATCGCCGCCGCCGGCACGTCGCAGATGCCCGCGGCCCATTCGGGCGAGTACGGCGCCATGTGCGCGACCAGCTTGTCGAATGCGGTCTGGCCCGCCAGCATGCCGTCGGCCAGCAGCTCGTCGTCGGCGCCGATCTCGACCGCGTCGACCTGCACGCTGGCGCTCAGCGCCTCGCGGATGGCGGGCGCATCGTGCGTCGCCGCGCGGCCGCTGGCCTCGTCCCAGACCAGCGGCTTGCGCGTCGCGCGGTCGCGCAGGTAGTAGCCGTGCGGGCCGACGAGGTAGGGCGAGTTGGTGTGCCGCGCCAGGTGCGGCAGGTCGAGCTTGTCGCGCGCCGCCTCGTGCAGCATGACGTGGATCAGCGCGTACAGGAACGCGGCGTCGGTCTTGGGCCGGATCGGCACCCACTGCGCCGAGCAGGCGCCGGTGATCGACAGGTGCGGCTCGACCTGCACCCGCTTCATGCCGCGGATGCGCGCCCTCGAGTGCCGCCAGACGCCGACCACGCCGCCGGCGGCCTCGATGTTGTTGCCGCAGGAGATCAGGTAGTTGCAGCTCGGCGTGTCGGCGGCGACGATGAAGGCGCGGTGCCACAGCTCGCCGTACAGGTGCTCCGAGTGGTAGCACTTGACACCCTGGCCGGATCCGAACCCCATGTCGACCGGCCCCCAGGCGGCGAGGAAGGCCGGGAAGGTGCCCATGTAGAACTGCGGCGTGCCGCCGCCGCCGAAGCTCGCCGCCACACGCGGATAACCCGACGCGTCGAGCAGCCCGGTGGCGCGGATCGCGTTGAGCTTGTCGGCGACCGCGGACATCGCCTCGTCCCACGAGATCTCGACGAAGCCCGGGTCCTCGTCGCGGCCCTTCTTCGGGTTGGTGCGCTTCATCGGCGCCAGCACCCGGTTCGGGTTGTAGGTCTTCTGGATCAGCCCGAAGGCCTTGACGCAAACCTTGCCGCCGCCGGGGTGGACCTCGGCGGCGCAGAAGTTGGGCTCGACCTCGGTGGCGACGCCGTTCTCGACCTTGACCGTCAGCAGATCAGGCCCGGCGACGCACTGGTAGCAGTAGGTCGGGACGCGGCGGGAGCGGCTCGTGGTCGTGTCGGTCTGGCCGGTCGTTGCGGTCGTTTCGGTCGTGGCGTTCATCGCGGGAAGGGAGTGCAGTGACGACCCACCCATTCTGTCAAGTCGATGCCGCCTTCTGCGCCTTTGCCGCCAGCCGCTGCGCGGTCTTTTGGACGTCGACGACGAAACGCGAATGGCGGCCGCGGACGATCGGCTCGACCGCGTCGCTGCCCTCGATGTCGAACACCACCGAGCGGCCGGCGACGCTCGCCACGCGCACCGTCAGCGTCACCTTCATGCCCAGCAGCGTGGCGCCGATGTGGTCGATCTCGACCCGCGTGCCGACCGAGTCCTCGCCGGCGTCGACATGGTCGAGCAGCAGGTTGCGGCATGCGACCTCGATATCGCGCACCAGCATCGGGGTGGCGTACACGCGCGCGCTCTCGCCCATGAAGTCGATCGTGCGCTCGCGGTCGACCTCGAAGGTCACGGTGCTGGCCACGCCGGGCTGCAGGCTGTCTTTCA
Source organism: Burkholderiales bacterium (assembly GCA_016191995.1). Taxonomy (GTDB): domain Bacteria; phylum Pseudomonadota; class Gammaproteobacteria; order Burkholderiales; family Burkholderiaceae_C; genus Rubrivivax. The sequence continues at coordinate 123 of JACPVA010000023.1, read as the reverse complement.
TCGCGGGGTCTTCCGTCGTCGTGCGGGTCGGAGGGGGTCGGCGACGCGGTGCGCGCCGTCGGCGGGCTTCGCCGGGTTGGCCCTGGGGTCTCTCGGGCCCTAGAATGAACGAACAAGTGCATT
>JACPVA010000107.1 GCA_016191995.1 Burkholderiales bacterium | reverse complement strand
GTCGCAGTCCAACTCACCAGGGGCAGAACGAGGCAACTCGCGCTGCCGCCTCAACCGCTTCAACCGCCCGGTGCGGACCCGCATGCCGGGTGGTGTGGGAGGGGCCCGGTCCGTCAGGACCGGCCCCTATCCCGATTGGAGGGAGAGGGGGCGCGGCAGCCTTGGCACGCTGGCACGTGGCAGCCAAAGGAGGCCATCGGCTGAGCGGCCGCTCAGGGCCGATGGCGGTTGATCGCCGAGAGACCATTCCTTGTCGATCGAACCCGAATGGGTACGAGGCGTCCGGCCGCCCCGGCGCGTGGCCGCCGCGGTCAGGCGCCGCCCGGGCGAGGCGGCGCCGGTTCGGCACGGCCTGCGGGATCGGTGGGGCCGGTGAATATCGGGAAGTAGGCCAGGTCCGCCGCCAGCAGGTGGCGCAGCACGAGGTCGCGCGCGGCGAACTCGACCACCTCGCCGAACGCCGCCTGCCCGGCGCGCGCCTGCGCGAGCAGCGCCTGCGCGCGCTGCAGCAGCGCGGCATGCGCCTGCCGGTGCGGCTGCAGATCCGGGTAGCGCGCCGCGTCGAGCAGCGCCTCCTCGTGCGCGAAATGCTGCTCGGCCTCGCTGATCAGCGCCGCCAGCGCCGCGCAGACGGGTTCGGGGCCCTCGTCGCGCAGCGCGGCGTCGATCAGCGTGTTCGCGGTGTCGAATAGCGCGCGGTGCTCGTCGTCGATCAGTGGCTGGCCGCACTCGTAGGACTCCTGCCATTGCAGGTGCGGCGCGGCGCCGCGCTCGGCGGCCCAGCGGTCGGAATTGCCGCGCCGGTCGACCTCGACGCGGTCGCGGCCGGCCGCCTTGGCGCGGTACAGCGCGGCGTCGGCGCGGTCGAACCAGGCCTGCGGCGTCTCGTCGCCGTCGAACTCGGCCACGCCGGCGCTGGCGGTCAGGCGTTCGACGAACGGGAAGCGGTGCCGGGCGACCGCGTGCCGCAGCTTCTCGGCGACGCGCGCGGCCGCGCGGTAGCCGGTGCCGGCGGCGAGCACGACGAACTCCTCGCCGCCCCAGCGGAACAAGAGGTCCGCCGCGCGCACATGCCGGGCGACGACCGCGGCGAACTCGCGCAGCACCGCGTCGCCTGCCGCATGGCCGTGGCCGTCGTTGACCGCCTTGAAGCCGTCGATGTCGAGCAGCACGATCGACATGGGCTGGCGGCGCCGGCGCGCGCCGCTGATCTCGCCGCCGACCAGGCGCTCGAAGTGCGCGCGGTTCCAGACCCCGGTGAGGTGGTCGGTGGCGACCCGCCGCTCGAGCTCGGCCACGCGCGCCTGCCACGGCGCGGGCGGGCCGGCACCGGCCTCGGTGCCCAGCAGGCTGACCAGCGTCAGCTCGCCCAGCCGAAGCACCTGCGCCGGCAGCGCATCGCCGGCGCCATCGAGCCGCAGCGGCCCCAGCCCCGAGTCGCTCCCGATCGTGGCGCGCAGGCTGGCGTGATCGACGCCACCGCCACGCTGCGGCCATGCGGCATTGGCGAGCACGACGTTGCCGTCGTCGCGCACGATCGCCAATGGCGCCGCGTAGGCGTGGAAGGCGCGCAGCAGGACGGGTGCGCGCCCGGGCGCCGCCAGCGCCTCGGGGCCGCCGGCCGACGCCAGCGCGGCGAGCGCGGCCGCCGCGGCCTCGAGCAGCCGGGCCGCGGCGGGGTCGTCGTCGATGCGCTGGTTCATGGATCGTCGTCGCGCGCGTATTCTGCCGCGGCGCCGGCGGCCGCCGCTGCCGCTGGCGCTTCGGGCCGCGGCGTGCGACGATCGCCAGCCCGCGCCGCGTGACTCGGGGCGAGATCGCCGTCGTCGATGAACCCAGACCAGCTGCGGAGTTCCACCATGTCGCACGCCCCGGGGCTGGACGCCAGCCGCGTCCACATGATCGTCAGCGGGCTCGAATACCTGGCGCAGGGATTCAGCATCTTCGACCGCGAGCTGCGCCTGGTCGCATGGAACGGGCACTTCCTCGAGCTGCTCGACTTCCCGGCCGAGCTGGGCAGCTTCGGCCGGCCGCTGGCCGACTTCTTCCGCTTCAACGCGCTGCGCGGCGACTACGGGCCGGGCGAGGTCGACGAGCAGGTCGAGTCGCGGCTCGAGCTGGCGCGCAAGGCCGCGCCGCATTGCTTCGAACGCGTGCGGCCCAACGGCACGGTGCTCGAGGTCCGCGGCACGCCGCTGCCGGGCGGCGGCTTCGTCACGACCTATACCGACGTCACCGACCGCAAGACCTGGGAGGACAGCCTGCAGGCGGCCCGGCTCGCGGCCGAGGAGGCCAACCACGCCAAGTCGGCCTTCCTCAACATGGTGACGCACGACCTGCGCACGCCGCTGACGTCGATCCGCCTGTTTGCCGAGATCCTGCGCGACGACCCGCAGCTCGACCCGCAGCAGCGCGTCGAGTTCCTCGGCGTCATCGACGGCGAGTGCCAGCGCATGGTGCGGATGATCAACAACCTGCTCGACTTCGCGAAGATCGAGGCCGGGCGCATGGAGTGGGTGATCACAGAGATCGACCCGGCCGAGCTGGTGCGCACGGCGCTGGGCTCGCTGCACGCCATCTTCGTCGACAAGGGCGTGACGGTCGAGCTGTCGCTGCCCGAGCCGGCGCCGCGCGTGCGCGGCGACCGCGACCGACTGACCCAGGTGCTGATCAACCTGCTGTCGAACGCGCTGAAGTTCGTTCCGCAAGGCAGCGGCCGGATCCTGGTCGGCCTGGCCGACGGTGGCGCCGGCGCCGACGAGCTGACGGTCTCGGTCGCCGACAACGGCCCGGGCATCGCGCCGGAGAAGCACGAGGAGGTGTTCGAGGAATTCCGCCAGGTGGTCGGCGCCGGCGGCGCAAAGCCGGCGGGCACGGGGCTGGGGCTGGCGATCTGCAGGCGCATCGTCGAGCACCTGGGCGGCCGCATCTGGGTCGAGGGCGTGCCGCCCGAAGGGGCGACCTTCCGCTTCACGCTGCCGCGCGAGCCGGGAGCCTGAGCCACTGGGCTCCCGAAGGCGACCGGCGCAGTCCAGGATTCCCGGATCCGCCGCGCAGGCCCTCGCGGCGCTCGACGCGCCGTCCCGGGCGCGCGGCGGATCAGCGGCTGCATGCGACCGCTGGTCACGCGCTGACCACCGAAGCCGCCGATCCGGAACCGGCGCGACCAGCCCGGCCGGCCCTGCTCTCGCGCGATCCGGGCGCGAGGCGCGCCATGCAGGCCCGGCACGCTTCTTGATTGCCCCACCCCCCAGCACGGCACGCGGCAGCGCGAGGAGGGCAGCATGGACGAGCGGGTCTTGGCCGAGGTCGGCGCGGCAGCGCAGGCCGTCGAGCGGCGGCTGGGGATCTCGCGGCGCGAGTTCATGCAGTTCTGCGCCGCCACCGCGACCACGCTCGGCCTGGGCGCCTCGGGCAGCGCGGCGATCGCGCAGGCGGTGCAGGCCGCGCGCCGGCCGTCGGTCATCTGGCTGCACTACCAGGAGTGCACCGGCTGCAGCGAGAGCCTGCTGCGCGCCGAGCACCCGACGCTGGAGAAGCTGATCCTCGACACGATCTCGCTCGACTACCACGAGACGCTGATGGTCGCCGCCGGCCATCAGGCCGAGGCCGCGCGCAAGACCGCGATGCAGCAGAACAAGGGCCAGTACGTGCTCGTCGTCGAGGGCGCGATCCCGACCAAGGACGGCGGCATCTACTGCAAGGTCGCCGGCCACACCGCGGTCGACATCGTGCGCGAATGCGCCGCCGACGCCGCCGCGGTGATCGCGATCGGCTCCTGCGCATCCTGGGGCGGGATGCCGTCGACCGACCCCAACCCGACCGGCGCCTCGGGGGTCGCGCAGGTGCTCGGCAAGCCGGTGGTGACGATCCCGGGCTGCCCGCCCAACCCGTACAACTTCCTCGCCACCGTCGTCCACTTCCTGACCTTCGGCAGCCTGCCGGCGGTCGACCCGCTCGGCCGGCCGCTGTTCGCCTACGGCCGCATCATCCACGAGCACTGCGAGCGGCGGGCGCACTTCGACGCCGGGCGCTTCGCGCATGCCTTCGGCGACGAGGGCCACCGCAAGGGCTACTGCCTGTACAAGCTCGGCTGCAAGGGCCCCGAGACCTACGCCAACTGCTCGACGATCGGCTTCGGCGATGTCGGCGAGAGCAACTGGCCGGTGGCCTGCGGCCACCCCTGCATCGGCTGCGTCGAGCAGGGCATCGGCTTCACGAAGCCGATCCACGCCACCGCGCAGTTGAAGGGCATGAGCCCGCCGGCGAGCTACCCCAAGGTCGTCGAGCAGCAGGGCCAGACCGGCTTCGCCGCCGCCGCGGCGCTGGCGGCGATCGCCGGGGCGGCCGCCGGCGCGACCGCGATGCTGACGAAGAACCTCGGCCAGCGCGCCGCCCAGCCCCGCAGCGCCGACAAGCCCGCCGCGCGCGAGGAGCGCTGAGCATGGACCGGCGCGGCTTCTTCAAGGCGGCCGGCGCGGCTGCCGCCGGCGCGGCGGCGGCCTGCCCGGCGCAGGCGCGCGGCAACAAGCAGCTCTCGCCCGACGCAGTCGGCCTGCTGTTCGACTCGACGCTGTGCGTCGGCTGCAAGGCCTGCGTCGCCGCGTGCAAGCAGGCCAACGGCATGCCGAGCGAGGTCAGCACCGAGGACGCGCTGTGGGATACGCCGCTGGACATCTCGGGCAAGACGCTCAACGTCATCAAGGTCTACAAGCACGGCACGATGGCGGTCAAGGACCGGGTCGAGGACGGCTTCGCGTTCAGCAAGAAGTCCTGCCTGCACTGCGTCGACGCCTCGTGCGTGTCGGTGTGCCCGGTCAGCGCGATGAAGAAGGACCCGGTCACGGGCCTGGTCAGCTACAACGTCGACGCCTGCATCGGCTGCCGCTACTGCGTCGCCTCCTGCCCGTTCGGCGTGCCGCGCTTCACCTACGACTCGCCGACGCCGAAGATCAGCAAGTGCCAGCTCTGCCAGCACCGCTGGCCCGAGGGCAAGTACGCCGCCTGCGCCGAGGTCTGCCCGACCGGCGCGACGCTGTTCGGCAAGGTCAGCGACATCAAGGCCGAGATCGCGCGGCGCAAGGCGCTCGCCCCCGGCACGCCGACGAGCTTCCCGCGCGGGCGCCTCGGCGGCCCGGACCAGAGCTACCCCGGCGTGGCGTCGAAGTACGTCGACCATGTCTACGGCGAGAAGGAGGTCGGCGGCACGCAGATGATGATGCTCGCCGGCGTGCCGTTCGAGCTGCTCGGCTACCCGACGCTGCCCGAGACCTCGTTCGCATCGAGGTCCGAGACGCTGCAGCACACGCTGTACGGCGGACTGGTGGCGCCGATCGCCTTCCTCGGCGCGCTGACCTGGGTCGCCAGGCGCAATGTCAAGGCCGAGGAGGCCGCGGGCCTCGATCCCGGCACCACCGACGGAGGCAGCCATGGCCGCTGACGCATCGCACGCCCATCCCGCGCCGGCCCCGCTGGGCGGGCCGCTGGTCACCCCGGTCACGGTCGTGCTGGCGCTGCTGGCGCTAGCCGCAGCCGGCGTGCTCGTCGTTCGCTTCACGCAGGGGCTGGGTGCGGTCACCCACCTCAACGACGGCTACCCCTGGGGCATCTGGATCGCCTACGACGTCGTCGTCGGCTCGGCCTTCGCCTGCGGCGGCTATGCGATGGCGCTGCTGGCCTACATCTTCAACAAGGGCGAATACCACCCGCTGGTGCGGCCGGCGCTGCTCGCGAGCCTGTTCGGCTACACGCTGGCCGGCGTCAGCGTCATCTTCGACCTCGGCCGCTGGTGGAACTTCTGGCACATCTTCTGGCCCGGCTACGCGCAGATCAACTCGGTGATGTTCGAGGTCGCGCTGTGCATCTCGGCCTACATCCTGGTGATGTGGATCGAGTTCGCGCCGGCCTTCATGGACAAGCTCGGCATGGCGCAGCTCGAGCGCCGCCTGTCCAAGGTGCTGTTCGTCTTCATCGCGCTCGGCGTGCTGCTGCCGACGATGCACCAGTCGTCGCTCGGGTCGCTGCTGGTCGTCTTCGGCTACCAGGTCCACCCGTTGTGGCAGAGCGGCTGGTTGCTGCCGCTGATCTACCTGATGACGGCGATCATGCTCGGCTTCGCGGTCGTCATCTTCGAGGCCACGCTGTCGTCGGTCGGCTTCAAACGCCAGCTCGAGACGCCGGTGCTGGCGCGCGTGTGCGACATCATGCACAAGCTGCTGCTGGCCTACCTGCTGCTGCGCGTCGGCGACCTGGTCGTGCGCGGCGCGCTGCCGACCGCGTTCGCGCTCGACGCGCAGGCCTTCTGGTTCTGGGTCGAGATGGCCTGCTTCGCGGTGCCGGCCTGGCTGCTGCGCACGCGCGAATCGCGCCGCCAGCCCGGGCGGCTGTTCCTCGGCGCGGTGCTGCTGATGGCCGGCGGCATGGTGCTGCGCGTCAACGGTTTTCTGGTCGGCTACATGACGGGCGCGGGCTGGCACTACTTCCCGTCGCTGCCCGAGCTGCTCGTCACCGTCGGCCTGATCGCGTTCGAGATCCTGGCCTACATCGTCATCGTCCGCCGATTCCCCGTGCTGCCGGCCGAGCCCGCGCCCGCACGCTGACCCGCCTTCGAGGAGCCACCATGGGCCGCCGCATCACGATCGACCCCATCACCCGCATCGAGGGTCACCTGCGAATCGACTGCGAGGCCGACGGCGGGCGCATCACCAAGGCCTGGAGCTCGGGCCAGATGTGGCGCGGCGTCGAGCTGATCCTGCTCGGGCGCGACCCGCGCGACGCCTGGGCGATCACGCAGCGCATCTGCGGGGTCTGCACCACGGTGCACGCGATCGCGTCGGTGCGCGCGGTCGAGAACGCGCTGCAGATGGAGGTGCCGCTGAACGCACAGTACATCCGCAACCTGATCATCCTCGCGCACGCGGTGCACGACCACATCGTCCACTTCTACCACCTGTCGGCGCTCGACTGGGTCGACGTCACCTCGGCGCTGAAGGCCGACCCGGACGCCACCGCGCGGCTCGCCGAGAGCCTGTCGGACTGGCCCGGCAACGGCCGCTTCGAGATGCGTGCGGTGAAGGAGCGGCTCGCGGGATTCGTCGGCGGCGGGCAGCTCGGCATCTTCACCAACGGCTATTGGGGCCACCCGGCGATGAAGCTGCCGCCGGAGGTCAACCTGCTCGCGGTCGCGCATTACCTGCAGGCGCTGGACATCCAGCGCAAGGCGAACAAGATCGTCTCCATCCTCGGCAGCAAGACGCCGCATATCCAGAACGTCGCCGTCGGCGGGGTGTCGAACGCGATCTCGACCGACAGCTATTCGACGCTCGGCGTCGAGCGGCTGATGGCGATCAAGGGCTGGATCGACGAGCTCGACGCCTTCGTCAAGAAGGTCTACCTGGTCGATGTCGCCGCGGTCGGCGCGTTCTACGCCGACTGGACCAAGGTCGGTGCCGGCATCACCGACTACCTCGCGGTGCCCGATATCCCGCTCGACACCAAGGGCACGCAGTTCGCGCTGCCGGGCGGCTATCTCGCCGGGCGCGATCTGGCGGCGTTCAAGCCGATCACGAGCTTCGACGACAAGTACTGGGTCGACGGGGTCGCCGAGAGCGCCAAGCACTCGTGGTACGAGGGCTCGGCGTCGCTGCACCCGTACAAGGGCGAGACCAAGCCGCAGTACACCGACTTCCAGGACGACGGCAAGTACTCGTGGCTGAAGTCACCGACCTTCTACGGCAAGCCGGCGCAGGTCGGGCCGCTGGCGCGCGTGCTGTGCATGCTCGGCGCCGGCCACGAGGCGACGACGAAGTACGCCACCTCGGCGCTCGATACGGTCTCGGCGATCGCCAAGACCAAGGTCGGGCTGGATGCGATGCATTCGACGATCGGCCGCCACGCGGCGCGCGCGGTCTCGTGTGCGGTGCAGGTCGACCTGCTGGCCGACCAGTGGCAGCGGCTGGTCGGCAATATCGCCAAGGGCGATGTGGCGACCTACAACAAGCCGGTCTTCCCGAAGGGCGAGATCACCGGCCAGGGCTACCACGAGGCGCCGCGCGGCGCGCTGTCGCACTGGGTCGTGATCGAGGACGGCAAGATCAAGAACTACCAGTGCGTCGTGCCGTCGACCTGGAATGCCTGCCCGCGCAACGAGAAGGACGAGCCGGGGCCTTACGAGGCCTCGCTGATGGACAACCACCCGATCGCCGACCCCGAGCTGCCGCTGGAAGTGCTGCGCACCGTGCACTCGTTCGACCCCTGCATCGCCTGCGCGATCCACCTGACCGACACCGAGAGCGGCAATGCCGTCAGCGTGCGTGCCAGGTGAGGGCGTTGCGGTGCCGCGCGCCGGGGCGGCCGTGGCCCCGCGTCGCGTCGTCGTGCTCGGCATCGGCAATACGCTGCTTGCCGACGAGGGGGTGGGCGTGCACGCGGCGCTCGCGCTGCAGCAGGATTGGCTGCTGCCCGACGGCGTCGAGGTGATCGACGGCGGCACCGCAGGGATGGAGCTGCTCGGCCCGCTGGCGGGCGCGGACCTGCTGCTGGTGCTCGACGCGGTGAAGTCGGGCCGGCCGCCTTCGACGATGCTGACGCTGGAGGGCGACGAGGTGCCGGCGTTCTTCCGCGCCAAGCTGTCGCAGCACCAGGTCAGCATCTGCGACGTGCTCGCCGGGCTGGAGTTCGAGGGCGCGGCGCCGCGCGAGCTGCTGCTGATCGGCGTCGAGCCGGTGAGCATGGAGCTGTCGCTGAGCTTGACGCCGGCGGTCGCCGCGCGCGTGCCGCAGATGGTCGACGCCGCGGTGCGCGCGCTGGCGGCGCGCGGGGTCGTGCTGGCGCCGCGGCCGGCAGCGCTGGCGGCCTGATCGCCGGGGACGACGCCGATGTGCCTGGCGCTGCCGTCGCGCGTGCTGCAGGTCGACGGCCTGACGGCGCTGGTCGACGCCGGCGGCACGACGCGCGCGGTCAGCCTGATGCTGCTCGACGAGGAGGTCGCGGTCGGCGACTACCTGCTCGTGCAGCATGGGCAGTTCGCCTTCGAGCGGCTGGACGCCAGGCGCGCGTGCGAGGCGCTGGCGCTGATCGACGAGGTCGTCGCCGGCGCGGGCGGCGCCGACCTCAGGAGCTGGTGAGACGACGATGGAACGAGCGACGACGACGGTGGCAGCGAACGCCCGGGCGCGCCCGCTGCGCCTGCACGATGCCGACCCCGGCCCGGCGCTGGAGGCGGCCTTCCTGCGCATCGAGCGCGAGGCGATGGCGGGCTTGCCGCTGCTCAATCCGGCGCTGCGGGTGCAGGCGGTCGGCTTCGCGCGCTGGCAGGGCCAGTGGCTGGGCACGCTGGTCACGCCTTGGTTTCTCAACCTGGTGCTGGTGCCGGGGCAGGCCGAGGGCTGGATCCCGGTGGCCGAAGGCGAGCGGCGCTTCCTGGCGTTCGGTGCCGGCGACTTCGCCTTTCTCGGCGGCTTCGAGCCCGAGGTCGGCGAGTTCCAGGCCTGCTCGCTGATCTCGCCGCCGGGCGACTTCGAGCGTCACGCCGACGCCGTCGAGTGCGCGCGCGTTGCGCTCGAACTGCTGCACGAGCCGCCTGCGGTGCAGGGTACAGCCTGCGGCAGCGCGCGCGCAGCGCAGGGGGCCGAGCCGCCGCCCCCGCCGGCGACGCCAGCGCGACGCGTCTTCATGTTCGGCCGCGCGGCGTGATCGCCGTGGCCGCGACGCGCGCGTGACCGCGGCGCTCGACACGCTCGCCGGCGCGCTGGCGCTGCGGCCGGGCTGCGCGCCGCCGAATATCCGCAGCACGCGGCCGCTGCTGGCGCCGCGCATCGCGCGCGGGCTGCCGGCCGACGATCTGCCCGACCGGCTGGCCTCGGTCTACGCGCTGTGCGGC
>JACPVA010000104.1 GCA_016191995.1 Burkholderiales bacterium | reverse complement strand
TACGCGCTTGACGTTGGAGGCCGCCACGAGCAGCTGGATCACGAAGCCTTCCATCAGCCGCGTGATGCGGCTGTAGCGCTCGGCCCACGGGACGGCGACCTCCTCGACGCGGCCGCTTGCGTACTTCACCCGCGGGACCTCTGCCTCGATACGCGTCTCCAACTGGCAGGTATCCAGGTGCCGCCACTCGCGTCGGACCCACCCGTGTACGTGAGCCCGCTGCCCCGGCGCCTCCGGATCGCCCCACACGGTGCCCCTGTCGCACTGCACGAAAACCCTGACCGTGCCTTGATCAAGCGCCAACTCCACCCTTTCCACCGACCAAGGCTTGGTCAATCCAAGAAGTTGCTCGTAGAGCTGCGTGTCCTTCATCTTGGCCCTCGACGGTCGCGTTGAAGGCCTCACTGTAGCTCTGGCGCCAGGAAGCTTGATCTCCGGCCGGTCAGCGCTGGATCCCACCGAATGTCACCAAGAGCCAGGATTCTTTGTATGCCTCTGCGAAGCCGGATTCGACCACGCCCGCTCGCAATCACTTCAGTGGCTTCACCCCACCCTTGCGCCCGAGACCGAAGGCAATCCGGTACACGTCGGGCATCTGGATGCGCTGGTCATCCATGCGCTTGACGAGTCCCAATTCCTCCAAGTCAGCGAGAACGCCATCTGTGCCCTGGTCGAGATGCTGCGGCGGGAGCTTCACGGCGTGGATCGACCCCGGCGCTGGCGTCTTCAGTAGGTCTCGCAACGACACCAGCGTCTTCGATTCGCGCCAAAGACGATCGATGTCCCTCACCAGGCAGGGCACGGTCAACTTGCCCTTCAGAGGCTGCATCACAAGGTCGACCCAGGGGTAGTCCTCCCGAGTCACCTCTTGCACACGAATCTGCGATGCCGCTTGCACGCCAGACTGGATCTCCTTGTAGCTCAGGGCCAGCGCGTATTCCTCTGGCGTTTCGTCTGCCGCTTTTCGAAGGGCCGCAAAGAAGCTCCGAGGACTGACCTGGTCCAGCCCGTCCTGGAGGTGATTGACGAGCCAGGTGTACGGCTTGCCGCGCTTGTAGCCACTGGGGCCCGACGCCATGGCCTTCCCCGCCAGCTCGACGAAGGTCGCCTCCTGAGCGCTCTCATCCGCTCGCAACGCAGCCGGCAGCAGCCATGCGTCACCAGAGACACCCCAGGGCTGTCCCGTGATCCGCTGCGCCGTCTCGCGGAACAGTGATCCCCCGCGAGACGCATTGCCGAGACACTGGAACAGCAGAGCGAACAGGTCCACCCGTCGCCACATTAGCGAGGCGCGGCGCGCCAGGAGCTTCGACGAGTCCGGAAAGCCCGTGATCTCGCTGTCGCGCAGCATGTCTGGACGCACGAACACCTTCATGCGGATACGCCGGGTGGCACGCAAGTCGAGCGCCAGCCGAAGCAGTTCGCGCGCCAGTGGTCGGATAGTCGGCCAGTCATCGCCGAGGCGGTCCAGCGCATCAAACAAGATGACCAAGGTCGAGCGATCACGCTCGAGCTGGCTGTCCGCGGCCTGAAGCAGCTGGTCGAAGTCCTCGGCGTTCTCGCTGACCCACCGAACACGCTCGATCCAGCGAGCCTGGCTCGGGAACGGTGCGTTCAATCCGATCTTGTGTGCGACGACAGCGCGCCAGATCGCCCTCGGCCCTAAACCTTGGGCCATCAACGAAGCCAGCACATCCTGGCTCGGGGCATCACCCGAACTCTGCTGCGCGCCGAAAGCCTGGACCACGCGCACCTTTCCGTCGAAACGGATCTCCGGGAACGCAGCGGCAATGAACTGCCGATGCGGCTCGGACGAAAGGTGCGCCCACCAGAAGCTCTTCCCTGCACCGCGGATGCCCTCCACAACACTGCTATCGGGGTCGAGCGCCTTGGCGTGGCTGGGCGGCACATAGGTGAACGCTGGATCGCGGTCCGGTTCCGCCCCCGCGTGATCCACTTCCGGCAACGCATCGCGAAGTGCCCACCGCAGTTCTGTCGCTCGGCTCATTCTCGAGACTCCGCCAGGATCGCCATCGCCTTGTCGAAGAACGGGCCGAACGCCAGCTCTATGTCTGCATCAGTCATCGTGCCGTTCGACCGCGCACGCCAGGGCTCGAACTCCTGGAACCTTGCATTCCAGCGAATGGTCAACGGGCTGTGTGGCGCGTCTTCGTCATCCAGGTCGAAGCTGAACAGGTCGCTTCGCGGCGGCTGCCCGGGTTCAACGCGGTCATACAGCTCCGAGAAGAGGTCGAACGCGCGCTGCGTGAACGCCTTCGCGCGCCGTTCCTGATCGAGCTCCGGAAACAGGGCGCGCACGATCGCCAGCCGCCCGCGAACGCGGCGAGCCACTTCCGGCCGCTGCCGCCAGTGGGCGAAAAGCTGCTGGTATCCCATCCAGGACTGCTCAGAGTCGTTGGCGAACAGGAACGTGAGGTCGGCCAGATGCGTGATCGAGACCGCCGCCAGATCATGCAGGCCTGCTCGGCTGTCGATCAGCACGACATCGGGCTGCTCCCGTTGCTCCAGCGCCTCCAGCACCTCGGCCATCCGCTCAGCAAACGATCGGGGGCCACCCACGGCCGGCTGCTCCGCATAGACGCGGGCCAGCTTGCTGAGGTAGTCGGTCTCACCTTGGCCCATCGCGGCCGCCACGCGAATGGATCCGGGCAGGTGCTCTGCCAAGGGGCTCACCGAGATAAGGTCGCTCAGCACCGACTCGCCTTGCCCGACGGCATCTTCGACGAACCAATCCACCAGGCCGAAGCCCGCCACCCGCTCGGAGGGCAGCAGCAGCCCGGAGAGCCCTGGCGACTCGAGATCGAAATCGATCAACAGGACATGCTTGCCTGCGCGCGCCAGCCAGTAGGCCAGCATGGCCAGCGCCGTCGAACGCCCTACCCCTCCTTTGAGCCCAAAAAAGGCAACGCGCGGCGCGCGACCGACCACCCGTGAAGTTGCGGGACGCAGCCAATCCTGCCCGGTCACCTGCCGGTCGAGCACGGGCACCGTGACCTCGCCTTCGGATTCGGCCTGTTCGTTGAGCCCCAGGGACACCGTAGTCAGGTGCCAGTCTTCGCTGCCGAAGACCTTGTTCGGGAAGTTGAAGCTGTCGCGGAACAGAACCTCGCCACTGGTCGCATACGCGCCCAGTGCCGCTTGCGCGGTCTCTAGGTGCGCTCGGGCCTGTGGCGGATAGTCCGCAGCATCGCAGTCCACCGCGAATCGCAGCCGGCCATGCAGATCGCGAATGATCCGCACCGCAGGCTCCATGGGCAGCACGGCATCCGCCAGGGCACTGACGGCCAACTGTAGGGCTTGATGGAATCGCACGATGGCCATCACGGCCCTCCGTTCTGCTTGATCTTGTCGAGCATCTCGAGCACTTCGTTGGCGGCCTGCCGCCAGCCGGCCACGATGTGCTTGGCAGCGCTGCGTCGCCCCAGTATCGATGGTCGATCGACCAGTCCCGCAAGCTGTTCAGGCTGGGCATCGCAGCCAGGTATCCGCTGGCCGTGCGCCCATCCGGAATGAGATGACCTTGTGTGGCCACGGTATCAAGAAGATCCGGCATGTGGTCGCGCAGACCTCGGCCACACCCAGTGGCAGGTCTGGCCACCGATCCATCCGCATCGATCGGAGCCCCGCAAGCGACCAGCAGCGCCTTCACGCCGCATTCGGCAACGAAGCCGAAGAGCTGACCCGCGTTGGCGATACGCCCTGCGGAGTGCAGCGACTCCGCATCCTTTCCATGGCGTCTCGCTGCTGCGGCGTAATCCACCGGCGGCAAGGGGGCTCCCGCTGTGGTTTCGGTCATGATGACTTCCGCCCCCTCCGTTTTGCTGCAACCGGCGCGGGCCTCCACGCCCGCAGGTCGTCCCGCGTGAACCCCAACTCCCGCGCCTGATCGTTGACGAACCCTTCGTAGAAGTCGCCCATGCGCTCGCCGAACGCGGGGTCCACCTCGTTGTGCCACTGCTTCAGCCACGGCACCAGTTCGAGCAGCCCGGCCAGCAGCGGCTGCAGGCCCTCGCGCGGCCAGCCTTCGTTGTCCTTCATGTCGAGGTAGTACGCGGCCAGCGCGGTGGCCTGCTGCAGGGGGTTCCAGCCGGCCCAGGCGATGACGAGGCTGGCGTCGGTGCCGCGCTCGCAGCCGGGGTAGCTGACCCAGCGCTCCTTGGGCACGTCCAGGCCGCCGCGCAGGCGCCAGAAGTCGGTCTTCAGGAAGTCCTTGCCCTGGTACTTGGGCGGCACGGGGATCTTGCCGACCTGCTCGCCGGCGTCTTCCTGCCGCTGCAGCGCCCAGGTGTTTTCCCACTGCGCACGCTTGCGCAGGCCGGTCTCGGTGTAGCGCAGCACCGGCAGGAAGGGCACCGACTCGCCGGCGACGAGCTCGGCCACGACCTGCGCGACATCGAAGCCCGAGTGGCCGGCGTAGAGCGCGGCGATCTGCATGAAGCCGGCCTCAAAGCGCACTGCGTCGGCCAGGCGGTTGACGGTGGTGAGCTGCGGCGGGTGGTCGTCGCCGGCGGGCCACAGCTGCGGGGCCTCCAGGCGGTCGAGCAGCCAGTCGCGCAGCGCGGTGCGTTCCAGGTCGTCCCAGGCCGGCGTGTTCCAGCGTCGCTTGTACTCGGGGCGCTCGATCAGGGCGATGTTGCGGTTGGGCTCGGCCCGGCCCTGACCAGGGCCGGGGTCGATCAGGGCGATGCGGCGCTGGACGACCTGGCGGTAGTCCTCGGGCCAGTGCGCCGGCATCTCGGTGACGGGCGTCGAGCCGTGGCGTTCGAACCAGGTGGTGGTCTCGCGGCCGGCGGCGACGCGACGCGCCAGCACGATCTCGAAGGCGCGCTCGCCCAGGCGTACCTCGGGTGGTTCGCCGTCGTGGCGCAGCGCATCGGCGCCGGCCGGCAGCAGGCCGTAGAGCGCGTAGCAGGCCCAGTCGAGTTCCTCCTGCCACGCGACGGCCTGGCGGCGCAGGCGGGCGGCGCGGTCGCACTGCTCGTCGAGGGTCTGGCGGGTGGGCAGCGGCTGCGCGCCTTCGGTGGCGAGACGCAGGCGGCCGGCGGGCAGGCAGGACTCGATGTCGCGGGCCAGGGTGTCCAGCGTGCGGGCGAGGGCCAGCGGTCGCTGCGCGGATAGCGGGAACTCAGCCACCTGCGACGCGTTGTGGGCGTAGCGAAGCTCCCACTTCTCGTCGGATATACCCCCACCAATGCCGCCGTTGCCCTTGTTGAAGCACACCTGCTTCAGCCAGAAGCACGCCACCGACGAGTTGAGCAGCCCGAGCAGCCCCAGGTGCTCGTCCTCGCTGCTGCCGGCGGGCAGCTTGATCACCGGCGCCGTCCGGTTGAAGACCTTGCCGCCGCGGTCCAGGACGAAGTGGTTGTGGGTGGCGACTTCGCCGAAGGTGATGGTCAGCGGCGACTGCAACTTGTTGACGTACAGCTCCTGGTACTCGTACCAGGTGAGTCCGCGCTCGACCATCGGCGTGCCGAAGCGCTTGCGGCGCGAAACCACAGAGTACGCCAGCCAGAAGTAGCGGGCTGTTCGCGGCAGCCCCTCCAACGGCAGGAGGTTGAAGTCGCCGTCGTACATCCAGGCGGCCGTCATCGAGCCAGCATTCCAGTCCCGCACAAGGTCGCCCGTGACCATTGGGCGCGTGTGCTCCAGCCCGATGCGCCTTGCGTGCGCGGCATCGGCAAGCAGGTACAGATCGTCCTCGCCGTTGACCGCTGTGATGCCGACCTCGTCAGCGATAGACCTGACCGTGGGCCTGTCGGACTCAATGACTTCCTTCAGGTCGGCCGCCCCGCCGCCGCCAATGCTCCACGGATGCTTCGCAAACGTCGCACGCGGTGTGTCCCCGACGCTGACGAACTCGCTCTCCGACCCCCCGCGGTCGATCTGCCCGACGATGGCCGACCAGACCAGCCCCTGTGCCGGGTCGTCCGGCGTGCTCGGCTCGCCCTTGATGCCCATCACCGTGCGCACCGCGTCACCCACCGGCGCGCGGTGGCGGCCGAACAGGATGACGGTCGGCGTGCCGTGGCCGGGGATGTAGGCACCCGAGGTGTCGACGACATGCGTCAGGTCCAGCCGCGGCAGCACCTGCTCGATCAGCTTGCTGCCGAACTCACGCTTCATGAAGCTGTTGGCGGTGATCAGGCCGACGTAGCCCGCGGGCCGGCCGTTGCCCGTGACCGCCAGCTCGAAGAAACGCTCGGTGAACGGCGCGCCGAGCGAATATTTCATGTGGCAGCTCGCATAACGCTGCCGGTAGGCCGCGTTCAGCGCCGCGTCCCTGACGACGATGTAGGGCGGGTTGCCGACCACCGCGTGGTACTGGCGGCCGAGGATGCGGCCGACCTGCTCCAGGTCCTCGCTGGCGTAGGCGTGCGCCAGCCCGGTGCCGGCGTAATGCTCGGCGCCCTCGAACATGCCAACGGTCGCGGTCAGGCCGAAGCGCGCGCCGTGCAGCAGGCTGTCGCCGATGGCCACGTTCGGCTTGAAGTTCGGCGCGTCGGCCAGGCGCTGCACCTCGCCCACCTTCAGCGCCGCCAGCAGCAGCCTGAAGCGTGCGATGGCCACCGCGAAGGGGTTCAGGTCCACGCCGGCGACGGCGTCGAGCGCCTTCTGCGCGATATCGCGCCGGTTGCGGCCGGGCTCGGCGCGCGCCCATTCGTCGACCAGCCGGTGAAAACCACCGAGCAGGAAGTGGCCGCTGCCGCAGGTGGGGTCGATCATCCGCACGTCGCGGAAACCGAACTCGCGGATCGCAGGGGTGAGCGTGCGGTCGAGGATGAAGGCCTCGACAAACTCGGGCGTCTGCAGCAGCGCGTAGCGCTTGCGCGTGGCCTCGCTCAGGTCCTGGTACAGATCGCCGAGGAAGCGGGTGTTCCACGCCGGGTCGCCGAAGTCGTGCACCAGGGTGCCGGTATTCGGGTCCACCTGCTGCCAGAACTGGCGCAGCGCCATCGCGGCGTCGCCGCTGATCGGCAGGCGGAAGACCGGGTTGTGCGCGTCGTCGAAGAAGGTGGCCAGGCCCGGCAGCGTGCCGGCGTCGCGGAAGGCGGCGAGCAGGTAGTCGCGGTCGCTTTCGGTGGGGTGGGCGCGGAAGTAGGCCTCGTGGCGGTCGCGCGCCAGCGCAAGTCGGCCGGACTCGGGCGTGCCGCTGAGCCAGGGGCGCTCGACGAGGGCGTTGTCCTCGATGAAGCGGATGAAGACGCAGCTCAGCAGCCAGTGCACGCCGGCCTGGGTCAGCACCTGCTCGGCCCAGGTCTCGAAGGTCTCGGCGGTGCGGTCGGCGTCGCGCGCGGCCTGCCATTCGGCCTGCAGCGCGGGCTTGAGCGCGGGGACGTCGGCGCCGGCGTCGAAGACGCGCTGGCGCAGGTCGTCCTCCAGCCGCTTGAGCTGGCGCACGAGGTCGGCGAGGAGCTGCGGGGCCTGGATCAAGGGCGGGGTCTCCGGGGTGTCTCGTCGTGGCGGTCGGGCGGTTGGGCGGGCGGGCGCGGCAGGCGTGGCGTCGCGCTTCAGCGCGCGGCCGTGCCGATGGCGGCGCGATGCAGGTTCTCGATCCACGCGTGCGGCAGGGTCGTCACCGCGCTGGCGTTGACCAGCGGCACGGCGCTGCCGTCGATGGCGGCCACGCCCGGCTGGTGGGTGGGCAGCAGCCACCACGCTGCGGGGGTGTGGCCGGGGCGGCCGGCCTGCGCCTCGAGCTCGGTGGCCAGGTCCATCAGGTCGTAGCGCGCCAGCAGGCCGGCGTTGACGACGAGCAGCGGCGCCGGGCTGTGCAGCAAGGCCTGACGGACGGCCGGCACGGCACGGCGTACCAGCGTCAGCAGGCGGCTCCAGTCGCGCGAGGCCGGCTCGGCGGCGTCGGCGCGCAACACGGTGGCCCAGTCGGCGCCCACGGCGTCGGCCTGGCGGCGCAGCTCGCGCAGCAGCAGGGCGTCGACGCTCAGGCGCTGCAGCGCTGCCCCGCGTCGCCCCGATGCACCAGCCTCCGGCCCGAAGCGGCGCAGCAGCGCGGCCTCGGCGTGCCGGGCCATGCGCGGCTCGACGGTCAGCAGCAGCAGGCCGCCCTGCGCCAGGCTGCGCTGCAGGCGGGCTTCCAGCGCCTCGGCGTCGGCGGCAGCGCAGGTGGCTGGCGCGGCGGCAGCGCCGCCGGCCGTCGGGTGGCGCACGATGAGCGTGGTCGTGCCGGCCGTCGGGCCGCCGCCGAGGCTCTGCAGCCGGTAGGCGCCGTCGCCGCCCGCGGCCAGCGCGTCCCATTGGAGCGGGGCACCGGCCTCCTCCAGCAGGCGGTCGAGCCGGGGGCGATCGGGCAGGCGCTCGGCCTCGGGGTAGCGACCGCGCACGCGGTCCTGCAGATCCCGGACCCTCAGCTCGGCGGCACCGAGCAAGGCGCCGATCGAGGCCCGGAGCGCCTGCAACGCCGGCATGCCGCGGGGGTAGATCTCCTGCCGGCTGGACAGCGCGGCCTTGCGCGAGGCCATGGTGGCCAGGCGCAGCAGGCGTGCGGCGGGCACCGCGGCCGGGGCCAGGCCGTCGGCCTCGCCCAGGGCGGGGACGGGCGGGCGCACGGAGTCGAGCGCCTCGAGCACGCGGCCGGGCGGCATCAGCGGGTCGGCCAAGGCGCAGGTGTCGGCCACGGTGCCGAGCTGGCGTGCGAAGTCCGCCCAGGCGGCCGACGTGGCGACCAGCGGCACGGGCGCATGGTCGTGCACGCCGAAGCGCGGCTGGTCGAGGTGGGACTCGGCCTCCAGCGCGGCCCGCACGACGGCGCAGGCCAGTCGCAGGCGCTCGGCGTCGTCCTGCAGGGCGCAGCCGCGCAGCGCCAGCAGGGCCAGGGCCAGCTCGTGCGCGGTCATCACCTGCCCTTGCGTGGCGAGCAGCGCCTCGAACTGGTTGCGCAGCTCGGTGTAGGCCTTGTTCTTCAGCCAGCGCTCGCGGGCCTTGATGAGTGCGGTCGCGAGCGTGCCGCGGTCGAGCTGGCTGGCCTGCGCGGCCTCGCCCAGCGGCGGCCAGTGGCCGGCGGGGACGGCATCGTCCAGGCCCAGGTAGCAGGCCAGCGCAGCCTCCTCGGGGCGGTCGTCGCCGGCGGGGCGGCGCGGCAGCAGCGACTCGGCCAGCTCGTTGACCGAGACCGCGGTGCGGGCGTCGTCGCCGTCGCCGTCGCCCGGGTCGTACAGGCTGCCGCGGCCCTGGCTGAGGTCGGGGCGCAGACGCGCCAGCTCCTTGGCCTTGAGGCGGATTTCCTTGCGCACCTTGTCGCCGACGCCGCGCAGGTAGCGGAAGCGGATGCGGTCGACGGCCAGCAGCCCGCGGGCGTCGTGGATGGCCATGCGCTCCAGGACGTCCTGGGCCTCGAGGCTGTAGCCGAGCTCGGCCATGGTGGTCTGGCCGGTGGCGACTCGGGCCACGGCCTCGAAGCCCGCCGCCTCGGCCGGCGCCGCGGCCGCGGCACGCTCGAAGACGGCACGCCAGGCGCGCAGCATCTCGTCGGCGTTGTCGTGCCGCTCGCGCCAGTCGCGGCGCAGCGCCTTGGCGAAGAAGCCGGCCAGCGGCTGGCGCACGACGGGGTCGAGGACATCGGCGTCGATGCAGGCCTCCACGTCGAGCATGGCCGGCGCCGTCGGGCCGTCGCCCCAGCGCGGCGGATTGCCGACCGCCATCTCGTACAGCGTGACGGCCGCGGCGAAGCGCTCGGCGTGCAGGTCCCAGCGGCGCTGCGGGCGCAGCGCCAGGAAGGGGTCCAGGTAGGGGGGCGTGCCGGCGGTCAGGTTCTCGGCCGGCGTGCGCGCGAGCGAGAAGTCGAACAGCACCAGCTTGAGCTTGCCGGTGCGCGACTCGCCGATGCCGATGTTGTCGGGCTTGATGTCGCGGTGGACGACGGCAGCGTCCTCCAGGTGGCGCACGGCGTCGATCAGCTCGTCGCCGAAGCGCTGCAGCATCTCCAGCGTCAGGCGGCCGTCGCGCTTGAGCTTGTGCGCCAGGGTCTCGTCGCCCGCGCTCTTCAGCAACAAGGCGGTACGGCCGGCGACGCTGCGCAGTTCGCGCAGGGCGACGATATTGGCGTGCTGCAGCCGGGCCAGCGCGTCGGCCTCGGCCTGGAGGTCTTCGCTGTGGGCGGCGTCGATGGCGACCTTGAGCACCAGCTCCTCGTCGCTGCCATCGGGGCGCACCAGCAGGGCGTCGCTGGACGAGCCGCGGCCCATCTTGCGCACGACGGTGAAGCCGCCCTCGATGCGGTCGCCCGGGCCGGCGCGGCTGGGGTCGACGGTGGACTCGGGGTCGGGGGCGGTGAGTTCGTCCTCGACGCGGTCGAGGTCGGCCAGGAAGCCCTGGATCGTGTCGTAGCGCGTGAGCACGTCGGGGTTGGTGGCGAACTGCACCAGCTCGTGCAACCGGGGGTGGCAGCCGTCCAGCACGTCGGACAGGCGCAGGCCGGGGCCGAGCCGCAGCCTGGCGGCCAGCTCGAGCGTCGACGCGGCCGGCGGCTGGCCGCTGAAGACGAGGTAGGTGAGGCAGCCGAGCGAGAAGACATCGAGCTCGGCCCCGTGGGCGGGATCGGCGCGGGTGGTCTCGGGCGCGAGGTAGACCAGGCCCGGGTCCTCGACGTAGGCCTCGACGTGCAGGGTGCCGGTGGTGCGATGCACCGTGGCGGTGGCGCCGGCCGTGTCGGCCTGGCGTGCGGCGGTCTGCCAGTTGATCAACTGCACGCGCAGATCACCGCGGTCGGCGTCGCGCACGAGGATGCTCTGTGGCCCGAGCGCGCGGTGGTACAGGCGGCGCGAGTGGGCGTACTGCAGCACCTCGGCGATGTCGCGCACGAGCTGCAGGCGCTGGCCGACGCTGAGGCGCGCCCCCCGGTCGCGCATCAGGTGGTCGAGGCGGACGGCCTTGGGGTCGTGGCCGAAGATCAGCGCCGGGCCGAGCTCGGTGTCCTTGTAGTCGCGGCAGCGCAGGATGCCGGTGTGGTCGATGCCCTCGAGGACCTTGAACTCGCGCTGGGCCTGGGCGACGCGGGCCTGGCGCTCCTCGGGGCTGGTGGCGCTGGCGAGGTTGTAGATACGGACCCGGCGCAGCACATCGCCGACGGCCACATGCCTGGCCTCCCACTCCTGGTAGGTCGGGCCGTCGGCGATGAGCTTGCCGAGCTGGTAGTCGCCGACCTGGCGGTGCTTGTTCGACGGCCGGATGCCCGCCTCGGCCAGCCCGCGGGCGATGGTGCGCGCCTGGTGCGCGTCGACCGGCGGCAGGTTGGCCGTGCGCAGGCCACGCGACAGCGCGCCGACGATGCCGTCGTCGTTCAGGTCGGCCGGTCGGCCGCGCTGGAAGACCCCTGCCCTCGCCTGACCCTGCAGCCGGCAGGCCAGCGAAGTCGACGACAGGAACACCAGAGGCTCGATGAAGGGCAGGCGGATCTTGGCCTTGGCCACCGCGCTCTGGCGCTTGAGCAGGCTGGCCAGGCGCTTGGCCTTGCGGTCGGTCAGCAGCAGCGGGTTGTCGACCGAGCGCTCGCGGCCATCGGTCGTCCAGGTCCAGGTGTGGGCGTCGCCGTTGACGCTGCCGGGGCGGGACTTGATCTCGACGACGAACAGACCGGCTGGTGTGAGGACCAGCGCGTCGACCTCGTTGACCTTGCCCTCGTCGTCGATGAACTCGAAGTTGGTCCACGCGTGCCAGGGGTCGCGGTCGGGCAACTGGGCGCGCAGCCACTCCAGGGCCTCGCGCTCCCAGGGGAAGCCGGACTCGGCGATGACGTGCCAGCGGGCGGAGCCGAGGCTCATCGGGACGCCTTGTCCTGGTCGGGCCTGGCCTCGAAGAGTTCGCCGACACCGCAGTGGAAGAGCTGGCAGAGCTTCTCCACCGCCGACAGCTCGATACGTGTCGCGGTCTCGCGGTACAGCGCGGTGACCGTGCTCCGGTTCAGGCCGGTCAGTCGGGAGACGTCCGAGACCCGCAACTTGTCGCGGCCCATGAGGGTGGAGAGGTGGCAGCGGATCACTGCGAACTCCGCAACGGGGTGTTGCGCAGGATAGCAGACTGGCGCACTGCGGCGCACCCCGCCTCTCCAGCCAATCTGCGTCGACAGGTCCGCACGACTCGCTGTCGGTCAGCGGCGAGCGGGTCAGGCTGCCGTGACCTGATGTCCGAATTGGTGCCCGGAACCGGGGTCGAACCGGTACGCCCCTAGACGGGGCGGCGGATTTTAAGTCCGCTGCGTCTGCCTGTTCCGCCATCCGGGCCGCGGCGCATTATCGGCGGCGACCCCGGCGACGGCGGGGGATTTGTCCGGCGTCAATGCGGGGGGCGGTATCGCCACGCAGACTCGATCCGTCGTCCGGGTGCACCTGGTTCGGTCGATCAGGCTGCCCGGACCGCCACGCGGCGGCGCCGCTGCCGCGCGGACTTCGTCCAACCGATCGAGGAGAACCGCATGAACGAACTTCGCACCAAGGACCCCTTCGCGCTCGACCCGTTCGAGGAAGCCTTCCGTGCACTGTGGAGCCCGTCGCGGCTGGAGGGTGCCGGCCGCACGCCGCAGATCCGCGTCGACGTCCACGAGGACGAGGCCGCGTACACGATCAAGGCCGACATCCCCGGCGTCAAGAAGGACGATATCGACGTGCGCGTCGACGGCAACGTCGTGACGATCGGCGCCGAGGTCAAGCGCGAGCACGAGGAGAAGAAGGAAGGCCGCGTGCTGCGCAGCGAGCGCTATGTCGGTTACGCCAGCCGCAGCTTCACGCTGGCC
This sequence comes from Burkholderiales bacterium, assembly GCA_016191995.1. Lineage (GTDB taxonomy): Bacteria > Pseudomonadota > Gammaproteobacteria > Burkholderiales > Burkholderiaceae_C > Rubrivivax. The sequence goes on along the minus strand of JACPVA010000104.1, from coordinate 32,992 downwards.
AGCGACGTCGACGAGGGGCAGGCGGACGCCAAGTATGTCGACGGCGTGCTGACGCTGAAGCTGCCGAAGAAGGCCAAGGCGTCGTCGAAGCGGCTGTCGGTCGGCTGACCGCGGCGCGGCGCGGCGCGCGGGCCACGGGACCGTGGCGCGCGCTGCGCAGAAGCGGGAGCAGGCGCAGGCGCGCGGGCACGTCGCGCGCGCTACCTGGCGTCGAACTCCTCGACCGCCCCGCGCGTGTTGTCGAGGATCATCATGACGTCGAAGTGGCTGACCACCGGGTCGGCGCCGATGCGCGCCTTCGCGCCGGCACGCCAGGCCTCGTCGTGCGCCTTCAGCGCCGCCTCGCGCGAGGTCCAAAGGTACAGGCCGTACAGGCAGCCGTCCTCGCCGTAGAGGTAATGCTTGCGGATCAGGTCCGGGTTGGCGCGCCAGTGCGGGATGGTCCCGCGCGCGTCGACCAGCGCCTGCTCGCGCGTCAGGCGGGGGTCGACGTCGAGCTTGACGAGTTCGGCATGCATGGGTTCCTCGCGCAGAAGAGTCCGGACCGCCAGGCAGGCTAGCACAGCAGCACCCCGCCCCCCCCGTCGGTCCCGGTTCCCGGGCGTGCTGCGCGCGCCAGCCTGGACCGACGCGTCGGCTAAGGGAATTCCCCGGCCGCCCTTATCGTAACGGCCGTTACGATCTGGCGTGTCCTCCGGGTCGGGAGCGTCGAGTGAACCATGGGCCGGTCCCGTCGCGGCGCGAGCGGCTCGAGGCGCTCCTGCTGACGATGCTGCGCATCCGCGCGTTCGAGGACGCCGCCGAGCGGGCGAGCCAGGGCGGCGTGGCCGCATTCGGCCAGACGCTCGGATCCCGCGCCGCGGTGCGCGGGCCGCTGCACCTGTCGACCGGCCAGGAGGCGGTGGCCGCGGGCGTGTGCGCCGCGCTGCGGCGCGACGACCTGCTGACCAGCACCCACCGCGGGCACGGCCACACGATCGCCAAGGGCGGCGACCTCGGCCGCATGATGGCCGAGCTCCACGGCCGGGCCGCGGGCTGCAACGGCGGCAAGGGCGGGTCGATGCACATCGCCGACTTCTCGGTCGGCATGCTCGGCGCCAACGGTGTCGTCGCCGCGGGCTTGCCGATCGCGGTCGGCGCCGCGCAGGCGCTCAGGCTGCAGCGGCGCCGCGGGATCGTGGCCTGCTTCTTCGGCGATGGCGCGGTCAACCGTGGGCCGTTCCTGGAGTCGCTCAACTGGGCCGCGGTGCACCGGCTGCCCTTGCTGTTCGTCTGCGAGGACAACCGCTGGTCGGCGACCACCGCGACCGGTGCCATGACGGCCGGGCCGGGAGCCGCGGCGCGGTCGGAGGCGATCGGCGTGCCCGCGCGCAAGGTCGACGGCAACGACGTCGAGGCGGTCGCCGACGCGGCGGCCGCCCTGGCGGACGAGGTCCGCGCCGGCGCCGGGCCGCGGTTGCTGCACGCGCGGACCTACCGCGTCAAGGGCCATGTCTCGGTCGACCCGGCACCCTATCGCGATCCGGCCGAGGTTCGCGCCGCGCTCGCCGACGATCCGATCGAGCGCGCGGTCGCGACCTGGCTGGCGCTCGGCGGCCGGGCGGCCCAGGTCGATGCGCTGCGCACGGCGGCACAGGCCGAGGTCGACGCTGCGGTCGCCGCCGCCGAGGCCGCGCCGCCACCCGAGCCCGACGCGGCCTTCGCCGACGTCCAGGACCTCGGCGCCGGCCGCTGGACATGATGACGGGCGCGACCTACGCCGAGGCGGCCCGCGACGCGCTCGCCGCGGCGATGGCGTCCGACCCGCACGTCGTCGTGCTCGGCGAGGATGTCGGCCGCGGCGGCATCTTCGGCCAGTACGCCGGGCTGCAGGCGCGATTCGGCGCCGAGCGCGTGATCGACACCCCGATCTCGGAGGCGACGATCGCCGGCGCCGGGGTCGGCATGGCGCTGGCCGGCTGCCGCCCGGTGGTCGAGCTGCGGGTGGTCGACTTCGCGCTGTGCGCGATGGACGAGATCGTCAACCAGGCGGCGAAGAACCGCTACATGTTCGGTGGCCAGGGGCGGGTGCCGATGGTGATCCGGATGCCGATCGGGATCTGGACCGCGTCGGCGGCGCAGCACTCGCAGTCGCTCGAGGCCTGGTTCGCCCACCTGCCGGGCCTGGTCGTGACGGCGCCGGCGACGGCCGCCGACAACGCCGCGCTGCTGCGCCAGGCGATCGATGCCGACGACCCGGTGGTCCATCTGGAGCACAAGGAGCTCTGGGGCCAGCGCGACGACGACGAGACGGCCGCGGCTGCGCAGGCGGTGCCGGCGCGCGTCGGCCACGCCCGCATCGTGCGCCGCGGCGCCGACCTGACGATCGTGAGCTGGTCGCGCCAGCTGCTGTGGGCGCGCGAGGCCGCCGGGCTGCTCGCCGCCGAAGGCGTCGACGCCGAGCTGATCGAGCTCGGCACGCTGTGGCCATGGGACCGCGACACGGTGCTCGACTCGGCCGCACGCACCGGCCGGCTGCTGGTGACGCACGAGGCGGTGCAGGTGGCGGGATTCGGCGCCGAGGTCGCGGCCAGCGCCGCCGAGGCGACCGGCTGCCGTGTGCGGCGCGCCGGCGCGCCGCGGATCCCGGTCGGCTACGCGTCGACGCTCGAGGAGGCGTCGCGGGTGCGCCCGGCGGCGATCGCCGCTGCGGCGCGGGAGCTGCTGCGGTGACCGTGCGGCCGCCGCCGGGGCGTGGGCCGCGGGTGCCAGCCGCCTTCGAGGAGGGGCTGGCGGTGGCCTGCATGGTGCTGCTGGTCGCGATCACGCTGGGCAACGTCGTCACGCGCTACCTGACCGACCGCTCGTTCGCGTGGACCGAGGAGATCTCGGTCTTCCTGATGGTGTTGATGACGATGGCCGGTGCCAGCGCGGCCGCCGCGCGCGACCGCCACATCCGGATCGAGCTCCTCTACGACGGCGGCAGCGCCGCGCGCCGGCGCACGCTGCGCATCGTCGCCGCCTGCGTCACGGGGCTGCTGTTCGCGGGCCTGGCGCTGCTGTTCGGCCGCATGGTCGCCGACGAGATCCGATGGGGCGAGACGACGATGGGGCTGGGGGTGCCGCGCTGGTGGTATTCGATCGGGCTGCCGGTACTGTGCGCCACCGTCGCACTGCGCGCCTTCGCGCACGGATGGCGCGCCGCCCGCGAGGGGCCGCGCGGCGCCAGCGGCGATGAAGGCAGCACCTCGAACGCCGGCGGGGGCGCGCCGTGATCGGCTTCACGCTGTTCGCGCTGTTCGCGCTGCTGATGCTCGCCGGGGTTCCCATCGGGGCCGCGCTCGGTGTCGGCGGCGTGGTCGCGATCGCCTGGGCGAACTGGGAGGCACCTTGGGCGGGGCTTCTCGCCGCGCCGCAGAACATGCAGGCCGGGATCGCCAAGTACCCCTTGCTCGCGCTGCCGATGTTCGTCCTCGTCGGCACGATCTTCGAGCGCGCCGGGGTCGCGCAGCGCCTGGTCGACTTCGCATCCGCCTGCGTCGGGCGCTCGCCCGGCATGCTGCCGCTGGTCGCGGTGCTGGTGGCGATGGCGCTGGGCGGCATCTCCGGCTCGGGGCCGGCGACGGCCGCAGCGGTCGGGGCGGTGATGGTCGCGGCGATGTCGCGCGCCGGCTATCCGCGCGCGTTCACCGCCAGCGTGGTCGGCTCGGCGGCGGCGATCGACATCCTGATCCCGCCGTCGATCGCGCTCGTCGTCTACAGCGTCTCGGTGCCCGGGACCTCGGTGCCGGGCTTGTTCGCCGCCGGCATGCTGCCTGGGCTGCTCGCCGGGATGGCGCTGATCGTCCCGGCGGTCTGGCTGTCGCGCCGTGGCGGCTGGGGCCAGGCCGAGCGCGAACTGCCACGGCCACCGTTCTGGCGCTCGCTCGGCCGCGCGGCCTGGGGCTTGGCGGCCCCGGTGCTGATCCTCGGCGGCATGCGGCTGGGCTGGTTCACACCGACCGAGGCGGCCGTCGTCGCCGTCGTCTACGGCCTCTTCGTCGGCATCGTCGTGCACCGCACGATCGGCTGGCGCGACCTGTACGCAGTCTTCCGCGACGCCGCGGAGACCTCGTCGGTGATCATGATCGTGATGGCGCTGGCCGGCATCTTCGCCTATTCGGTGTCGACGCTCGGGCTGGCGGACCCGCTGGTGCAGGCGGTGCGCGACGCCGGACTGGGCCCGCAGGCCGCAATGGCGGCGGTGCTGCTGATCCTGGTCGCCGTCGGCATGGTGCTCGACGGGGTGTCGATCTTCATGATCTTCCTGCCCTTGCTGTACCCGCTGATGCTGGCCTTCCGCTGGGACCCGACCTGGTTCGGCGTCCTGCTGACGATGGTGATCGCGATCGGCCAGTTCACGCCGCCGATGGCCGTCAACCTGATGGTGGCATGCCGGCTCGCGCAGGTCCGCATGGAGCAGACCCTGCCGCACGTGGTCTGGCTGGTGCTGGGTTTTGGCGTGGCCACGGCGATCGTGGCCCTGTTCCCGCCGGTGGCGCTGTGGTTGCCGCGCACGCTGGGGTTCTGAACCAAGGCGACCGAGGAGACCGAGCATGCAACGACGACAGCTGATGAAGGCGGGGGCGGCGATGGCCACATCGCTGGGCCTGGCCGGCCTGACGCGGGCGCAGGGCGCCTACAAGGCCGAGTACAAGATGAGCACCGTCGTGCCGCCTGCGTTCGCCTGGGGCAAGGGCGGCGCGATCTTCGCCGACCTCGTGCGCGAGCGGACCGCCGGCCGCATCAATATCAAGCAGTACCCCGGCGCGAGCCTGGTGCAGGGGCAGCAGGACCGCGAGTTCGCGGCGATGCGCCAGGGCGTGATCGACGTCCTGTGCGGCGCGCCGATCAACTGGGCCGGAACCGTCCGCGAGCTCGGCGTCTTCACGCTGCCGTTCATCCTGCCCGACCACAAGGCCTGGGACGCCGCGACGACCGACCCGGCGATCATGGACGAGTACTTCGGCCTCGTTCGCAAGGCGGGCGCCGAGCCGCTGGCGGTCGGCGAGACGGGTTTTCGCCAGATCAGCAACCGCGTGCGGCCGATCCGCCGCCCCGAGGACATGAAGGGGCTCAAGATCCGCGTCGTCGGCAGCCCGATGTACGGCGAGATCATGTCGGCGATGGGCGCGAACCCGACCTTCATGAGCTGGGCCGACGCCCAGCCGGCGCTCGCCTCGGGCGCGGTCGATGCGCAGGAGAACCCGCTGGAGGTGTTCCTCGCCGCCAAGATCCACACCCTGGGCCAGAAGTACGTGACGAAGTGGAACTACTCCAACGACATCCTGCTGTTCGCGATCGCCGCACCGGTGTGGAGCAGCTGGACGCCCGACGACCAGGCGATCGTCCGCACCGCGGCGCAGGATGCCGCGAAGCAGCAGATCGGCCTGGTGCGCAAGTTGTTCGCCGACGACGTGGCGGCGGTGCGCGCGCTCGGCGTCGACGTCCACCTTCCGACCGCCGAGGAGATGCAGACCTGGCGCGAGGCCACCCGCGGCGCGAGCGCGAAGTGGAAGGAAGCGACCCACACCGGCCTGGTGGCGAAGATCGAGGCCGTGGCGGCCAAGGCCATGGGCCGCTGACGCGGGACGGGGCGCCCCATGGCCGGCGCACGCCTGCCGCACGACGGCGAGCTGTTCTTCAAGCTCGTGCGCGTCGTCAACCTGACGGCGCGCCCGTTCGTCGAGACGCTCGCCCGGCAGCACCGGCTGTCGCTCAACGAGTGGCGCATCATGATCGTGCTCGGCAGCCACCCCGGCAGCGCAGCGCACGAGATCGCGGACGCCATCGGACTGGACAAGATGAGCGTCAGCCGCGCGATCGCCGGGCTGGAACGCCAGGGGCGCATCGTCAAGCGCGCCGATCCGGGCGACGCGCGGCGCGTGCTGCTCGAGCTCGCACCGGCCGGGCGCCGGCTCTACGAGGCGGTCGGCGCCGCCGGCCGCCTGCGCGAGATCCAGCTCTTTGCCGGCCTGGACGCGGCCGACAAGGCGCAGCTCGAGCGGCTCGTCGACCGCCTGATCACGGCCATCGACGCCCCGCCGGCGGCGGCCCCGGGCCGGGGCCGCCGCCACGTCCGCCCCGGCGGGGGCGGGTCGATCCGGGGTTGACAAGATGCCCCGATATCGTAACGATCGTTACTAATGCGGCCGCCGCCGGCGCCGCGCCATCCGAGCCGGAGGGTCCGGGATTGAGCCTCTCGCGTGCGCGCACCGTGACGCTGCCGCCGATGCAGCGGCTGGCCGCCGAGCACCTCGGGCGCAGCCTGCGCGAGAGCGTGCCGGTCACGATCCACGGCCTCGTCGACGCCGAGGCCCTGCTGGCGCTGCGCGCGCAGCTGGTCGCCGAGCGCCCGCAGGGCCCGCGGATCACGCTGACGCACCTGGTCGTGATGGCGGTCGCGCAGGCGCTGCGCCGCCACGAGGCGCTGAACGCGACCCTGCACGGACGCGAGGTGACGCTGCACGGCGCGGTGCATGCCGGCATTGCGCAGGCACTGCCGGACGACACCCTCGTCGTGACCGTGCTGCGCGACGCCGACCGGCTCGACGTCGACACGCTGGCGGCCACGGCCCACGCGCTCGCCGCGCGCGCGGCTGCGGGCCGGCTCGCGCTGGAGGACGTGCAGGGCGCGACCTTCACCGTGTCCAACGGCGGCGCGCTGCCGAGCGTGCGCTGGACGACCCCGATCATCCCGCTCGGGCAGGCCGCGATCCTCGGCCTCGGCGCGGTGCACGAGGCCCCGGCCGTGCACGACGGCGCGGTGGTCGTGCGCCGCCTGCTGCCGACCAGCCTGAGCTTCGATCACCGCTTCGTCAACGGCGTGCCGGCCGCGCGCTTCCTCGACGCGGTCCACCAGCTGATCGCCCAGCCGCAGCGCATCCGGCTCGGCAGCGGCCCGAAGGAGCCACCCCCATGCTGATCGAGATCCGCGTCCCCGACCTGGGGCACGCCGCCAACGAGGCGATCCTCGTCTGCTGGCATCGGCAGCCCGGCGAGTCCGTCGCGCAGGGCGACCCCATCGCCGACGTGATGACCGACAAGGTCAACGTCGAGATCGCGAGCCCGGCGAGCGGCACGCTCGCGGGGCAGCGCGCCGCCCCCGACGACAGGGTGGCGGTCGGCGCCGTGATCGCGACCCTGGAGGCGGCATCGTGAACGCGGGCGGCCGCCAGGCGACCTGGGACGAGGCCTGGCAGGAGGCCTCGCAGGCCGCGCGTGCGCGCGTCGAGGCCGACGCCGGCCTGCTGCGCCTGATGTACGAGACGATGCTGCGCTCGCGCGAGATCGACCGCGTCGCCGGGGGGGCCGACGGCCACTGGCACGCCTGCGAGGGCGAGGAGGCGGTGCTCGCCGCATGCTATTGCGGGCTGCGCGACGACGACTGGGTCGCGCCGCACTACCGCGGCATGCTCCAGGCCGCACACGCGCGCGGCGCCGACTTGCGCCGGCTGCTCGCGGGCTTGACCGGCAAGGCGACGAGCCACAGCCGCGGGCGCTACCGCTCGGACGTCTGTGCCCCGGTCGAGCAGCGCATGATCGGCCTGTACTCCGGCGCCCTCGGCCCGACGCTGGAGTACGCCGCCGGCGCCGCGCTCGCCGCCCGCCTGGACGGCAGCGGGGCGGTCGCGATCGCGGTCTTCGGCGACGGCACGTCCAGCCGCGGCAATGCGCACGAGGCGATCAACCTCGCCGCGGTGCTGAAGCTGCCGGTGGTGTTCGTCTGCCAGAACAACGGCTTCGCCATCTCGACACCCGCCGCCCGCGGCGTGGCCGCGCGCTCGATCGCCGACCGCGGCGCGGCCTACGGGATCCCCGGCATCGCCGCCGACGGCAACGATGCGATCGCACTGCGTGCCACGATCGAGTTCGCGATCGCGCGCGCGCGCGCCGGCGAGGGCCCGGCGCTGATCGAGGCCAGGACCTACCGCGTGGCCGGCCACCTCGTCGCCGACCCGGCACCCTACCGCCCGCCCGACGAGGTCGAGCCATGGCGGGCGCGCGACCCGGTCGAGCGGCTGCGGGCGAAGCTCGTCGCCGCCGGGTTGCTCGACGCAGCGGCCGACACCGCGCTGCGCGCGCGCCTGCGAGACGAGGTCGACGCCGCGATGGCGCAGGCGCAGGCGGACCCCGACCCTGCGCCCGATGCCCTGGACACCGGGGCGGTGTTCGCCCCCGTGCGCGGCTGATCGCCGACCGAACCGGAGTCACGCATGAAGCGCATGACCATGCAGGAGGCGATCGTGGCGGCCATCGCCGCCGAGATGCGACGCGACCCAGACGTCTTCATCATGGGCCTGGACATCGGCCGCTTCGGCGGGCCGCTGAACTCGTGCAAGGGCCTGTGGGAGGAGTTCGGGGCCAGCGGTCGCGTCATCGACACGCCGATCTCGGAGGGGGCGATCGTCGGCGCCGGCGTCGGCGCGGCACTGGCGGGCAAGCGGCCGATCGTCGACATCATGTTCTGCGAGTACCTGCCGCTGGTGATCCAGCAGCTCGGATGCGACGCTGGCGCGATGCACTACTACTCGGGCGGCGCGGCAAGGGTGCCGCTGGTCGTGCGCGGCAAGTACGGGGTCGGCCCCTACCACGGCCACGCCTACGACCATCACGCCTGGCTGATGCACACGCCGGGGGTCAAGGTCGTCGTGCCGTCGACGGCGCTCGATGCCCGCGGCCTGATGACGGCGGCGATCCGCGACGACAACCCGGTCTTCTTCATGGAGCACATGGCGCTGTACCACGGCCAGCGCGACGCGATCCCGGACGAGGACTTCGTGATCCCGCTCGGGCGCGCCGAGGTCAAGCGCCCGGGACGGGACGTCACCGTGGTCGCCTCCGGCGCGATGGTCCGCAAGGCGCTCGCCGCGGCGCGGGTGCTGGCCGGCGACGGGATCGAGGTCGAGATCGTCGACCTGCGCAGCATCGTCCCGCTCGACGAGGCGACGATCCTGGAGTCGGTGCACCGGACCGGCCGGGCGCTGGTCGTGCAGGAGACGATCCGCGGCGGCGGTTCGACGGCCGAGGTCGCGGCGCTGATCGGCGCCCGCGCCTGGCGCGAACTGAAGGCGCCGGTCGAGCGCCTCGGGGCCGAGGCCGTGCCGATGCCCTTTGCACGCAGCCTGGAGCGCGCCGCGGTGCCCGACGAGACGGCGATCACGCGCGTGCTTCGCCACCTCGCCGCGCAGTAGCCGCTGCCGCGCGCGGCGTGGCCGTGTTCGCGCGCGCCTCGGCAAGGCGGGCTGCGCGGACCCGCTCCGGCGCGGCGCCGGCGCAGCCCGACGAATTCAGCGCGTCGGCTCGCCGCCGCTGACCGGGCGCGGGGGCTGGAGGCGCGACCCGGAGTCGAACCGGGCTGGACGGATTTGCAATCCGTTGCATAACCGCTTTGCTATCGCGCCGTCGCCAGGATGCGGTCGGGGCATTCTGGCAGATCGCGGTCGGCAAGAAAAAGGGAAGCTCGCGGCTTCCCTTCTTCATCGGTCTGGCCGACCTGGTCTGGAGCGGGAAACGAGTCTCGAACTCGCGACCTCAACCTTGGCAAGGTTGCGCTCTACCAACTGAGCTATTCCCGCGTGAGCCTCGCAGTATAGCGAAGTTTTCGCGCCGCCCGACGACCCGCCGCATCAGTGCGGCAGCGCGTCCCCCGTGGACGCCGGGGCGACCGCCGGCGCCGGCGCCGCCTCCGGCTTGGCCGGCGGCTCGTCGTCCGGCAGCGGGGTCGGCTCGGAGGCCAGCGCCAGCCTGAGCACCTGGTCGATCCAGCGCACCGGCACGATCTCGAGCCGGTCCTTGGCCGCCGCCGGGATGTCCTGCAGGTCCTTGACGTTCTCCTCCGGGATCATGACCGTCTTGATGCCGCCGCGCAGCGCCGCCAGCAGCTTCTCCTTCAGCCCGCCGATCGCCGTCACCTCGCCGCGCAGCGTGATCTCGCCGGTCATCGCGACGTCGGCGCGCACCGGGATCCCGGCCAGCGCCGAGACCATCGCCGTCGTCATCGCAATGCCCGCGCTCGGGCCGTCCTTCGGCGTCGCGCCATCGGGCACGTGGATGTGCATGTCGCGCTTGTCGAACATCTCGTCCTTGATGCCCAGGCGCCGAGCGCGCGAGCGCACGACCGATCGGGCGGCCTCGACCGACTCCTTCATCACGTCGCCGAGCTGCCCGGTGCGCAGGATGGTGCCCTTGCCCGGCATCACCGCGGCCTCGATCGTCAGCAGGTCGCCGCCGAACTCGGTATAGGCCAGGCCGACGACCTGGCCGACCTGGTCGGCCTTCTCGGCGCGCCCGAAGTCGTACTTGCGCACGCCGAGGTACTCGTTGAGGTTGTCCTCGCCGATGACGACCTTGCCCGTCAGCTGCCCGAGCTGCTGGCCCTTGACGACCTTGCGGCAGATCTTCGACAGCTCGCGCTCGAGCGAGCGCACGCCGGCCTCGCGCGTGTAGTAGCGGATGATGCCGCGCACGGCGTCCTCGGCGACGTCGAGCTCGTCGTCCTTGACGCCGTTGTTCTTCTTCTGCTTGGGCAGCAGGTAGCGCTGCGCGATCGCGAGCTTCTCGTCCTCGGTGTAGCCGGCCAGCCGGATGACCTCCATGCGGTCCAACAGCGCCGGCGGGATGTTCATCGAGTTGCTGGTGGCGACGAACATCACGTCCGACAGGTCGAAGTCGACCTCGACATAGTGGTCGCTGAAGGTGTGGTTCTGCTCCGGGTCGAGCACCTCGAGCAGCGCCGAGCTCGGGTCGCCGCGGAAGTCCATGCCGAGCTTGTCGATCTCGTCGAGCAGGAACAGCGGGTTGCGCGTGCCGACCTTGGACAGGCTCTGCAGCACCTTGCCCGGCATCGAGCCGATGTAGGTGCGGCGGTGGCCGCGGATCTCGGCCTCGTCGCGCATCCCGCCCAGCGCCATGCGGACGTACTTGCGCCCGGTGGCGCGCGCCACTGACTGGCCGAGCGAGGTCTTGCCCACGCCCGGGGGCCCGACCAGGCACAGGATCGGCGCCTTGACCTTGTCGACACGCTGCTGCACCGCGAGGTATTCGAGGATGCGGTCCTTGACCTTCTCCAGGCCGAAGTGGTCCTCGTTGAGCACCTGCTCGGCGAAGCCGAGGTCGTGCTTGATCTTGGTCTTCTTGGCCCAGGGCAGGTTGACCAGCACGTCGATGTAGTTGCGCACGACGGTGGCCTCGGCCGACATCGGCGACATCAGCTTGAGCTTCTTCAGCTCGCCCTCGGCCTTCTTGCGCGCATCGGCCGGCATGCGCGCGGCCTTGATCTTCTTGGCCAGCTCCTCCATGTCGGCGCCTTCCTCGCCGTCGCCGAGCTCCTTCTGGATCGCCTTGACCTGCTCGTTGAGGTAGTACTCGCGCTGGCTCTTCTCCATCTGGCGCTTGACGCGGCCGCGGATGCGCTTCTCCACCTGCAGGATGTCGACCTCGTGCTCGAGCAGTTCGAGCAGCTTCTCGAGCCGCTTGACGACGCCGAACAGGTCGAGCACCGACTGCTTGGCCTCGAGCTTGAGCGGCAGGTGGGCGGCGATCGTGTCCGCCAGCCGCCCCGGGTCGTCGATCCCGGCGATGGAGGTCAGGATCTCGGGCGGGATCTTCTTGTTGAGCTTGACATACTGGTCGAACTGCTGCGTCACGGCGCGGCGCAGGGCCTCGATCTCGGGCGTGGTGTCGGCCTCGGGCGGCACCGGGACGACCTCGCCGACGAAATGGTCCTCGCGGTCCTCGATCCGCGTCGTGCGCGCGCGCTGCACGCCCTCGACCAGCACCTTCACGGTGCCGTCGGGCAGCTTGAGCATCTGCAGGATGCTCGAGACGCAGCCGATCTCGAACATGTCCTCCGGCTTGGGCTCGTCCTTGCCGGCGGCCTTCTGCGCCACCAGCATGATCTGGCGCCCGGCCTCCATCGCCGACTCCAGCGCCTTGATCGACTTGGGCCGGCCGACGAACAGCGGGATGACCATGTGGGGGAATACGACGACGTCGCGCAGCGGCAACAGCGGCAGCGTGACGGGTTCGCCGGGGAGGATGGGATGACCTGACATGGATGGGACTTCCTTTCTCGGTCCGACATGGGGCCCGAGCCTGGGATTGCAAGACGGTGCGGCGCGCCGGCCCGCGGCGCCCGCCGCGCCGCGCCCGCCACGCGGCGGATTCAGGCGCTGGCCTTGTGCTCGCGGTAGACCAGCAGCGGCTTGGTGCCGTCTTCGATGATGTGCTCGTCGACCACGACCTTGGCCACGCCGTCCAGCGCCGGGAGCTCGAACATCGTGTCGATCAGCGCGTGCTCGAGGATCGAGCGCAGCCCGCGCGCTCCGGTCTTGCGCGCCAGCGCCTTGCGCGAGATCGCCGCCAGCGCCGACGGCCGGATCTCGAGCTCGACGCCGTCCATCGCGAACAGCTTCTGGTACTGCTTGACGAGCGCGTTCTTCGGTTCGGTCAGGATCTGGATCATCGCCTCCTCGGAGAGTTCCCCGAGGGTGGCGACCACCGGCAGCCGCCCGACCAGCTCGGGGATGAGGCCGAACTTGATCAGGTCCTCCGGCTCGGCGCTGGCGAACAGGTCGGCGGCGCGCTTCTCGCTCTTGCTGTGCACGGTGGCGCCGAAGCCGATACCGGACTTCTCGGTCCGGTTCTGGATCACCTTCTCCAGCCCGTCGAAGGCGCCGCCGCAGATGAACAGGATATTCGTCGTGTCGATCTGCAGGAAGTCCTGGTTCGGGTGCTTGCGCCCGCCCTGTGGCGGCACGCTGGCCATCGTGCCCTCGACCAGCTTCAGCAGCGCCTGCTGCACGCCCTCGCCCGAGACGTCGCGCGTGATGCTGGGGTTGTCGGCCTTGCGGCTGATCTTGTCGATCTCGTCGATGTAGACGATGCCGCGCTGCGCGCGCTCGATGTCGTAGTTGCAGTTCTGCAGCAGCTTCTGGATGATGTTCTCGACGTCCTCGCCGACATAGCCGGCCTCGGTCAGCGTGGTGGCGTCGGCGATCACGAATGGCACGTTGAGCAGCCGCGCCAGCGTCTGCGCCAGCAGCGTCTTGCCGGAACCGGTCGGGCCGATGAGCAGGATATTGCTCTTGGTCAGCTCGACCTCGTCCTTGCCGCCCAGGTGCTTGAGGCGCTTGTAGTGGTTGTAGACCGCCACCGCCAGCGTGCGCTTGGCCTGCTCCTGGCCGATCACGTACTGGTCCAGGCTGGCCTTGATCTGGCTCGGCACCGGCAGGTCGGAGCGCGCACCCCGGGCACCGCCAACATCGGCGGGCACCTCGTCACGGATGATGTCGTTGCAAAGCTCGATGCACTCGTCGCAGATGAAGACCGACGGCCCGGCGATGAGCTTCTTGACCTCGTGCTGGCTCTTGCCGCAGAAGGAGCAATACAGCACTTTCTCGCCGGAGGCGCCCTTCTTGTCTGCCATGGGAGTGCGTACCTGCGTCGTCCAGGGTGGATCTGCGGCGCATCATAGACCAACTGCGCGCGCCGCCAGTGCAGCGGCAGCGGGCCGAAAAGCGGGGGTTTCGGCGCCGCGGCGCACGCGCGTCAGGCGCGCTTGTCGATCACCTGGTCGATCAGCCCGTACTCGCGCGCCTCCTCGGCGGTCAGGAAGCGGTCGCGCTCCATGTCGGCGGCGATCTTCTCGATCGGCTGGCCGGTGCGCTCGGCGTACAGGCGGTTGAGCTGCTCGCGCGTCTTGATGATCTCGCGCGCGTGGATCTCGATGTCCGTCGCCTGCCCCTGCGCGCCGCCCGAGGGCTGGTGGATCATGACCTTGGCGTTCGGCAGCGAGAAGCGCTTGCCCTTGGCGCCGGCCATCAGCAGGAAGCTGCCCATGCTCGCGGCCATCCCCAGGCACAGCGTCGAGACATCGGGCTTGACGAAGTTCATCGTGTCGAACACCGACAGCCCGGCGCTGACGCTGCCGCCCGGGCTGTTGATATACAGGAAGATGTCCTTGTCCGGGTTCTCCGACTCCAGGAACAGCATCTGCGCGCAGACCAGGTTCGCGCTCTGGTCGGTCACCGGGCCGACCAGGAACACGATGCGCTCGCGCAGCAGCCGGCTGTAGATGTCGTAGGCGCGCTCGCCGCGGCCGGACTGCTCGATGACGATGGGCACCATGCCCAGGCCGACGGTCTCCAGTGCACTCATCGCTCGATCGCTCTCGGTGGGTTGTCCAGGCTGCGGTGCGCTCAGGAGGCGCTCATCAGCTCGTCGAACGGTAGCATCCGGTCGCTGACCTTGGCGCGGCCGAGGACGAACTCGGCGACGTTGTTCTCGACCACCACGGCCTCGACCTCGGCCATGCGCTGGCGGTCGCCGAGGTACCAGCGCACGACCTCGGCCGGCTTCTCGTAGCTCTGCGCGATCTCCTCGATGTGCGCCTGCAGCTGCTCCGGCCTGGCCTGCAGCTGGTTGGCGCGCACGAGCTCGCCGACGATCAGCCCGAGGCGCACGCGGCGCTCGGCCTGCGGGCGGAAGATGTCCTCCGGGATCGGGGCCTTGTCGGCGTCCTTCATGCCGCGCTGCTTGAGGTCGGCGCGCGCGGCCTCGACCATGCGCTGCAACTCGGCGCCGACCAGCGCCTGCGGCAGCTCGAGCTCGGCCGCCTTGGACAGCGCGTCCATCACCGCCGCCTTGTTGCGCGCCTGGACGCGGAACCTGACCTCGCGCGCCAGGTTCTTGCGCACGTCCTCGCGCAGCCCCGCCACCGTGCCGTCGGCCGTGCCGAGCGCCCGGGCGAACTCGTCGTCGACCTCGGGCAGGTGCTGGGCCTCGATCTTCTTCATCGTGACGAGGAAGTCGGCCTCCTTGCCGGCGACGTCCTTGCCGTGGTAGTCGTCCGGGAACTGCAGCGGGAAGGTCTTGCTGTGGCCGACCTGCATGCCGCGCACGCCCTGGTCGAACTGCGCGAGCATCTGGCCCTCGCCGATGACGAACGCGAAGCCCTCGGCCTTGCCGCCCGCGAAGGGCTCGCCGTCGATCGTGCCGTCGAAGTCGATCGTCACCCGGTCGCCCTCGGCCGCACCCTCGGCGGCCGGGCGCTGGGCGAAGGTCCGGCGCTGCTTGCGCAGGATCTCGACCGTGCGGTCGATCGCGGCGTCGGTCACCTCGGCGTCGACACGCTCGATCTCGGCCGCCGACAGGTCGCCGATCCTCACCTCGGGGTAGACCTCGAAGGTGGCGGCGAACGCGAGCTGGCCCTCGGGCGCGTCGTCGCTCTGCGCGATGCTCGGCACGCCGGCGACGCGCAGCGCCGCCTCGCGCGCGGCGTCGGCGAACGCGCGCCCGACGCGGTCGTTGACGACCTCGTACTGCACCGAGTGGCCGTAGCGCTGCGCGACCACCGTCATCGGCACCTTGCCCGGGCGGAAGCCGTCGGCCTTGAACGTGCGCGCGAGCTTGCGCAGGCGCGCCTCGACCTCGCGGTTGACCTCCGCGGCCGGGACCGTGAGCGTGATGCGGCGTTGCAGTTTCTCCAGGGTTTCGACGTTGACGGCCATGCGGGACTCTCGGGGCTGGGGAGCGGATCTCGTGGTGCGCGGGGCCGGACTCGAACCGGCACGCCGGTGAAGGCGTCAGGACCTAAACCTGGTGCGTCTACCAATTTCGCCACCCGCGCGGGTGGGGTCGGGCAAACGGTGGAGTTTAGCCGCCCGCCGGCCGCCGCACGCGGAACCAGGCCGCGACCATCGCCGGCAGCGCGAGCAGGGTCAGCGCGGTGGCGACGACCAGCCCGCCCATGATCGCCACCGCCATCGGCCCCCAGAAGCCGCTGCGCGACAGCGGCACCATCGCCAGCACCGCCGCCGCCGCGGTCAGCACGATCGGGCGGAAGCGCCGCACCGCGGCCTCGACGATCGCGTCCCAGTGCGCCACACCGCGCCGGCGGTCCTGCTCGATCTGGTCGATCAGGATCACCGAGTTGCGCATGATCATGCCCGACAACGCGATCACGCCGAGCATCGCGACGAAGCCGAACGGCCGGTCCAGCAGCAGCAGCGCCGCCGCGACGCCGGCGATCCCGAGTGGCCCGGTCAGGAACACCAGCGTCGCGCGGCCGAAGCTCTGCAACTGCAGCATCAGCAGCGTGAAGATGACGAACAGCATCAGCGGCACGCCGGCCAGGATCGACCCCTGCCCCTTGCTGCTCTCGGCGGCGGTGCCGGCGAGCTCGATGCGATAACCCGGCGGCATCGTCGCCGCCAGCCGCTGCAGCTCGGGCCAGAGCTGCGCGCTGACCGTCGGCCCCTGCAGGCCCTCGGCGACATCGCCCTGCACCGTGACGGCCCAGGCGCGGCCCTCGCGCCACAACACGCCCGGCTCCCAGCCGAACTCGAGCCGCGCCAGCTGCGCCAGCGGCACGGCGCGGCCGCTGGCGGTGCGGATATAACTCTGCGCGAGGTCGGCGGCGGCGTCGCGGTCGGCCTGCGGCGCGCGCAGCACGATGTCGATCAGCTCGTCGCCCTCGCGGTACTGGCCGACGCTGCGCCCGGACAGCAGCGTGCGCGAGGCCTGCGCGAGCTGCTGGCTGCTGACGCCCAGCGCGCGCGCCTTGTCCTGGTCGACGAGCAGGCGCATGCGCGGCACCGGCTCGTTCCAGTTGTCGTTCACGCCGCGCATCTGCGGGCTCGCGCGCAGCACGTCCTTGGCGCGGTCGGCCCAGGCGCGCACCGCGTGCAGGTCCGAGCCGACGATGCGGAACTGCACCGGGTAGGCGACGGGCGGCCCGTTCGGCAGCAGCTTGACGCGGCCGCGCGCCTCTGGGAACTCCGCCGCCAGCAGCGCCGGCAGCTCGCGTCGCAGCCGCTCGCGCTCGGCCGCCGAGGCCGGCATCACGATCGCCTGCGCGACGTTGGTCTGCGGGAAGATCTGCTCGAGCGGCAGGTAGAAGCGCGGCACCCCCGACCCGACCCAGGTCGTCACCGTGCCGACCCCCGGGTCGGCCAGCATGCGCTGCTCGAAGCGGCGCGCGACCTCGTCGGTGCGCGCGATGCCCGATCCCTCGGGCAGCCACAGCTCGACCAGCAGCTCGGCGCGCGCCGAGTCGGGGAAGAACTGCTGCTGGACCCGCCCCATGCCGGCCAGGCCGAGCGCGAACACCGCCAGCGTGGCGCCGATCGTCGTCCAGCGGTGCGCGACGCACCAGCCGACGAGCGCGCGCAGGCGGTTGTAGAACGGCGTGTCGAACAGCTCGTGCGGCGTGAAGCCGGCCCCGGCATGCCCGGGGCGGCGCTCGCGCAGCAGCCGCCAGCCGAGGTAGGGCACGAAGTAGACCGACACCAGCCACGAGATCAGCAGCGCCGCGGCGGTGACGGCGAAGATCGCGAAGGTGTACTCGCCGGTGGTCGAGCGCGCCAGGCCGATCGGCATGAAGCCGGCGGCGGTGATCAGCGTGCCGGTGAGCATCGGCATCGCCGTCAGCTCGTAGGCGAAGGTCGCCGCGCGCAGCCTGTCGTGGCCCTCCTCGAGCTTGCGCACCATCATCTCGACGACGATGATGGCGTCGTCGACGAGCAGCCCGAGCGCGATGATCAGGCTGCCGAGCGAGATCTTGTGCAGCCCGACGCCCCAGTAGTACATCGTCACGAAGGTGATCGCGAGCACGAGCGGGATCGAGACCGCGACCACCAGCCCCGGCCAGGGGTCGATGCGCAGCGGCCGTGTGTGCAGCCCCAGGCTGACGAAGCTGACCGCCAGCACGATGACCAGCGCCTCGGCCAGCACCTTCAGGAACTCGCCGACCGAGCGCGCGACCGCCTGCGGCTGGTCCTGCACCTGCTCGATCTCGATGCCGGCCGGCAGCTCGGCGCGCAGCCGCTCGACCTCGGCGCGCAGCGCGCGCCCGAGCGCGATGACGTCGCCGCCGTCGGCCATCGACACGCCGAGCACGACCACCTCGCGCCCCTGGTGGCGCACCAGCACCTGCGGCGGGTCGGCCCAGCCGCGGCGGATCTCGGCGATGTCCGCGAGCCGGATCGTCGTCGCGCGGCCGCTGGCCGGGTCGACCGCGCGCAGCGGCATGCGGCCCAGCTCCTCGACCGAGTCGAAGGCGCCGTCCACCCGCACCTGCAGGTCGACCAGCCCGCCTTCGAGCCGGCCCGCGCCCTCGACCGCATTCTGCGTCGCGAGCTGGGCGACGACCTGGTCGATATCCAGCCCGAGCTGGGCCAGCCGGCGCGGCGGGATCTCGACGAAGATGCGCGGCGGCTGGGCGCCGAAGGTCGCGACCTTGGCGACATCGGGCAGCTGCAGCAGTCGTTCGCGAACGCGGTCGGCGAAGTCGCGCAGCGCCTCGCGGTCGAAGCCGTCGGCCGACAGCGCGAACAGGCTGCCGTAGACGTCGCCGAAGTCGTCGACGAAGACCGGCCCGACGACCCCCTGCGGCAGCGTCGATCGCATGTCGCCGACACGCTTGCGCACCTCGTCCCAGACCTGGTCGGTGGCGCCGGCCGGCGACGACTCCTCCAGCTCCAGCATCGTCAGCGACTCGCCCGGCTTGGTGTAGCTGCGGATCACGTCGGCGTGGCTGACCTCCTGCAGCGTCTTCTCGATCCGGTCGGCGACCTGCTCGGCCATCTGCTGCGCGCTCGCGCCGGGCCAGAACGCGCGCACGATCATCACCCGCAGCGTGAACGGCGGGTCCTCGTCCTGCCCGAGCTGGGTGTAGGCCGCGCCGCCGAGCAGCAGCAGCACGATCAGCAGGTAGCGCGTCAGCGCCGGATGCTCGATCGCCCAGCGCGAGGGGTTGAAGCGCGCCCGCGTGGACGTGCTGGTGGACGGGTCGGACATGCGGGCGGGCCGGCGAGGCGAACGGGGACGGGCCGCGCGGCTCAGCGCGGCGCGGCCGGGGGCGCGTCGTCACCCCAGCGCGAGACCTTCTGCCCTTCGGTCAGCACGTGCACGCCGGCGGTCACGACCTCGGCCCCGGGGTCGACTCCAGCGACGACGATCACCTGCTCGCCGTCGACGCCGGCGACCCCGACCGGGCGCAGCCGCACCGTCATCGTCGCCGCATCGAGCAGCCACACCGCGCTGCCGCCCTCGTGCTCGCGCAGCGCGGTCAGCGGCAGGCGCAGGCCGGCCGCGGCCGCCGGCATCTTCAGCCGCAGCGTCGCGGTCTGCCCGAGCTCGACGCGCGCGGCGCCGAGCTCGGCCTTGACCTGGAACGCGCGCGTCCCGGGGTCGGCCGCCGCAGCGATCTCGCGCAGCGTCGTCGGCAGCCAGGCGTCGTCGCCCCAGACCCGCAGCTCGGCCGCACCGGCGCGGCCGCGCAGCGCGCGCAGCGCGTCGACCGCATCCTCGGGCACGACGAAGACGGCGTCGCGCGGCCCCGCCAGCGCCAGCCGCAGCACCGGCATCCCGGCGGCCAGCACGCTGCCGGGCTCGGCCAGCGCCGCGGTCACGACGCCGGCGGCGGGGGCCGCCAGCCGGCTGTACGCGGCCTGGTTGCCCTGTGCGCGCGCCTGCGCCTGCGCCTGCGCGCGCTGCGCCTCGGCCGCACGCGCCGCGCTGCGGCGGCGCTCCAGCTCGGCCTCGCTGAGAAAACCCTGCGCGCGCAACCCTTCGAAGCGCGCCAGGTCGGCCGCCGCCTGCGCGGCCTGGACCTCGGCCGCCTGCAGCGCCGCCTGCGCGGCACGCTGCGCGAGCGCGAGGTCCTGCGGGTCGATCTCGGCCAGCAACTGGCCGGCGCGGACCGCGTCGCCGGCCTCGACATGCCGGCGCAGCAGCCGCCCGGGGACCTGGAACGCGAGCGCCACCTCGCTGCGGGCGCGGATCTCGGCCGCGAACTCGCGCACCGTCTCGCCCTGCGCTGCGACGACCTTGACCGTGCGAACCGCGCGCACCGCCTCGGGCGGGGGCTGCTCGCGCGCGCAACCCAGCGCCAGCGACCCCAGCAGCCCCAGGAGCGCGAGCCGAGGCAGCGCCCCGGCGGCGCGCCGGCGCGGCGGCGGCGCGGGCTCGTGCGAATCGGGGGCGGCGGGACTCACGATCGGCGGCTCCTGGGGCGGGCTGAGGCAGGCGTCGCGCCGCTTCGACGTCGGCGGCGTCGACGGCGCGGCGCCGAGGGTTCCGAAATTACTGACTGACCGGTCAGTACTATATCGCCGCCATTGCACGGCCGTCAATGCCGATCGGCGGCACCGGATTGTCGGCCGCCCGGACATCGGGCCGACGCGCGCGGCGCGAGACAATCGCCGGCGTGAGCATCGACCACTACGAGAACTTCCCGGTCGCCTCGCGGCTGTGCCCGCCGGCGATCCGCCCCGCGGTGGTCGCGATCTACCACTTCGCGCGCACCGCCGACGATCTCGCCGACGAGGGCGATGCAGCGTCGGCGCAGCGCCTGGCGGACCTGCAGGCCTACCGCGACGAACTGCGTCGCTGCACGCAGGGGCGGCCCGCGGCGCCGCGCTGGGCCCGCGTCTTCACGCCGCTGGCCGGCGCGATCGACCGCCACGCGCTGCCGCTGCCGCTGCTGCACGACCTGCTCGATGCCTTCGAGCAGGATGTGCGCAACCCGCCCTACCCCGACCGCGCGGCGCTGCTCGACTACTGCCGGCGCTCGGCGAATCCGGTCGGCCGGCTGATGCTGCACCTGTATGCCGAGCACGGCGTGGCGGCGCAGCGCGAGTCGGATGCGGTCTGCAGCGCGCTGCAGCTGGCCAACTTCTGGCAGGACTTCGGGCCCGACCTCGCGCGCGGGCGCTGCTATGCGAGCGAGGCCGACCTGCGCGCGCACGGGCTGGCGCGCGCCGAGCTGCGTCCGGGCGCGGACACGCCGGCCACGCGCGCGCTGCTGCGCGATCTGGTCGCCTGGGCGCGCGCGCTGATGCTGCAGGGCGCGCCGCTGGTGCACCGGCTGCCGGGGCGCGCCGGCT
This sequence comes from Burkholderiales bacterium, assembly GCA_016191995.1. Taxonomy (GTDB): domain Bacteria; phylum Pseudomonadota; class Gammaproteobacteria; order Burkholderiales; family Burkholderiaceae_C; genus Rubrivivax. Next base: position 12,083 of record JACPVA010000104.1, on the reverse strand, counting down.
GGGAGCTGCGGCTGGTGGTCCAGGGCGGGCTGCGCATCCTGGAGAAAATCGACGCCATGCAGCACGCCGCGCTCAGCCACCGCCCGACGCTGGGCGCCGCCGACGCGCCGCGCCTGGCCTGGCGCGCCCTCGGCATGCGCGCGGCGGCGCGCTGAGCAGGCTGCGGCGAGCCGTCGATGACGCCGCAGCAGTATGTCCAGGGCAAGGCCGCGCGCAGCGGCTCGTCGTTCTATTACGCCTTCCGCTTCCTGCCGCGGCCGCGGCGCGAGGCGATCACCGCCTTCTACGCCTTCTGCCGCGAGGTCGACGATGTCGTCGACGAGATGCGCGACGCCGCGGTCGCCGCGGCCAAGCTCGACTGGTGGTCGGGCGAGGTGCGCGCGGCCTTCGACGGCCGGCCGAGCCACCCGGTGATGCTGGCGCTGATGCCCGGCGCGCGCGCCTACGGCATCGAGCCGGCGCAGCTCGAGGCGGTGATCGAAGGCTGCCGCATCGACCTGGCGCAGTCGCGCTTCGCCGACTGGCCGACGCTGCAGCGCTACTGCCACCTCGTGGCCGGCGTCGTCGGCGAGGTCGCGGCCGGGATCTTCGGCCGCACGCAGGCGCAGACCGTCGACTATGCGCACCGGCTGGGGCTGGCGATGCAGCTGACCAACATCATCCGCGATGTCGGCGAGGATGCGCGGCGCGGCCGCATCTACCTGCCGGCCGACGAGCTGCAGCGCTTCGGCGTGCGGGCCGAGGAGATCCTGCGCCGCCAGCCGCCCTGGGGCTACAGCGAGCGCTTCGACGCCCTGATGCGCTTCCAGGCCGCGCGCGCGCACGCGCTGTACGACGAGGCGCTGGCGCTGCTGCCGGCGGCCGACCGCCGGTCGCAGCGGCCGGGGCTGATGATGGCCAACATCTACCGCACGCTGCTGCGCGAGATCGAGGCCCAGGGCTTCCAGGTGCTGCACCAGCGCACCTCGCTGACGCCGCTGCGCAAGCTGTGGATCGCGACCCGCACGCACTGGCTGGGGCGCTGATCGCGCGCCATCGTGGCCTGCGGCGCACCGCCCGCTGCGCGCCGCGCCACGCCGCCCGGCCACGGCCGCGCCACGCCGCCCGGCCACGGCCGCGAATCGGCGCGCGGCCGGCGCCGCGGCGTGCCGACCGACGTGCCGCGACCTGCCGCCGCCGATGAACCGCGCCGCGCCGCGCGTGGCCGTCGTCGGCGCCGGCTGGTCCGGGCTGTCCGCCGCGGTGCGGCTGGCCGACGCCGGCTGGCGCGTGACGCTGTTCGAGATGGCCACGCGCGCCGGCGGGCGCGCGCGTTCGGTCGACGCCGGCGGGCGCTTGCGTTCGGTCGACGCCGGCGGGCGCGCACGCTCGGTCGACGCCGGCGGCGCGGTCTGGGACAACGGCCAGCACATCCTGATCGGCGCCTACCGCGAGACGCTGGCGCTGATGCGGCGGGTCGGCGTCGACCCGGAACGCGTGCTGCTGCGGCTGCCGCTGGCGCTGGTCGACCCCATGGGCCGCGGGCTGCACCTGCCTGCAGGGGCCGCACTGCCGGCCTTCGTGCGCGGCGTGCTGGCGGTGCGCCACTGGCACCCAGGCGAGCGCGCCGCGTTGCTGGCCGCCGCCGCCGGCTGGGGGCTGCGGCGCTTCCGCGCCGCGCCGGCGACGACCGTCGCCGCGCTGTGCGCGCGGCTGCCGGCGCGGTTGCGCGCCGAGCTCGTCGACCCGCTGTGCGTGGCGGCGCTGAATACGCCGGCCGACGCGGCGAGCGCCGCCGTCTTCCTGCGCGTGCTGCGCGACGGGCTGTTCGGCGGCCGCGGCGCCTCCGACCTGCTGCTGCCGCGCGCGCCGCTGGATGCGCTGCTGCCGGCGCCGGCGCTGGCCTGGCTGGCCGGCGCCGGCGCCGAGTTGCGCCTCGGGCGGCGCGTCGAGCGCCTCGCCCCCGTGGCCGATGCGCAGCCCGGCGACCGCTGGCGGATCGACGACGAGGGCTTCGATGCCGTCGTGCTGGCCTGCGCCGCGCCGCACTCGGCCGCGCTGGCCGCCGACGCGGCACCGGACTGGGCCGAGCGTGCGCGCGCGCTGCGCTACGAGCCGATCGCCACCGTCTACCTGGAGGCCCCGGGCAGCCGTCTCGCGGCACCGATGGTCGCGCTGGCGGCCGACGATGCGCGCGCGCCGGCACAGTTCGCCTTCGACCACGGGCAGATCGGCGCTGCCGCGGGGCGCTTCGCCTTCGTCATCAGCGGCGCAGCACCCTGGGTCGCACGCGGGCGCGAGGCGATCGCGGCGGCGACGCTGGCGCAGGCGCGCGCGGCCATCCCGGCGGCGACCTGGGCGCGCGCGCCGACGCTCGCGCAGCTGATCGTCGAGAAGCGCGCGACCTTCCGCTGCACGCCGGGTCTGGTGCGGCCGCCCGCGCGCATCGCACGCGGCCTGTGGGCCGCCGGCGACCATGTCGACGGCCCCTATCCGGCGACGCTGGAGGCCGCGGTGCGAAGCGGGCTGGCGGCCGCCGCCGGGATCGACGACGAGTTGCGCTCGCCCTCCCTGCGCTGAACGCGCGCCGCCAGGGCCGGGATCGGCGCCGCCGCCCCGGGCGCGACAATCCGCATGCCGCCATGCAAAATGGCGGCGCACGAGACAGAATCGACTCCATGTCAACCGCCGAGACCCAGGACCCCCATGGCCCCGCGATCCAGGTGCTGGAACGCGCCTTCGCGCTGCTGGACGTGCTGGCGGCGCACCGCGAGCCGGTCTCGCTGAAGGAGATCAGCGAGCTGACAGGGCTGCACCCCTCGACCGCGCACCGCATCCTCAACGACCTGACGATCGGCCGCTACGTCGAGCGTCCCGCCGCCGGCAGCTACCGGCTCGGGATGCGGCTGCTCGAGCTGGGCAACCTCGTCAAGGCACGGCTGGACGTGCGCGAGGCCGCGCTCGCGCCGATGCGCGAGCTGCACCGGCTGACGCACCAGCCGGTGAGCCTGTCGGTGCGGCAGGGCGACGAGATCGTCTATGTCGAGCGCGCCTACAGCGAGCGCTCGGGCATGCAGGTGGTGCGCGCGATCGGCGGCCGCGCGCCGCTGCACCTGACTTCGGTCGGCAAGCTCTTCCTCGCCCACGACGACGCGCAGCGCGTGCGCGCCTACGCCACGCGCACCGGGCTGGCCGGGCATACGCGCAACAGCATCACCGAGCTGTCGCGGCTCGAGCGCGAGCTCGCTGCGGTGCGCGCGCTGGGCGTGGCGCGCGACGACGAGGAGCTCGAGATCGGCGTGCGCTGCATGGCCGCGGGCATCTTCGACGACCAGGGTGCGCTGGTGGCGGGGCTTTCGCTGTCGGCCCCGGCCGACCGGCTGGAGGAGGCCTGGCTCGACAAGGTGCGCGCGACCGCGGCGAAGATCTCGGCGACACTCGGCCACCGCGGCTGAACCCGGGCCACGGCACCCGGATGGCGTGGCCGGCCGCGCCCCGCCTCCGGGCCGCGCGGGTCGGTCTGCGGCCGCAGGCGCGCCTGCTCAGCGCAGCGTCGGCGCCGCCGACACGCCGTCGGCCAGCCAGTCGCGCAGGCGCTGCGCATCCGCATAGCGCGCATAGCTGCCGGCGGCGTCGAGCAGGACCATGATCAGCTTGCGCCCGGCGAGCTCGGCCTGCATCACGACGCAGCGCCCGGCCTCGCTGATGTAGCCGGTCTTCTGCACCGCGATGCTCCAGTCCGGGTCGCGCACCAGCGCATTGCTGTTGCGGTACTGCAACTGCTGCGCGCCGACGTCGAACGCGGCCTCGCGCGCGGTCGAGAGCTCGCCGATCAGCGGCCTGTCGGCCGCCGCGCGCACCAGCCGGGACAGGTCCTGCGCGGTCGAGCGGTTGTCGCTCAGCAGCCCGGTCGGGTCGGCGAATCGCGTGTCGTACATCCCGAGCAGGCGCGCCCTGGCGTTCATCGCCGGGACAAAGCTGCGCAGGCCGCCCGGGTAGTGGCGCCCGAGCGCGTGCGCGGCACGGTTCTCCGACGACATCAGCGCCAGCTGCAGCATCTCGGCGCGCGTCAGGCGCACGCCGACCTGCCGCCGCGAGCTGCTGCCCTTGTGCGTGTCGACGTCGTCCTGCGTGATCGTCAGCTCCTCGTCGAGCGGCTGCCCGGCGTCGAGCACGACCAGCGCCGTCATCAGCTTGGTGATCGACGCGATCGGCAGCACCGCATCCGGGTTCTTGCTGAACAGGACCTCGTCGGTCTCCTGGTCGACGACCAGCGCGACGCTGGAGCCCAGCCCGAGCGGGTCGGCGGTGTCGCGCAGCCCGGCGATCTGGCCCCAGGACAGGCGCGGCGGCGCGGCCTTGCGCACGCGCTCGCGGGCGACCACCGCCCGCGCCGTCTTGCGCCCCGTCTTGCGCGCCGACTCGGCCGCGCTGCGGCGCGCGGGCTTGACGGCCTGCGCCTTCTTGCGCTTCGCGGCCGCCGACCGGGCCGCCACGGTCTTGACGGCGGACTTGCTCGCCACCGGCGTGCTGCTGGAGGCGCTGCGCGTCGCCGCGAACGGCTCGGGAAGCGCCAGCCCCAGCAGCAGGCCCAGCAGGGCGGCTGCACGCCACCACGCTGCCCACCGCCCCGACATCCTCGTCCGCATCACCCGGTCTCCTCGGCCACGCCGCGGCGCGGAGTGTAGAAGGACAAGCAAATCGGCGCAAGATCAAAGACTTGCGCCGACTACTTAAAGTCGCGGATGCGGTTCGGCCGGGACTGGCGTCAGGCGCCGCCGGCGAGCGCCGATCAGGGCCAGCCCTGGGCGGCGACGCGGTCGGTCGCGCTGTGCAGCTTGTTCAGCGCCGACAGGTAGGCCTTGGCCGAAGCCACGACAATGTCCGGGTCGGCCCCCACGCCGTTGACCACCCGGCCGCCGAGCTGCAGCCGCACCGTCACCTCGCCCTGCGATTCTGTCGAGCCGCTTGTGATCGCATTGACCGAATACAGCATCAGTTCGGCGCCACTTCGGACCTTGGACTCGATCGCCTTCAGGCTCGCGTCGACCGGACCGTTGCCGTCGCTCTCGGCGTGAAACTCCGCGCTGCCGGCGGCGAACGCCACCTTCGCGTGCGGGCGCTCGCCGGTCTCGGAATGCTGCGCCAGCGACAGCAGCCGGTAATGCTCCTGCTCGGCGGTCACGCTCTCGTCGCCGACCAGCGCGATGATGTCCTCGTCGAAGATCTCGCTCTTGCGGTCGGCCAGGTCCTTGAAGCGCGCGAACGCGGCGTTGACCTCGGCCTCCGAGTCCATCTCGATGCCGAGCTCGTGCAGGCGCTGGCGGAAGGCGTTGCGCCCGGAGAGCTTGCCGAGCACGATCTTGTTCGCGCTCCAGCCGACATCCTCGGCGCGCATGATCTCGTAGGTGTCGCGCGCCTTCAGCACGCCGTCCTGGTGGATGCCGCTGGCATGCGCGAAGGCGTTGGCGCCGACCACCGCCTTGTTCGGCTGGACGACGAAGCCGGTGGTCTGGCTGACCATGCGCGACGCCGGCACGATCTGCGTCGTGTCGATGCCGACCTCCAGGCCGTAGTGGTCGCGCCGCGTCCGCACCGCCATCACGACCTCCTCCAGCGAGCAGTTGCCGGCGCGCTCGCCCAGGCCGTTGATCGTGCACTCGACCTGGCGCGCGCCGCCGACCTTGACCCCGGCCAGCGAGTTGGCGACCGCCATCCCGAGGTCGTTGTGGCAATGCACCGACCAGATCGCGCGCTCGCTGTTCGGCACGCGCTCGCGCAGCCGGCGGATGAAGTCGCCGAACAGCTCGGGCACCGCATAGCCGACGGTGTCGGGGATATTGATCGTGCCGGCCCCCTCGTCGATCACCGCCTCCAGCACCTGGCACAGGAAGTCGGGGTCGGAGCGGTAGCCGTCCTCGGGGGAGAACTCGACATCGCTGCACAGATTGCGCGCGAAGCGCACCGCCAGCCGCGCCTGCTCGAGCACCTGCTCGCGCGTCATGCGCAGCTTGGCCGCCATGTGCAGCTCGCTGGTGGCGATGAAGGTGTGGATGCGCGCGCCCGATCCGCGCGCCAGCGCGCCGGCCAGCGCCTCGGCGGCGCGGCCGATGTCGCGGTCGTTGGCGCGCGCCAGCGAGCAGACGATGGACTCGCTGACATGGTCGGCGATCGACTTCACGGCCTCGAAGTCGCCGTTGCTCGACGCCGCGAAGCCGGCCTCGATGACATCCACCCGCAGTCGCTCGAGCTGGCGCGCGATGCGCAGCTTCTCGTCCTTGGTCATCGACGCGCCTGGGCTTTGCTCGCCGTCGCGCAAGGTGGTGTCGAAGATGATCAGCTTGTCGGCCATGGGGCACTCCTGGGGGGTCTCGCGTGCAGCCCGGTCGCCGGCAGAAAAGCGAACGGCCCGCTGCGTCGCGCTGGCGGGCCGTCGATCCGGGAAAGAGGTCTGCGAGGAACCTGGTCGTGGACGATCAGCGCGCCGGCGGCTCGCGTAGTAGGAGAAGCAGCGTGGTCGCGTTCATCGCGGGATCAATATAGCACGGCCGCAGCCTCAGCGATGCAGCCCGGCCTCGTCGGGCTCGTCGGTCGAGGTCGCGATCACGCTGACCGGCTTGCCCTTGGACTTGCGCCAGGCGTAGACCGCGTAGCCCGACACGCCGTAGAGGCAGAACAGGCCGAACAGCACCGTCGGAGGGTGCACGGTGACGAGCGCGATCGCCAGCGCGATGCCGACGATGACGACGAACGGGACCGAACGCCGCAGGTTGATGTCCTTGAAGCTGTAGAACGGCACGTTGGTGACCATCGTCAGCCCGGCGTACAGCGTCAGCGCGAACGCACCCCAGGCCAGCCAGTCGATTCGCGTGGCGCCGCGGATGCCGGCATCGTCCATGACCCAGACGAAGCCGACGACGAGTGCCGCCGCCGCCGGGCTCGGCAGGCCCTGGAAGTAGCGCTTGTCGACGACGCCGATGTTGGTGTTGAAGCGCGCCAGCCGCAGCGCCGCGCAGGCGCAGTAGACGAAGGCGGCGATCCAGCCGAGCTTGCCCAGCCCGCTGAGGGCCCAGATATAGACGATCAGCGCCGGCGCGGCGCCGAAGCTGACCATGTCCGACAGGCTGTCCATCTGCTCGCCGAACGCGCTCTGGGTGTGCGTCAGCCGCGCGACGCGGCCGTCCAGGCTGTCGAGCACCATCGCCGCGAAGATGCCGATGGCGGCGTTCTCGAAGCGCCCGTTCATCGCCATCACGACGCCGTAGAAGCCGCCGAACAGCGCCGCCAGCGTGAACAGGTTGGGCAGGATGTAGATGCCCTTGCGCCGCGGGCGCAGCGGCGGCTCGGGCGCGGGTGCCGAGTCGTCGAACTCGCTGGGGTCGTGGTCGGGCATGGGGCGCGAGGATAGCGCGCCGGCGCCGCATGGGGGGCCGCGGAGCCGATCGCGCGCCGTGGCGCGCGATCGACCGCAGCGTGCGCGGCGCGCGCTCGGTTGCGCGCTCAGTTGCGCGACTTGTCGACCAGCTTGTTGGCCTTGATCCAGGGCATCATCGCGCGCAGCTGCTCGCCGACGACCTCGATCGAATGCTCGGCGGTCAGCCGGCGGCGCGACAGCAGCGTCGGCGCGCCGGCGCGGTTCTCCAGGATGAAGCTCTTGGCGTACTCGCCGGTCTGGATGTCGCGCAGCGCCTGGCGCATCGCCGCGCGCGCCTGCTCGCCGATGATCTTCGGCCCGGTCACATACTCGCCGTATTCGGCGTTGTTCGAGATCGAGTAGTTCATGTTGCCGATCCCGCCCTCGTAGATCAGGTCGACGATCAGCTTGAGCTCGTGCAGGCACTCGAAGTAGGCCATCTCGGGCGCGTAGCCGGCCTCGACCAGCGTCTCGTAGCCTGCCTTGATCAGCTCGACCGTGCCGCCGCACAGCACCGCCTGCTCGCCGAACAGGTCGGTCTCGGTCTCCTCGCGGAAGCTGGTCTCGATGATGCCTGCCTTGCCGCCGCCGTTCGCCGCCGCGTACGACAGCGCGAGGTCGCGCGCGCGGCCGGTCTTGTCCTGGTGCACCGCGATCAGGTGCGGCACGCCGCCGCCGCGGCTGTAGGTGTCGCGCACGGTGTGGCCCGGAGCCTTCGGCGCGACCATCCAGACGTCGAGGTCGTCGCGCGCGACGACCTGGCCGTAGTGGACGTTGAAGCCATGCGCGAACGCGAGCGACGCGCCGGCGCGGATATGCGGCTCGACCTCGCTCTTGTAGACGGCGGCGATCTGCTCGTCCGGCAGCAGGATCATGACGACGTCGGCGCCCCGGACCGCGTCGGCGACCTCGGCCACCTTCAGCCCGGCCTTCTCGGCCTTGGCCCACGAGGCGCCGCTCCTGCGCAGCCCGACGGTGACCTTGACGCCGCTGTCGGCGAGGTTCTGCGCGTGGGCATGGCCCTGCGAGCCGTAGCCGACGATCGTGACCTGCTTGCCCTTGATGAGGCTGAGGTCGGCGTCCTTGTCGTAATACACCTTCATGGTTCTCTCCAGAATAAACGGACAGGGCCCGCAGGGCCCGCTTCTCGCTCCTACACCCTCAGGATCCGCTCGCCGCGGCCGATGCCGCTGGCACCGGTTCGAACCGTCTCGAGGATCGCGCTGCGGTCGACCGCGGCGATGAAGGCGTCGAGCTTGGCGGCATCGCCGGTGAGCTCGATCGTGTAGCTCTTCTCCGTGACGTCGATGATGCGGCCGCGGAAGATCTCGGCCATGCGCATCATCTCCTCGCGCTCCTTGCCGACCGCGCGCAGCTTGATCAGCATCAGCTCGCGCTCGGTATAGCTGCCCTCGGTCAGGTCGACGACCTTGACGACCTCGATCAGGCGGTTCAGGTGCTTGGTGATCTGCTCGATGATCTCGTCCGAGCCGGTGGTCACGATCGTCATGCGCGACAGCGAGCGGTCCTCGGTCGGCGCCACGGTCAGGCTCTCGATGTTGTAGCCGCGGGCCGAGAACAGCGCGACGACGCGCGACAGCGCGCCGGGCTCGTTCTCGAGCAGCACGGCGATGATGTGTCTCATGGGTTTGCCTTTCGCGCCGCGCCCTGCACGGCCTGGGCGGTGGCCCTGGCCGCTCGGCGGCGACGTTGCCGGGAGTGGTGGAAGGGAGAATGGCTCCGCAGGCTGCTTGCACGCCGCCCCGCGCCGCCGGCGGCCGGCGCGGTAACGCCTGCCGGCTGGCGCGGGTGGGCCGCGCTCACAGATCCTCGGAGCCCAGCAGCATCTCCGAGATGCCCTTGCCCGCCTTGACCATCGGCCAGACGTTCTCGGTCGGGTCGGTGCGCACGTCGAGGAAGACCGTGCGGTCCTTCAGCCGGATCGCCTCGCGCAGCGCCGGCTCGACGTCGGCGGGCTTCTCGATCAGCATGCCGACATGGCCGTAGGACTCGGCGAGCTTGACGAAGTCGGGCAGCGCGTCCATGTAGCTGTGCGAGTAGCGGCCCTCGTAGTCGAGCTCCTGCCACTGCCGCACCATGCCGAGATAGCGGTTGTTCAGCGAGACGATCTTGACCGGCGTGTCGTACTGCTTGCAGGTCGACAGCTCCTGAAGGCACATCTGGATCGAGCCCTCGCCGGTGATGCAGAAGACCTCGGACTCGGGCCGCGCGAGCTTGATGCCCATCGCGTACGGCAGGCCCACGCCCATCGTGCCCAGCCCGCCGGAGTTGATCCAGCGCCGCGGCTCCTCGAAGCCGAAGTACTGCGCCGCCCACATCTGGTGCTGGCCGACGTCGGAGGTGATGTAGACGTCGCGCCCGCGCGTCAGCTCGTGCAGCTTGCGCACCACCATCTGCGGCTTGATGACCGCGTCGCTGGGCCGGAAGGCGAGGCACTCGCGCCGGCGCCACTCCTCGATCTGCGCCCACCACGCCGCCAGCCGCGCGGCATCCGGGCGCGCGGCGCCGGCGCGCACCTGAGCGATCAGCTCCTGCAGCACGTCCTTGACATCGCCGACGATCGGGATGTCGACCTTGACGCGCTTGGAGATCGAGCTCGGGTCGATGTCGACGTGGATGATCTTGCGCGCGACCTGGGCGAAATGCTTCGGGTTGCCGATCACGCGGTCGTCGAAGCGCGCGCCGACCGCGAGCAGCACGTCGCAGTGCTGCATCGCCATGTTCGCCTCGTAGGTGCCGTGCATGCCCAGCATGCCGAGGAACTTCGGATCCGACGCCGGGATCGCGCCCAGCCCCATCAGCGTGTTCGTGCACGGGAAGCCGAGCAGCGCGGCCAGTTCGCGCAGCTCGGCGCTGGCATTGCCCAGCACGACACCGCCGCCGCTGTAGAGGTAGGGGCGCTCGGCTTGCAGCAGCAGCTGCACCGCCTTGCGGATCTGCCCGCCGTGGCCCTTGCGCACCGGGTTGTACGAGCGCATCTCGATCCGCTCGGGATAGTGGAACGCCGTACGCGCGATCGAGATGTCCTTCGGCACGTCGACCACGACCGGCCCCGGGCGCCCGCTGCGGGCGATGTGGAAGGCCTTCTTGATCGTCGTGGCCAGATCGCGCACGTCCTTGACCAGGAAGTTGTGCTTGACCACCGGGCGCGTGATGCCGACGGTGTCGCACTCCTGGAACGCGTCCATCCCGATCGCCGGCGTCGGCACCTGCCCGGTGATGATCACCATCGGGATCGAGTCCATGTACGCGGTGGCGATGCCGGTGACGGCATTCGTGACCCCGGGGCCGGAGGTGACGATCGCCACCCCGACCTCGCCGGTGGCGCGCGCGTAGCCGTCGGCGGCGTGCACCGCGGCCTGCTCGTGGCGCACCAGGACATGCTGGATCGTGTCCTGCTTGTACAGCGCGTCGTAGATGTACAGGACGGCGCCGCCCGGGTAGCCCCAGAGGTACCTGACCCCTTCGGCCTGCAGGCACTTGACGAGGATTTCCGAGCCGTTCGGCTCGGCGGCGGGATCGGAGGGCGGCGTGGCGGCAGCGGCACGCCTGACTTCCGCGGCATTGATGTCCATGGATAACCTCTGAGAATTTCTCTGACGAAATACCTTCGGTGCCCCTGCCGCGCGCCCTCGTGAGGCGGCATCGGGACTGCGCGCGGTCGAAGCCGGCGGCCACGTCGGCCGACCGGTCGGAAACCGGGGACTGCGTTGTGCGAAGCAGCATTATGACATCGGGCAGGGCGCCGCCGGCCGTCTCGGCGCCCTGTGATAGAACCCCGCCTGCCCATCGGCCCCGGCCGCGGCGCGCGCCGCGGCAGCTCCTTGGCCTCCGAACAGGAACTCGACGCCTTCCTCCGCCAGGTCCAGCAGCGCGCCTTCAAGCGCACCGTCTATGCGGTGCGCGACGACGACGCGGCGCTCGACATCGTGCAGGACGCGATGATCCGACTGGCCGGCAAGTACGGCGACCGGCCGGCCTCCGAGCTGCCGCCGATCTTCCAGCGCATCCTGTCGAACGCGACGATGGACTGGTTCCGCCACCGCAAGGTGCACCAGGCCGTCTTCAGCAACCTGTCGGACTTCGAGGGGCCGGACGGCGACGACACGCTGGATCTGCTCGAGATCCTGGACACCCTGGATACGCGGTCGGATGCGGAAGGGGCCGACGAGCAGGCGCAGCGCCGCCAGATGCTGGCGTTGATCGAGCAGGAGGTCGCCGCGCTGCCGGCGCGTCAACGCGAGGCCTTCCTGCTGCGTTACTGGGAAGAGTTCGACGTCGCCGAGACCGCCGCCGCGATGGGATGCTCCGAAGGCAGCGTCAAGACCCACTGCTCGCGCGCCGTGCACGCGCTGGCGCGCGCACTGCGCGAGCGCGGCATCGGGCGCTGAGCGGCTTTGCAGGCATGATTCCGACCCGACCCGATCCTGGCGCGCGGCCCCCGGCCCGCGCGCCGACGCCGACTTCCGCGATGCGGGGCAAGGTCCCGGATCATGGAGAACTTGCCCAGCAGCCTCCCGCGATGAGCCGCCGCGATTCCGACCTCCTCGAAGCCCGCGTCGCCGCGCGGCTGACCGCGCTGCTGACGCAGGCCGCCGCCGAGCTGCCGGGCGGCGTCGACGCCCGGCTGCGTGCGGCGCGCGAGCAGGCGCTCGACGCCGCGCGCCGG
>JACPVA010000103.1 GCA_016191995.1 Burkholderiales bacterium | reverse complement strand
TTCGATCGACGTCCAGGCGGGCGTGCTCCAGTAGCGCATCACGGCGGCGTCCGAGAAGATCTCCAACAGCGCCTGCGCATCGCCCGCCTGCAGCGGACGCAGCAGCAGGCGGGCGCTGCGCAACTCGGTCCGGTCGAAAGGGGGCATTGCGCCTTCTGCAAGAGCTCGGGTGCGCGCGGCGCGCCCCGTGCCGTTGCGGCTCGGATCAGCCCTGCTTGACGGCACGCAGCACCAGCGAGCCTAGCAGAAGCCCCAGCGGCCGCTGGTCGCGCGACAGGCCCACGGCGCTCGGCGCGCAGGCCCGGTCGACGCCCAACGCGATGCGCAGGGGGTGCTCGGCGGTGAGCAGCGGCGCGGCCAGCGTGCTGGCAAGCGTGGCCGACCGCGCCTCGGCGAGCTGCCACGTGCCGGTGAGCTGCCCGTTGGCGTGCAGCGTCACCGTCAGCGGCGGCTGACCCGGCGCGAGCATGGGCCGTACGCGCGCCTGCAGTTCGAGGGCCGAGCCTTCGGCCAGCGCGTGCAGCGGCAGGTGCAGCTCGGCCCGCGTGCCCAACATCCAGGTGCCCGCCTCCTCCGGCCGCGCCCAACCCTTGCGCAGGTACAGCGGCGCATTGCCGCCCTTGCGCGCGTCGATCGGCGTGCCCACCCGATACGGCGCTGCGGCGGCGCGCAGGCGGGCGAGTTCATCGCCGAGTTCGCCTACGCGGCGCTGCAGCGCGAGCATCTGCGCGTCGCGCGCGCCCGGCGCGGCGCAGCCCGGCGCAGCGCCTGCGGGATCGGCCGGGCGCTGCCCCGACGGCGTGGCGGCGTACACCGGCCCGGCCAGCGCGCGCAGGTGGTCGTAGGTGCCCATGGCCTCGCCGCCGCCCAGGGCCCACAGCGCATCGCAGCCCTGCTGGACCTGTGCCGCGCTCTGGGCCGTGCCGCGCACCGCCTGCATCGCCGCTTCGGTGCGCCCTTCGTCGGGCCGCAGGCCGAGGGCCTCGGCGACGCGGCGCAGCTCGGCCTGCGGCTGGGCGAGCCAGGCGTCATAGTGCGTGACGACCAGAGAGCCGGTTTCGGCCCAGCGCAGCAGCGCGGCGTTGTAGGCTTTCCAGAGCGCGACGCCGTGGCGCAAGGACACGTGGTTGCGCCTCCGCAGCGAACTCGCGACGGCGAGCGGCTCTCGCAGGCAGGCGACGACACGCAGACCCGGTGCGAGCCGGTGCCAGAGCGGCAGCAGCAGCGTGGCGCGTGGGTCCTTCCAGCCCGAGAGGGGTCCGGGGGCGCCGTCCGCAAGGGCCGCCAGGCAGCGCTCCGCGCGCTCGCCGAGCGGGCCGAGGAGTTCTGCGGAGAACTGGTCCGCGTCGGCAGCGATCGGCGGCGGGCAGTCCCACGCGCCGCCCAGGTGGTCCAGGATGTCGTCGGCGAGGCGGACCAGGTCGAGGTTCTCGTAGAAACCGTCGGCGTTGTCGGCCTGCGCCGGCATCAGACGCTCGCGCGGCCCCAGCCACAGGCCGGCATCCGAGAGCACCCGGGCCACCATCGAGGTGCCTGAGCGGTGCATACCGGTGATGCAGACGAGATCGCTCAAGATGCTGCAGACCTGCGCCTGGAAGTACTCGTCGGCCCGGTGCGATCGCGGTCCGGATGCTCGCGCGGAGTCTAGTGCGGCGCCTGCCGGGGTCATCGGGCGGCCGGGTCTCGAAGGCCCGCCCATCGGTGGCCGCGGACGTGACTTCGGGCGGCAATGCCATCCGCTGCGGTGGCAGTATATATGGTCCGGAGTCCGCCGGTGGTGTCCCGACTTATGGCTAAGTTCGCACGACCAACCGCGCCAAGTGCGATAGCAATCGAGGGTTGACGGTTCGATATTCGGGCAGTATATTGCCAACTTGTGGCAAAAGATACACTTCCGCTTCCGCAATAATCTCATCCAGGTTATCCGCACGACCTACGATCCGGCAACGAAGGGGCCGCGGACGGAGATTGTCGGTCGGCTCTCGCGCGGCGAGCCCGTGCTCGGGGAGGATCTCCGCGCGGCTTGCAGCGCGGCCGAGATCGCCGAAGTGCAATCGTGGATCGCTAGCAGCCTGCGCGCGCGGGCCGTCGCCGCCGAGCACGCTGCGCGCACTTTGCCCGAGCAAATGGAGCGCGCCGGCGAATGGTTTGCGTCGACGCCTGACCGCGACAGTGCGCGCGTCGTAGCGGTCGAAGTCCAGAGGCAATGGGCACGACTGCGCAACCAGATGCGCCGCGAAGGCCTGACGGAGTAGCACCACGCGCCAGTCGGCGCGGCGGCGTTTGTCCATCCATCCACTTCATCCCACTACTGTCCGGTCAAATGAGTCGCCCCACGCCCGAGATCAAGCCTTGGCGCGGGTTGCAGGCCGATTTAGTCCCTAATCGAACAAGTCTTGACGGATCGTGCGAAGACTTCAGCGGGTAGTGGCCATGGCCGGGACGATGTTGAATCGGGTGAGCGAGCACGCTGCGGCGATGGCTGCGCGTCCGAGGCGGGTGAGGTGGTAGCGATAAGTATGCGCGACCTTCTTGATCATGCCCAGCAGGTGCAAGCGCCTGAGCTGGCGCGACATGGCCGGAGGCGAGATCGCAAGCCGCGCGAGCAGATCAGCGCGGCGCCAGCCACGGATGTTGCACTCGCCGCGCTGCAGGGTGCGCAGCAGGGTCTGGTCGGCGGCGTCGGAGAAGTTCAGCCCCTTGACCGACGGGTCGCTGCCCACCCGCGGTTGGCTCAGCCGCACCAGGTCGCGCTCGCCGGCGCTGGGATCGTCCAGGCTGGACAGGAAGGCGAGCTAGCGCTGGTTGCAGCCAGCCAAGATCTCGCGCAGGTCGATCAGGCTGCAGATCGACTTCTTCAGCGCGGCCAACTCACGAGTGCTGTACCGGTCGCGGTGTTCCACCTTGCGGTGGTGCTTGAAGAGTCCCACGTCGTTGACGGTGGTCGCCACGCGCAGGACGCGGGAGATCCTGTCGTAGACCTTCACGCCGGCCGCTCCCATGTAGTGCTTGATGCAGCGACCCTCGATGCGCGTGGACAGCCGCGAGCCGATCTCCTGGGCCAACGCCGAGGTGACCTTCTTGCCCTGGAAGGCGGCCACGCGCGGCGCGTCGGCGGCCAGCACCGCCTGGCGCGACAGCGTGTCGTACAGCGGCACCAGGATGTCGCGGCTGCGAAACATCAGGTCGGTGGAGTACTCGGCCTGACGGATGCTCCAGTGCCGGTCGTCCTGCGCGAACACGTCGGCCACCGGGCACAGCCAGTGGGCGTAGCGCTTCAGGCGGCGGTGCAGGTGTTCGGGGTTGAAGTTATCGGCCAGCGCTTGCGCGCGCGCGAGGTCGGTGATGCGCAAGAAGGCGTTGTCCTCCTGCACGAACTCGATGCCCTCGCGCTGCAGCGAACGCGCCAGCGCGCTGTGACCGTTGCAGTAGAACTGCAGCGTGAACGGCGCCCAGGTGGGCACGCGCAGGTAGCACAGCCCCAATTCCTGGTCGATGAAGTAGAAGTAGCAGTGCAGTCACTTGCCGGTGTCCGGGCGCAGGAGAACGTGGCCTTTGGCCTTGTTCAACCACGGCTGGTAGCTCGGGCAGCTCTCCATGGCCGAGATCACGTGCACCAGCCCCGGCGCGTCGCCCGCGCGCGGCCAGCACGCGCGCCACCAGATCCTCCTTGCGCACGTGGCTCTTGTCGACGTGCTCGATGGCCACCCCGTTGGCCTGCGCGACTTCTTGCGCACGTTGTCGCACGCGATCGCGCAGCGGCTCGGCAAAGCGCGCGTAGTCGAAGATGCGGATGCCTCGCGAATACAGAAAGCTCGTCATCCCGCCGGCGTAGCACGCACCGGGCAACGTGCCGGTGATGATGATCCGGTCGTAGCACGACAGGACCCCGTGCAAGTTCGCCGCGTGTCGTTCAACCAGTGCCGTCGCCGCCATGACCGACTCCCGTTCTGTCGGGTCGCCGGCAATCGTATTGCTTGTCTGGTTCCGGCTCTGCCGGCTTAGAAACCAAGGTCCACCAATGCCCGTTGGAAAGATCGCAATACTCGCCGCCATCAGGGACTGCTACGAGCCGTACATCCGCTTTTGGATCGACTACCACCTCGGGATTGGCGCGTCGCATATCTTCATCTACGACAACGAGAGCCTCGAGCCGATCCCCGAGTACGGGGAACACGTCACGGTCACGCGTTGGCCCGGAGTCCACGGGCAACTCACCGCCTATCGGCATGGCATGGTGCGCATTTCGGCGAACGTGACCGGTGATTTCGGGAACGTGACCGATCCGAGGCTCGGTGCTGGGTTGCGCGGTTGAGAGTGTAGTAAGGCGGGTGGGCTGGCGGGTTGATGGCCTCCTTGGCGGCTGTTGACGGCCCTGCGATGCCCGAGCGGCGCGCGGGGTATTGCTTGTTCTTCTTCATCTCCCGTGGTGGGGCCCTGTGGAGCTTGTGGGCAGCCGACGGCCTGTGGGTGGGCGCGTGGGCAACCCGCAGGGTTGTCCATCCGGCCATCCACAGGTGAACGCCCTTGGGCGTTCAGTCGGGAAGCCCGCGCCAGCGGGCCTGTCCACAAATCCACAGGGCTTGCGCTGCTCAGCGCGCCGCGTCGGCGGTGTCGCTGCCGCCGATGGCGGCCGTGGCCGCCCCGGGCTTTTGCGCACGCAGCGACTTGCCCTTCAGCGCCAATCGGTGGCTGCGCGACAGCAGCCGGTCGAGGATCGCGTCGGCGATGCTCGCGTCACCGATCCAGGCGTGCCAGTGTTCCACCGGCAACTGGCTGGCGATGATCGTGGCGCGCGTGCCCGCACGGTCGTCGATCACCTCCATCAGGTCGGCCCGCGTCGGTCCGTCCATGGCTGCCAGCGCCCAGTCGTCGAGCAACAGCACGTCGGTGCGCGCCAGCGCCGCCAGCCAGCGCGTGAAGCCGCCATTGCCGTGCAGGATGCGCAGTTCCTCGGCCAGCCGTGGCACGCGCAGGTACAGCGCCGACCGCCCCCGCCGGCAGGCGTATTGCGCCAGGGCACAAGCCAGCCACGACTTGCCCGAGCCGGTGGGTCCGGTCACGAGGACTGCCGTGCCGTCCTCGACCCAGCGCGACAGCGCCAGACTCATCAGCGCCGGCCGCTCGAAGCCGCGCCCGGCGCGGCCGTCGACGTCCTCGATGCAGGCCTGCGGGTACTTCAGCCGCGCCCGCTTGAGCAGCGCCGCGTGGCGCTTGTCGGCACGCTGGTGCACCTCGCGGTCGACCATCAGCGCCAGCCTCTCCTCGAAGCTCATGGCGGTGCTGGCGGTGCTGCAGAGTTGTTCTTCGACGGCGCTGGCCATGCCCACGAGCTTGAGCTCGCGCAGCTGCGCCAGGGTGTTGTTCATCATCATGTTCGGGGTCCTTGCATTCGGTTGATTCGGCGATGGCGATGGCGGCGGCGTCGGCGCCGGTGCCCGTGCCATCAGTGGTAGTTGGCCGCGCCGCGCACGTTGTCGTGCACGGGCGCCACCCACTCCGGCGCAGGCCCGCTGCGGGGGACAAGGTCGCGCCCGTTGGCCAGGATGTCGCGCACGTGGCGGTAGTGCCCGGCGCGCAGCTCCAGGGCCAGCTTGCAGGCCGCCTCCAGCCGCGCCGGGCCGTAGTGCTTGGCCTGGCTGAGCAGGCCCAGGCAGCTGCGGTAGCCGTGCTCGGGATGCTTGAAGCGCTGCAGCAGCTGAGCCACGAACTGGCCCGTGTTCGGGCCGATGCCGCCGCCCCAGTGGATCAGCCGCTCGGGCGTCCACTGCTTGTGCGCCCGGTGCGCTGCGGGCATGTGCGCGTCCACCGTGGTGAAGCCGCCGCGGCGGCGGCTGCGGGCGTGGCAGGCCACGCGCTGGCCGCGGTGCAGCAGCTCCACCAGCGCGTCGGTGACGCGCGCCTCCAACTCCAGCCCCACCAGCGAATGCGGCACGCTGTAGCGGTGGTGTTCGACCTCGACGTGGTAGTCGATGTGCGCCTTGACCGTCTTGAAGGTGGCCCACTGCCAGGGCTGCGCCGGCAGCGGCGTCAAGGCCGGGCCGTCCAGCGTGGCGAACAGGCTGGCGCGGCTGCCGTCGAGCTTCTGGAACGGCCGCTCGTTCAGCGACGCCAGCAGCGCCGAGATCGCCGCGTCGGCGGCGTGCACGTCGGCCAGCACAGCGTGCCGCAGCCGCGCCAGGATCCAGCGGGTGACGACTTGCACGGCGGACTCTGCGGTGGCCTTGTCCTTGGGCGAATACGGGCGCGCAGGCAGGATCGAGACGGCGTAGTGGCGGGCGAAGTCGCGCACCGTCTCGTTGAGCTTGGGCTCGTAGCGACAGGCGCCCGAGACCAGCGAGCGCGGGTTGTCGGGCACGATCAGCTGCGGGCAGCCGCCGTAGAAGCTCAGCGCCCGCGCCATGGCGCCCAGCCACGAGCGCATGCTCTGGTCGGCCGTGGCGCAGGCGAAGGTGTAGCTCGACGCCCCCATGGCGGCGACGAAGACCTGTGCGCGCGAGCCGTCGGCCAGCGCCAGGGTCGAGCCGGCGTAGTCGATGAACAGCTTCTCGCCGGCGCGCCGGTGCTGGCGCATCGAGCGCTTCAGGGTCTTGGCGAAGGTCTTGTAGTGCCCGCAGAACTGGGTGTAGGCCCAGGTACGCCGGCCTTCATGGGCGGCGCGGTACTCCTGCCACAGCAGCATCAGCGTGACGCCCTTGCGGCGCAGCTCGACATGCACGCGGGCGAAGTCGGGCTCGATCACCTGGGTCTCGGCGATGCTGCGGCCCAGCAGCCGGCGCTCCAGCCCGGCCTCGTCGAGGTCCGCCACGGTGGCCCAGTCCAGGCCGGCGGCGCCGGCCAGGCCGAGGTACTTGGCGACGACGCCCTTGGAGATGCCGAGGCTGTGCGCGATGGCCTCGTGCGACAGCGCGGCGCTGTACTTGAGTCTGAGGATGTCCTTGATCATGCGTATGTCCATTCGTTGCTGCGGCATCGGCGCTCCGGCCAAAAGGCCGTGACGCTATGCCGCCGCAGTGGTTCATACGCAACACCAGCACCGAGCCCATTGACAGGCCGGCGACCGCCTTCCGGCGGATACCAGACGTCCGTCGGTCACGCTACCGAAATGACCGGTCACGCTCCCGAATTCGGCGGTCACGATGCCGAAACGGGCGGTCACGCTCCTCCGAAATACGCAGCATGGACGTCATCAAGGCAGGAGGATTCGAGTGGGCTGCCCTCATCGACGACGACGAGTTCATCGTCATCCCGGAGCGAACACTCCCGGAATTCCTCGATGGATACCCGGAGGAAGTCGGAGTATGCCTACACTGGTTGAACTTCGGCTCCTCGGGCCGCAAGGAGCCCCCGCCCGACGGAGACGTCTTCGCAACCTTCGACCGGTGCCTCCAAAGAGCGGCGCCTGTGCACAAGCACGTGAAGACGATCTCGCGGGTGGCGGCGGTGAAATCCCTGCACAATGCCCATTTCTGCGTGTTCCGGAACGGAAGGCTTCCGGTCAACGAGTTGGGGATCCCGGTCCAGGGCCCCTTCTCCGAGCCGCCCTCGCACGTCCATGCGTGGATCAATCACTACTACGTTCGCTCTCTTGCCGACTATGAGGCGAAGGGAAGGCGCGGGCGAGCGTCGGTCGCGGGGTTTCCTTACAGCCAGAAGGTCTTTGACTCCACCGATCGGCAAGCCAAGGAGCACTACGATCGCGGCCGAGGTCGAAGCGTCAAAGAGTGAGGGCGTGCTTTTCCGGTTCCGCGGAAGGCTGCGCCGAACGAGGCTTCATTCTGCTTCATCCGACTCTTCGGTTCATCCAACTTTTCAGTGCCTGGTCATGCGGCCCGAAGAGTCCGGAGCATTGCCCCATGCTCCACCGTCAAGTCATGACCTTTGGCCGCGACGCTCCTTGGGCGCAAACAGATCGATTTCACCCAGCAACTGGCCGGTGGCCGCCACGCGGACCGAGACACTGTCTCCCACAGCCAGTGGCTCGGCGGGACGGTAGTCAAATCCGACGAAGGCATTGCGCGGCACCTTGAGGGCGCGCAGCGCCGGGCGGTCGGCGGTGGCCAATACCTCGCGAACGATGCGGCGATTGACGAGGACCTGCACCCGCACCGGCTTCTGACTGCCGGTCAGATAGGCGAAGCCGCCGATGTGCGTCGGCACCACAGCGGTAAGTGCGCCGTGCACGAACGGTTGTGCGGCCGCCATGGCCTCCAGACGTGCGTCGAGCAGGGCATTGGCCCTCTGATAAAGCACCTGGTCGGGCCCACCGCGCTCTTCCATGAGCCCGCGCAATTCATCGGGCACCGCGTAAGCAGGCGCCGGAAAGGCGCCCTGGGCGCGAGACGGGTTGAGGTTCAGGCGCCGAACCTCAAGCGTGATGCCGAAGGCCGTGCTGAATGCGCGCAGACTGTCTTCGTAGCGTTCCGTCACACCGACAAAGCCCAAGGCTTCGATTGGCAGCGCCGCAAGCACACGCGCTTGAAAGCCGGGGCCCAGCGGACCGCGCAGGAAATCCTCCAAGGAGCCAGGGTAGCGGTTATGGAGGCGCTGATGCTCGTAGTGTGACATGACCTGCTGCACTGGGTCGCGCACGAAGCTGACCACCCGGGCCGCAGGGACGAGCGGGGCGTACCGACCCGCGTGGACATGCCCCGCCAGCAGGCGACAGGACGCGCGCGCGAGCGCTTGCTGAAGCCGAAACAGGTCGGGCTCGTCGTAGGCGAGCTGCTTCACCAGTGGCGAGGTCTCCGAGCTACTCGGCCCGTAGTCGAAGTGGCAATGCCCGTCACCGACTGCGTCGGCAATCGAACGCCGAAAGCTGGTGCCAGCGGTCTTGGGGATGTGGACGAAGAAGAGCGTCGAAGTCGGCAGCATCGCGCGAGGATAGCCGGCGACTCTGACGCAACCGCCTTCACGTCGACCCGTGCCGCGTCGCGAGCCCAGTCAACTTGCTGAAATGACGACCCGCCGAACACAGCCGCACCATGCAGAGACATCGGGGCGGCAGCGGACGCATCCGCTACAGCCGCGGCCTTGGCTTCAGGCTGCCAGGCCGGCTCGGGCCGCGCGTCAGCCTTTCCTTGCTGGAATGCCGC
The DNA here is from genome assembly GCA_016191995.1 of Burkholderiales bacterium. Classification (GTDB taxonomy): domain Bacteria; phylum Pseudomonadota; class Gammaproteobacteria; order Burkholderiales; family Burkholderiaceae_C; genus Rubrivivax. The sequence continues at coordinate 58,020 of JACPVA010000103.1, read as the reverse complement.
CTGCCAGCGGCCGCTTCCCAGGGCGGAAACCGATGAGCTTGCCCCCGCCAGTTCCGTCGGGCTTGACAGGCGCCTTGCGCACGCGAAATACGCCGAGACCTGCCACCTTGTGCACGCCCTCGTCGGCCGCCTCGAGGTCCCGCGCGATTGTCCCGAAGGCCTCGCGGAGCAAGCGCACGGCGTCGCGATCCTGAAGGCCGGCCACCGCCGCCGGCGCCTCGGTTCGCAGTCTTTGCACGAAATCGACGATCGTTGTCATTCCTAAGTCCTCTTCAAAGTTGGCGTTCACTACTTCACACCGAAATCAAGTCCCCGACACCGCCTCCACTTAGCTTAACCGAGCTGCCTAGCCAATGCTGGTGCTGCCGTCCGAGCCGGCAAGAGCACCTCCCAGCGGATGCAATCCGTCCCTACGCGGACCCGCCCGACCCTTCCAGGCCAACGGTCAGCTTGCGCGCGGTGAGACGGTGAGACGGTGAGACGAAAATTTTATGATCATACCGGGATCCATGAGCGCCGCCGACTCGCAGTCGAGGTTCCGACGCGCTGTCGCCGGGTAGCCGCGGCGGGCTCCATGCAGCGGATGGCCGTTTCTCACGTAGGTCGCGGCACCCCCACCGTCCGCCCTCCCGCTCGGCCGCGATCGGCGGGTCCGCAACACCCCAACTTAGGGGGTTGCATCGGCAGGCCCATAGACCTTAGTGTTGCCGCTTGGCAGGCGCCAGAGTCGGGGAGCGAGGGTATGCGCGGATCGATCATGCGGGCCGTCGTGCTGGCTACCGCACTTGGGCCGGGGGCTGCGTCGGCGCAGGACTTCGTCGTCTATGACGACTTCTCGGCCTCCAGCATGGACCTCTCCCGCTGGGTGGAGTCAGAGCGTCGACGCGAAGTCGCCGGCAAGCAGCTCGCGATACTGCAGCGGGATCACGGCTCTACCTCGAGCGACAGCGGCGTGTCGGGCCAGAGCTTCTCTACAGAGCTATCGTTTCCCGGCCGCGTCACGCAGATCAGTGCTCGGCTTCGTATGCTTGAGGCTGCGGCCACCCCCTGCGCGGCCAATCCGTCGTTCAGTGCTGCCCGCGCTCGCCTGATCGGCACCTTCTTCAATACGGGTACGCCCGCGTCAGGCTCTTTCACAGGCGACGTGATGATGCAGGCCTATCTGCGCAAGTCGTCGGATCCTGCGGAGTCCGCGGAAACGCTTAAGGTCGTTGGAAGCGTCCTCGTCTGTGCTAGTAGCGACTGCAATACCTCGCGGCCGATCGGCAGCGTCGATCTCGGCCAAGCGACGATCGGGCAGCCCGTGCTGCTTCAAGTCGAGTGGGATCGAGCCGGCAAACGCTTCGTGTTTCGACGCGACGACACCGTAACCGGAGAGGTGGCTTACACGGTCTCCGACGGCTCGGCGCCCGGTCGACCTTACATGGCGCTCGCGACCAGGACCGAGACCGCTGCCTGCAGCGCAGGGCACACCACGTCATTTGTCGACGCGCGATTCGACAACGTGCTCTTGAACCGTACTGCGGTCTGGTAGCGCGGATATTGTTCCGTTGGGAGGACTCACCATGCACGTCACGCGAAGCCTCTTCGCCTTCGTTGGCGCTGGCCTGATTGCGGGAGCCGTTCCGGCCGCGGAGTCCTACAAGATGTACGACAACTTCGATGCAGTGGGTGGTCTGTCGGCCGAACGTTGGCGGCCTCTCGAACTGACTCGTTTGATACGCGACGGGCGACTGATCATGTCGCAACGGAACATAGGCAACCAGACCGGCAGCACCGGGACCGTGAGCTGGTTCCACAGCAGCAACCTACGCGATCCGCAGGCTATCACGCAGCTGAGAGCTACCGTGCGTGTCGATGCCGCGGACAGCGATACATGCCCTGCGAACCCGCAGCCGGGCGAGGCCGGCGCCCAGATCATTGGCGCTTTCTTCAATGCCGGGACGTCGGTACCGGGCACGCGGTTCAACGACGTGATGGCTTTCGTCCGCATCAACAAGCTGTCAACGGCCGCAGACCCTTCGGAACTGAAAGTGACCGGCTATGTCCTGCAGTGCACCAACAACGACTGCACCACCACCTCCGAGCTGGCGAAGAAGGAGCTGGGCACTTCCGCGCTGGGGGTCCCGGTCCTGCTGACCCTGATCTGGGACCAGCCCAACAAGCGTTTCCGCTTCGGGTTCAAGACTGATCCGCTTGTAAACGCTCCCTACGGGATCGACGACAGCCTTTCGCCAACTTTGCCGTTCAAGACACTGCAGACGCTAACCCGCCTGCCGGACTGTTTCGACGGCCCCCGCGCCAACGGCTATGCGAATGCGGCCTTCGACAGCGTCTGGGTCAATGCGTCGGCGATTCCGTAGACAGCGGATCTTGCGTCTGAACACCGGAGGCGGCCCGTTCCCAGGCGCCTGGAGAAGGGAGGCCGAACTTGCACAAACGCTCATGACTGTAGGCGCTCTAGATTCGTCAAGTCCTAATACTCACGCGATCGGGAGAACAGATCATGAATACAGGGGTATCCTTGACAGCAACGCTGATTCGATTTGCTGGCGTATGCGCGGCTCTGGCGTCGGCAGCGGCGTCCGCGAATCCGCAAGCGGCCCAAGGTGGCATCGAGGCCGCGCGGGCCGAGGTGTTGTCCAGATTGGAGCGCGTTATTCCATCCCAATATGTCGTCAAGGCGCAGCCTAGCGCAGCACGGGACACGATCGACGCCCTCGCCCGATCGCTCGGCGGCCGCATCGTCGGCGTGATCGAACGACGCAATCTCTACCTACTGGATGTACCGACGGTGGCCTCGGGCGGTGCGGCTTCGGCACAAACCGTTTTGGCGACACTGCAGAGTCAACGGAACGTGGTTCAGGGTGCGTTCTCGAACACGCTCTTCCACATTCCGGAGAAGATGCAGCCCAGCTGGCCGATCAAGGCCAAGACGCGTGGCGCTGCGGGCGCACTGACCCCAGGGGAGGATGGCCCCAATGTGCAGCATGCCACGAACGACCCCTTCGTCGGCCACCAATGGCATCTGGCGAAGATCTCGGAACTCAACACCTCCAGCGGTCTTGGATCGAGCGCCCCTATCGTCGCCGTGCTGGACACCGGGGTCGCCTACGATCACATGGATCTTTATGGCCGCGTGCTCTTGAATGATGGCTATAATTTCATTGATTGGAACTGGTGGTCTTACGATTATAATGGCCATGGTACCCATGTCGCCGGCATCGTCAGTGCCAGCAGCAACAATCTCGAGGGCGTGCATGGCGTATGTCCGGATTGCACGATCCTGCCCGTCAAGGTACTCGACGATATGGGTTCTGGGTCGTGGTTTTCGATCATGGCCGGTATCGATTATGCCGACCGGACGATCGATCGCCTCGCGGGCAGTACCGGGGCGCGCGGAGTTCTCAACATGAGTCTGGGCGGGGTGGCCGACCCAAACAGCCTAGAATATATCGAGATGGATGCGCTGCTGGACGATGTTGGCGCCAACAACAAGCTCATCGTTGTCGCCGCGGGCAACGAAAACGATCAAACTTACGTCTACTGCCAATACGACCCGATGAATTGCGGAGGCTTCTTGACTTACATCCCTGCGGCGATCGCGAATGCACTCGCGACGGGGTTTTCGGTCGGCGCATCGGATCCCAATGACTACGCCACATCTTTTACCAACACGCGATCGCAATATACGAACATCATCGCACCCGGTATTTTCATCTGGTCGACAACGCTCTCTTGGCCCTATTACCAGGCGTGGGGTGGCACATCGATGGCCTCCCCGGTGGTGGCGGGTTCCGCCGGACGCGTCTGGGCGCAGTTCCCGACCCTAGATGCGGCGACGGTCAAGACCCGGATCGCCAATAATGCGATTACGATCGGCACGAATAAGGGTTGGCCATCCGGTCTGCGGCGTATCCACTTGGGCAAGGTCTTCTCGACGTCGACGACACCCGGCTTTGCTGGATATGTCGTCAATCCGGAATCGGGAGGCTGGGATACCGGGAGCGCCATCTATGGACCACTGCAGCCGGTCGAAAGGGTCAAGATCACCGTCAAGGACAGCGCAACGGGGACGGTCGTCAAGAGCGGCGTCACGAACAAGTACGGATTTTTCGTGATCGATGGGCTCAATCCCTCGACGAGCTATTCCATAAACTACGCCAAGAAGGGCTATGCTCCACGGGTGCAGTCGGTGACGACGGCTGCCAACTATGTCAGCGCCGTGGATCCAGTCTTCCTCGCGCTCAAACGAGTCGAGACGGCCCCGTTCGAGGACATCCTCGTCACGCTTGAGTGGGACTCGATGTATCCCTACCGTGCCGAGTGCGTTTTTGGTCTGGAGGACTGCACCGATACCGTCACCCGCGGCGCAGAACTCGATCTTTTCATGAGGCGGCCCGATGGATCGGTCGTCTCTTACGCAAATACTGGTGATATCTGGGGCCGGCTCACACGCGACTCTTATTATTATGATACACCCGGCGAAGCCGTGCATATAAGGGATTTGATGGATTTCGGTGCCTATACTAATTATGAAATCGCTGTCAACCGGCCTTACTGGGGGCGTATGCCTACCGTCCGGGCCAGGGTTCGCGTCTATCGAAACGGGGTTCAAGTCGCCACCTGGACCGCACCCGCGAGTTGTAACTCGGCCGCGACCGATGCATGGTGGCGCGTTGCAACGATCGACCGTGTTACAGGCGGGGTGACGGCCATCAACACTTGCGACGATAACGCGCCGTTCTGACACTCAATCACCGGTGGGCGCGCCAGCCTCGTGCCACGGCGCGTCCCGCTCTTGCGCATCTGCGCCCCGTCCCATGATTTCGGCTCGAGTGGCCATGGGCATGCTGCGCTCCAGGTGCCGATATCGGTGCTTCGACTGACACCGAGGACATGAACCAGTATATTTTGATAGGTCACCCGTCTCGTCGCTATTCGGTACCGAGGGCCTTGGCGTGTTCTATTCTTGCCTCGCTGGCGATCCACTCCCTGGCCCATTCTGCGGGTGATCCACAGCCTTCGAGCGATCAGCGTTTATGGTGGGCGTCGCCCTTCAGCCTCAAGACGGATCCAATCGACAGAGGGGCGTGCGAGTACGATAATGCCGATGCGGTCCGCGGTGTCGCACACGCTGGATGGTACGGCGATTGGTATGTGGAGGACCCAGTCGTACGTGCTGGGCAACAGCGGGCACTAAAAAGCTGCGGCTCCTATCCCAATCTGCGCAAGCTCGCCTATTTCGATCCTGGCGAGATGGGCGAGTATCTCGTCCTCCTCGATCGGGATGGCCAGATCCTATATAATGCCTGGTCGCTCGCCGGTGCCACGGCCGCGCCCGAGCAGATCAGTCAGCTCGACGCGAAGTGGTTCGGTTATCCGGCCTTTCTGCTGAACCGGCAACAGTTCGCCGCGGGCCGCAGCCGCGGGTGGCAGGTCCCGAAGCTGCTCGACGCACGTGGGCGCGTGATCAGCACTTCTGACGAACTTTACGCCGCAGTCTGCGCACGAGACGTCGAGGGCCGGATCCGCTGGCAATTGAATTCCCCGCTGCCTCTGAGCAGGCTCCCCGAAGACCTGCCGCGCCCTCTTCGGCGGGCCTTCGACAGCGCAGGAGTGCGCGTGCAGACGGACCGGGCCGAGGTGGTCGGCAAGACCGGGTGGACGACGGTTCGGCTTTGCCATATCGATACGGCGAGCGAGCTGTATCGACAGCTTATTTTGTCGCAGATATCCACGCTGTATGGCCCTGGTTCGCAGACTGCGAACGACAGGAGCGATCCCGGCTCGCCACTTCGCCTACGCGACAATTTAGATGGCGCACATTTGGACAACGTGGGCCGGACCGGTTTCATCGATCTCCGCGAGAACGGGTTCGGCGCCTCGTCCGTCGCCCTCCTGCTGCGCGCGCTGCGCACCGACGAGAAGGCTGCAAACACGCTTCTCGACGCGTGCGCGCGCGGCCATGCGACGGCGCCCACGACGATGTCGTCGATAGCCGAGGAGGATGTCAGGCGTTGTTTTCGCGAGATCGATGCTAATCTGCGCGGATCACAGGCTGCCAAGCGTGACTTCTGGTTGTCGTTCACGCCGTTCAAGCGGCTCCGGACAGCGATTCAAGAGTCGAGCATGCACTACTTCACGTCGATCTACGACACGTTCAAAGGCAGCCTCGGCAGGAATTCGCTGGTCACCGGCAACCTCATCCCGCTCCTTCCCGGTCAGCTCGCGTTCTCGGACACGATCGACGTACCCGTTTCCGAATGGAGATACGAAGGGGCGTTCGGCTTGCTGAGCCAGCCAGACCGATATCCGGAAGGCTTTGGATTTCTGGCGAAGCTGTCCAATCAGGCGGGGCGGACTGGTTTCTCGATTGTCAGTCTGTATGTGCCGATTCGGATGAGCGAGAAAGGCACGAACCGAATCGATCGACGAGCCGCGATCGAAGGTGTCCACAGCAATCTATTCTTCAATCTGCTGCTCGACGGCGCGATCCTCGATTCAGGCCACTGGTTCCGCGATGGTTACGCGCCCGGTACTGCCGGCAGCCGGCACCGACTCAATGGATACATCCGTGACCACCGCGCCTGGTTTACCGGGCGCGAATCGCTCGCGGATTACGCCGTCGTATTCAGCCCGGAAAGCCAGATCGCCGCGGTATCACTCGACGGTTTCGACCGCAGCGTGCAAAACGATCGCTATTTCGCCTGGGCGAACACGCTTTCGTCGCGCAGCCTGCAGTGGGACGCCATCTTGGATTCAAGACTCGATGCCGCGACGCTACGAAAATACGCAGTCGTGGTTCTCCCAGGGATCAGCGTCCTCTCGCCGCAGCGGCGCGCCCTTCTGGAGCAGTTCGTCATGGACGGCGGGATGCTCGTCGTCGACGGACCCGCCGGGATGTCGGAGCGTGCCGACTCCGAACCTTTGACGGATTCGAAGACATTCCTGAACTGGCTCGGCCGCCAGCCGGGATCGAGCGTCAGGGTTTGCGGGCAGGCCGGCAGCGCGAAGTGCGACATCGCGGGAACCTTGGTCTCACTGCCCGTGCCGCAGCGCGTGCGGGTTTCTGGCGATGCACGTCCGACACGCAATGGCACGCCGCCGCGAACCCGGGTAGGGCTGGCGCGGCGGGCAACCGGCCTCGATTCCGTCGATTATTTCATCGACGTCAATCGTTATTTTCCTCTGGAAATGATCGACGGCGCATTGTCGCCGAACGATACCGAGATCTCCTTGTCGGTCAAGCTTCCCGCCATGCGAGTGGGCTGCCGCGCGGTTTCGTCTTTGTCCGACGAAGGCGTGGAGGAGCACGGCTCGACACCCCGATGGGGATCTGTAAGCGTGCGCCAGCCCGGAAATCTCGAACTGGTGATACGGCCCGGGCAGGTGCGGTACTTCCGGTCGGTCCGTCTCACCGGCTGCCGATGATTCGCGCTCGTCCATTACAAACATCGTGCGAAATTCGTAGGCTGTCACCGTCGAGTTGCAGTGACGAGGGTCATGGACCCGCCGCCAACGCACGCGCCCCATACCGCTAAGGATGCCCGTCTCGGTACCGGGTAGCCCTCATGCATGAGCCCGCGCGCCGGCCAGCAAGCCGGCAAGCGCAGGTCGCAGTTGAGCCGTGGCGTCCTCGTGCATTTGCACAGAGGGATAATAGGTATTGAGAAAGGGATTCGGCCGCTCGGAGAAGAGTGCGACGGGCTCGCCAGTCTCCCTGTCGAGAAGCTGCGCCGGCATGCCACGGTCGGAGACGCATTCTACATACAGATCCGCACACGGCTTCAATTCGGCGACCATGTCGGCGTTCACGAACTGCGGATACGCGCCCATCAGTGCATGCACGTTCTTCGTTGTCCATTGATATGCCGGCGGCCGGGTCGAAAACCAGAACAGGATCTTCGGCACGGTGATCAGGGCCAGTAGCTCCTTCATCGACACGACCCAAGCCGACCTGGTCTCCTTCACACACTCCGCGATGGTCTGCTCGTCGGCCTGCTGCAGGAGCAGACGGTACGCGCCGTCGACGAAGATCTCGCGTGCGGGCGCGTCCCCGAGCTGGTACCGCATCACATTGTTCTGAATTCGCGGAGCCCTGATAACGGAGTTCGGCGACCCGCGCGCCGACATGATCTGAATGACCGCCACGGCCGAGTTATTGATGGCTGCGATAAGTCCGGGTGTCTCCAGATAGACCTCGGGCTTGGCGCCCCCGAATGCGAGATTGAGCGAGGGCCACCCGGTCGTCTTGGATACGCGCGTGGGAAAGGGCTCCTCCACGAAGCGCCCGAATGTCTGTGCCCCACCCAGGAAGGCCACATAGGCCCGAGGTGCGAGCGAACCCGGAAGAGGCCCCCTGACTTCGACTTTCGTACCCGGCAGATTCGTATAATGGTAATCGCAGATTCTTAAATCCTTGGCCTGATACTTCTTCAACCCAGCCGATTTTTCTTTCCGTTCGAACTTTTGATCTTTCTCCGTCGGTTCCCGGCTCTTTTTCGAGACCGCCTGCGTGCAGATATCTGGCTCCGCCTCCCCTGCATCGTGTTCCAGCGCAGCACAGTTCAGGCGGCGGTAACTATCAAGATCCATCGTCTGCATGATGCTTAGTTTCTCGGCCGTGCTTAATACTTCTGGCCGGATACCAAACTTTCGTTGCCCGAGCAAGCGCTCGCGCCTCACCGAATCGATGACCCCGGGCGAGAGATCCAGTTCAAGAAACTGAAATAGCTCTGCGAGGCCCTTCGCCTCGCCGAGAAAGAGCTCGTAGTTGACTACATGCACCCGACCCGGGTACGCCAGCGACGCCGAAAGTGTAAGTTGATGTGCGGCATTCCATTCGGCGATAGCATCGCTTACACCCCTTTGGCTTCCCCATGTCGGATCAGCATCGTTAAGTGCTCGTCGCTTGAACGATGACGCGACATCCCAGATATTTCGAGAAATGAAGATGAAACGCGTATCTGGCAGTTGCTCCATTACTGCATCGTATCCGCGATACAGAAGCGGGATTTTATCGCCAACGTATCGGCACCTCTCAATTCTCTCCCGCAATTGACTGTAAGTCTTCGAGAACCGATCGAGGCTGGAGTAAAATGTGTCGCCTTCCTGTACATCCAGAAATCTTCCAGGCTCGAACAAATCAGCAGATAGCGTACCTGTGCGGCGGAATAAGCGAATATAGCGCTCCATTCCCAGCGCAATTTGATCGTGCCCAGCCAGGATCCGTTGCAGCACGCTGGTACCGGAGCGGGCACAGCCGCAAACAAATAGATGGTGTCGCACGTATACCCCCTAGAAACTTTCGCGCGAATAGTAGCCCATGTCGAACAGCCACTTATACTTTTCGTATGCGTAATTTTCCGTTTCGCTGTCGAAATACTCACCGTACGGTCTGCGCTTGCTGACATTCACCTTTCGCAGAGGCTTGCGCTCCTCGCAAACGTCACGCAGCGCGAGTGGCAGACCGACACTCAGCCCTTCGAATCTCAGAACGCGGGCATTGCGCGGCAGCCGGTCTTCCTCGCAATAGAATCGTTCGATCAGCGCAGGGTTTCTGCCTTGAAACGGCGCCCGCTTGCAGAATTCCTTGAAGTCGGCTGTCATCGCGATATCCTGAGCCAATCCCTTGTCCCAAGGATGCCCCTGCCTAAGATAGTGGTATCGCGATACCTCGAGGTCGTACGGGCAGCGCACTACGCTGAGGATCAGCTTGAAATCCTCGAGTGATCTGCCCTGCCCTGCCAGGACCTCGCGTGCCTTCGGCAGATCCGCGTGGCGCGGACCCTTGACATGCTTCATTCGGGTAGCCGGGCCCTGTCTTGCCGCTTCCGGTGCAACGTTATACACCTCACCCGGGAGGTTGTCGGCCAAATAGTGGGTCAAGGACATCCCTGCCGTCTTCGGCACGTGGATGAAGAGTACTTGATCGTTATAAATCATGGCCTTGTTCGATAGTTCTGCATCGTTCGCCGGGTTGAATTCACCCGAAGTTGGGGAGCGACTTTGGTGATCGTGGGCCGTCGGTGCGGTCGTGGTGTCTTCGCGTCGCGCTCGCGTGTTCTTCCATACCTGACCCCAGGAAATCTTCTCCGGCCAGACCGGCTTGCGCCGACACGGCGTCGCTAAGACCGTCCGGCGAGCCGGGCCCAATCCACGGGAAGAACAGGGGCCGCGCAACAGCGAGGCCGCCGGTGGGACCTGACGGCGCGCCGGCGATGTCGTCTGGTCGCGTGGCTCGCACCGCTACTCGCCCGTGCGCCCGTGGCAGAGGCGGTCTCGTGCATCCGAACGATTCGTGTCGCGTTTCGCCGGGCAAGAGACCCGCGCCGGAAATGGCCATCAGATCGAATCGGAGTTCGTGCGTGGAGCAGACGTGCGACTGCGACGGACAGGGCTAGGACTCGGGATCCAGCGGATATTCAAAGAGCTCGAAATCTGTCCGATATTTCTCCTGAATCTTCTGGATCGCACGGCCACTGAGGTCGGCGAGCTCAGATTCGCCTGGGCTCTGGTTGAGTCTTGGAACATCGCCGAGTTTGAGCGCTGGCCACGATGCGCCGACGACATCGAGTATCCGGCGCAGATCTTCGGCAATATTCTCGACCTTCCCGACAAACGAAGTCAGCAGCTGCCCGCCCTGGTTCGAGCGCAGCCAGTAGATCTGAGGTCTGAATATCTGGTCCGGTCCATTGCCATGTTCCCAGATGTCTGACATCACATACTCATCGAGGGTCTTGAAGGCGCGCATCTGGTCGTGGAATTCGGACATCGAGCCTTCCCAGCGACGCAGGAAGTGATAGGTCGAAAGGCATCTCGAAAAAGGATTGCGGACGAAAGCGAATGTGAAATACCTTCCCCACAAGGGTCTGCCCATGATGTTTCTAATCTCATTGGCGCTTGAATGCTTCGCCAGACCGAAACGATCACGATAAGCCGGTTGAATTCTTTCGCCGAACGCAGTGCCGCCGATTTCCTGATCGCAGTAGTTCGTCAACGTGCTCAACACGTTGGTAATCGACGTTCCGGCGGATTTCGGAACATGGACGAAGACGAACTTGTAGGTGTGGTTGATGATGCACATCGATGATGCAACCTGATGCTGTTAGACACATCGTGGGCTTTGCAGCCGGGCCCGGCTCACGAGTCGTCGCGCCTGCTGCCGCCCGCGAACTCCGGATGCCGCCCGAATCGGTGACGGCGCGTCGACCATGGGATCGGATCCGCATCCGCCGCACCCGAATTCCGGGCGCTGCACAGCTCCACGCACGGCGGCGGCGCCCGACCGGGCAGGGTCTCGTTCCGACCAAAGCTGCCCACCGCATTGCGCCTGGAGTCCGCCAAGCCCGACGCCTCACGGCGCGGCCTTGCGCAGCGCCTCGGCGACGGACTTCATCGAGACCACCGGGACATGCAGCTCGACGCTGTTGACCGGTTTGCCGTCCATGCCCAGGCGCATGAACTGGATGCGCACGACGCCGTTGTGGATCGCGATGGTCTTGATGCCGTCGACGAGAAAGCACTGCTCCTGGTCCTGCATGACCTGCTCCTGCGTTTTCATGGTGCGAACGAGCCGCTGCGGGGCTCAGCTTGCCGCGCCGCCGCCGCCCTGGTTGACGAACTCCTGCGGCACGAACAGCCCCAGGTAGCTGAGCGGGCGGCGCATCTGCCGCACGCCATTGTCGAGCGAGTACGCGCGCTTGACGAAGGCGGCGAGGTTGGCCGACATCTCGTTCCAGAGCGCCTCGTCGTGGTACAGGCGGCCGATCGCCTGCACCCACTCGGTGGGGGTGGAGGCGATCAGCGCCATCGACTCGCCGGTCAGCCCCGTGCCTTCGGCGGCCACCGGCGACAGCACGCTGGGGACGGCGTAGGACGCGGCCTCGACGACCTTGCCCTTCAGGCCGGCGCCGGAGACGAGCGGGGCGACGAAGATGCGACAGGTCTCGAAGACCTCGTCGAGCGTCTCGACGAAGCCCTCGATGACGACGTCGTCGGCCGCCAGCGCCTCGAGCTCGGCGGGCACGCTGCTGCCGTAGACATGGAAGCGCACGCCGGGATGCGCGCGCCGCAGCAGCGGCATGACCTCGCGCACGAAGAACTGCACCGCCTCGACGTTGGGCTTGTGCCGGTAGCCGCCCAGGAAGGCGATCCCGCTGCGCCCGGCGAACGGCGTGCGGTGCCCCTTGAAGTCGGTCACCCAGGGGCACAGGAACAGGTTGTCGTCGCGCAGGTTGTGGCTGGCGATGACGGCGTGCTCGGTCGCGTTGTACGACAGGATGGCGTCCACCTGCCGCATCAGCGCGAGCTCGCGGTCGCGCGTGGCCAGCGGGCCGCTCAGATCGGTGCTGCGCGCCGCCAGCGCGGCGCGCAGCTCGCGCAGGAAGTGCAGGTCCGCGTTGTTGAACAGCACCTTGGCGCGCGTGAGGCGGCGCACGGCCGGCAGCTGCCGCTCGGCGACGTCGTAGCGCGTGATGTAGACGAGGTCGAAGTCGCCGCCGCGCTGCTGCAGCAGCTCCTCGATCGAGACGTAGAACGGGGCGCAGATGCACTCGACCCCCATGCGCTGCAGGTCGTCGGTGTACTTGCCCAGGTGCGCCATGTTCTCGGGCACGAAGGTGATCTTGCAGCCGTTGGCCTGCAGCATCCGGATCTCCTGTACCGCGGCGTGCGATCCGGCATCCTGGTCCGGGCGCGGGACGGAGTGGTCGATCATCAGCACGCGGTGGGCGATGCCGCGGTCCATGTTCAGCGTCAGGTCCTCGCAGACCTTGCCGTTGTGGCGGTAGGCGTCGAACCACTTGGCGCGGAACTTGGGCTCGTTGAGCAGCTGGTGGCGCTTGATGCCGCTGGAGACGTCGCGCCCGTTGCTCATGCCCTCGAAGTGCACGACCTCGGAGAACGGCACGTAGTAGGTGCGGTAGCCGGCGGCCCGGACCTTGAACGCGAGGTCGGTGTCCTCGTAGTAGGCCGGCGCGAACTCCTCGCTGAAGCCGCCGACGCGTTCCCAGACCGCGCGCGGCAGCATCAGCGCCGCGCCCGAGAGGTAGTCGGACTGGCGCGCATAGTTGTACGAGGGGTGGCGCGGGTTCTGCCCACGGCCCAGGTTCCAGGGCGCGCCGTTGCCCCAGACGATGCCGCCGGCCTCCTGCAGCCGGCCGTCCGGGTACAGCAGCTTGGATCCCGCCATGCCGACCCTGGGGAAGCGGGTGAAGGCGTCGATCAGCTCGTCGAGCCAGCCCGAGGTCACCTCGGTGTCGTTGTTGAGCATGACGACATAGCGGCCGCGCGCGGCCGCTGCACCCTTGTTGCAGCTGAGCAGGAAGCCGAGGTTGCTGTCGTTGACGATCAGCCGCACGTTCTCGACATCGCCGGCAAGCTCCGTCGTGCGGTCGCTCGAGCAGTCGTCGACGACGATGGCCTCGAAGCTGGCCTCGTTGCAGGCGAGGATCAGCGACGCCAGGCAGTGGTAGGTGAGCTCGTACTTGTCGTGGACCGGGATGACGATCGAGACGAGCGGGTCGTCGACCGGCGGCAGGCTCAGCCGCGGAAAGCGCCGCCGGTCCTCGTAGCCCTCGACGACGACGGCATGCGCCGCGCTGACCGCGCGCAGCCGCTGCAGCGCATCGGGGCGCGCATCCGGCCCGAGCGCGGCCTCGGTGTGCAGGCGCAGCGATTCGTAGCGGTATCCGGCCGTGCGGGGCAGCGCCGCGTAGCCGTTGCGCGCGGCGCTGCTGGCCAGGTAGGTCCAGGGGGTCTGGATGCCGGGAAGCACGTCGAGCCAGGCCGCCTCGACGCCGGGCTCGCCCTCGACGCCGGCGACCAGCAGGTGCGGCATGCCGTCGAAGGCCTCGCGCGGGATCGGCAGGCGGAAGGTGACGCGGCCTTCCTCGCGCCGTGCCGGCACGCCGGCGACGGCGGGCCCGTCGTCCAGCAGCAGGTACAGCGTCGGCTCGGCGCCATCGGGGCTGGCGGTCTCGATCTGGCCGACGAGCTGCCCGTCCTCCACGCCTGCGATGCGCAGCCCGCGCGAGGCGGCGCGCGTGATCTTGAAGGTGTTGGCGGGGATGCGCTGGCCGCTGGCGGCATCGACGAGATGGACTTCGGCCGATTCGCCCGCACGCAGTTCCGTCGCCAGCCGGAAGTGGAATCCGTGCCGGCCGTCGCCGATGCCGTTCTTCAGCAGATCGTCGCGGAAGGTCTCGGCCAGGCCGGTACCGCAGGGCTTGCCCCCGACCCAGGCCTCGACCTCCAGCCGGCGATCGGCCTGCCCGGGGTCGAACGCCCAGCCGGCGAGCATGCCGTCGGCATGCGCGTCGATGAAGCCGCGCAGCGGCTTGGCGCTGGCGGCCGGCTTGAAGAGCTTGGGCAGCTTCATCGGGGTCGTCTTCTTCATGGGGCAGGGGTCCGGGCCTCGGGGCCATCGTTCGGCACGCCGGCCGCTGCAGCGCGCGACGGCGGCGCGCTGCGGGCATCGACGCGATGCGCGGGGTGCGCATCGCCGAGCGAGAAGTCCTCGCGCTCCAGCGTGAGGTTGGGACTGTAATAGGGGTCGGCCTTCAGCCGCGCGCCCCAGCGGGCGACCATCACGCGCGCCTCGCGATCGTGGCGCGCCGCCGCCTCGGGCCGGACGTCGGCGCCGCGCGTGCGCGACTCGTGATGGTAGAGCTCGGCGAACGGGGTCCACAGGTTGCGGTAGCCGGCCGCCTGCACCTTCAGGCACAGGTCGACATCGTTGAACGCGACGACAAGATGCTCGGCGTCGAGCCCTCCGACCTCGTCGAACACGCTCTTGCGGACGACCAGCGCCGCACCGGTGACCGCGCTGACGTTGTGGACGACCTGCAGGCGGCTGAAGTAGCCCTCGGCATCGCGCGGGAAGTGCTTGTGCGCGTGCCCGGCGACGCCGCCTATGCCGAGCACGACGCCACCATGCTGCACGGTGTCGTCGGGGTAGTAGAGCTTGGCGCCGACGCAGCCGATCTCCGGCCGCAGCGCCTGGCCGACCATCTCGTCGAGCCAGCCCGGCGAGATGACCTCGATATCGTTGTTGATCAGGCCGAGCACGCTGCCGCGCGCCTGCGCCGCGGCGGCGTTGTTGATGGCCGAGAAGTTGAACGGCGCGTCGTGGCGCAACACGCGCACACGCCCGCCGCTGCGCGCCGGCAGCTCGTCCAGGTAGGCCAGTGCCGCCGGGTCGCTCGACTGGTTGTCGACGACGAGGATCTCGTACGTCGGGTAGGTGGTGCGCTCGACGATCGACTCGATGCACTTGCGCAGCACGTCCAGGCCGTCGCGCGTTGGCACGATCAGGCTGACCAGCGGCGGCGGATCGGGCAGCGGCCAGCGCACGCGGTAGCGGCCGGGGCCGATGATGTCGACTTGCGCGCCGGGGGCGCGGGCGCCGAAGTGCGCCTGCAAGGCGCGCCGCGCGGCCGCGCTGGCGTAGTCCTTGGCGGCGTGGCTGCTGGCGGTCGACCCGGGCGACTTGCGCCAGTGGTAGAGGACCTGCGGCACGTGCAGCACGTCGCGCGGGTCGGCCACGCGGCTGGCGCAGCGCAGCAGGAGGTCGTAGTCCTGGCTGCCCTCGAACCCGGGCCGAAAGCCGCCGACCTGCTCGACCAGCGTGCGCCTGTAGGCCCCCAGGTGCGAGACATAGTTCTGCGACCCGAGCAGGTCGGGGGACCACGCGGGCTTGAAGTACGGGTCGCAGCGATCGCCGGACTCGTCGAGCTTGTCCTCGTCGGAGTAGACGATGAGCGCGCCGGGCCTGGACTGCAGCGCACGCGCGAGGGCGTGCAGGGCGTGCGGCGCGAGCAGGTCGTCGTGGTCGAGCAGGACGACGAAGTCGCCGCGCGCCAGCGCCAGCGCGCTGTTGCTGGCAGCGCAGACATGGCCGCGCTCGGTCCGGCGCACGATGCGCACGCGGCGGTCGGCGGCGGCCTCGTCCAGCACCGCGGCGACATGCGGCGCGGCCGAGGCATCGTCGGCGACGCACAGCTCCCAGTGCGGATAGGTCTGGCGCCGGACGCTGGCCAGACAATCGCGCAGCCAGGGCTCGGGCGTCTCGTGCACCGGGACGACGACCGAGAAAACCGGCCTGAAGGACCAGCCGGCGGCCTCGGCCGCCTGCGCCGCGGCCGAGGCCAGCGCCGGCTGCTCGACCTCCTCGATCCAGCCGGCGTAGTCGATGCCCTGCGTCTCGGCACGCTCGAACAGCCGCGCGTAGTGCGACCACAGCGCCTGTGGCGTGTCCAGCCGCGGCGCGGGCGGGTCGGCAGGCACCGCGCCGCGACGCGTGCGCGCCGCCTCGAGCTTGCGCCGCATGCGCGTGCAGGCAAAGGACTCGGTCACGCGGGCGAGCCTGAAGTGCCGCAGGCCGAAGACGCCGCGCACGGTCATCGGGTCCAGCCGCAAGCGTGCCGGCCCGCCCAGGTAGAGCAGCCGCTTGCCGACCTGGCCGCTGCGCAGCGGCAGGCCGAGGCTCGACGCCTCGCTGTCACCCTGGCCGTGGTCCAGGTAGATGCGTGCCTGGGCGCGGGCGCCGGGCAGATCCAGCGCCAGCTCGAGCATGTACCAGCCGCGCGCCAGCGGGGCACGCAGGCGCAGCTGCGGGTCGTGCCCGGAGGCGTAGTAGCGCCGCCGGCGCGCGTCCAGCAGCACGAGATCGTGCACCGGCAGCAGTCCGTCCGGCCCGTGCTGCAGCCGCACGCGATGCAGCAGTCCGGCGAGCTGGCGCCAGCGCTGCCGCGCGGGGTCCAGTGCCGCATCCACGCGCACGACGGCGGCGTCCACGCGGAAGCGCCCCTCGCGGTCCAGCGGGTCCAGCCGCCAGCGCGTGCCGGCGGCCATGCGTGGCAGCTGCAGGGCCCAGGCATCGCTGCCGGCCGGCCGCAGCGGGGTGCAGGCCTCGGCGCGAAACGCCCGGCCCGCGGGCGCCCAGTAGACCAGGGGCGGCGGCAGGCCGTCGTCCTCGCGCGCCAGCGCGATCTGCAGGCCGAGCCGCCCGTCTCCGGGCAGGCGCTGGAAGCGCAGCTGCGGGTCGTCGCCGGTGGCGCGCAGCGGCCACCGGGCATCGTCGGTGAATGCGATCTCGCGCAGCGCGACCACCCCGAGGCGATGCAGAGCCGCTGCCGCGCGCACGGCAGGCGGTGGCTCGATCCCGGCCGGTGGCTCGCCGGCGATGCTGAGCGCGACGCGCCTGACACGCGCGAGCGCGGCGGCCGCGCCGCCGAGCCGCAGCGTGGCACTGGCGTCGACGACGAACACCAGCGCGACCGCGGCCATCGCCGCGGCCCCCGGCCGCTCCTTGCCTGCCGCGCCGGCGCGGGCGCAGGGCTGGACGGCGACGCGCAGCGCCGGCCAGCGGCCGCTGTCGTGACCGAGCTCCAGGGCCAGGCCCGCGGCGGCCTCGGCGGGCCGGAATTCCAGCGTGAGCCAGCGCCCCACCAGTGGCCGCATCGCGACGCCGGCGAGCACGCGGCTGGCCTCGTCCGCACCATGGCCGTGAACGACCGGGCCGAGCGCGAACGCCCCGGACTCGGCCTGGCCGCTGCCGCTGCGGTCGGCAGCCCGTGGCGCGGGGAGCGCGGCGGCACTGTCCATCACAGCCCGAACAGCACCTTCGCCGAGACGGCGATCTGGTACAGGATCTGCGTCAGGCCGCGCGTGACCTCGACCCGCTTGGTCTCGATGCGCGGCAAGACCATCAGCTCGTCGCCCGGCTGCAAGGGCTCGCTGCCGCCCTCGGCGACGCTGCCGTCCATCCGCACGACGAGCAGCCGCGCGGCGTCCGCCCCCTGCGTGAAGCCGCCGGCCTGGCGCACGTAGTCGAGCGCGCTGGCCTGGGGCGCGTAGACGAGGGCGCTCGGGACGACGACCTCGCCGCTGACCAGCACGGTGTTGCTGCGCTCGGGGACACGCAGCAGGTCGCCATCCTCGAGCAGCGTATCGCCGGCCTGCGCCTGGCGCGCCAGCACGACCTGGCCACGCGGTTGCACGGAACGCGCGCGGTCGATGAACTGCAGCACGAGCTCGGCCTCGCGCGAGCGCAGCGCCGACTCCTCGCTGGTGGCGCTGCGCGCCGTCAGCGCCGCCGTCTCGAGGCTGCGCAGCGAGGACTCGAGCAGTTCCTTCTGCCGCTGCGCCACCGAACTGCGGAACAGCTGCACGGCGTCGAGCTGCGCCTGGGGCGCCGGGCGGATGCGCGCCAACGCATCGCGCAGGGTCGATCCCCAGGGCAGCACGAGCGTGCGCTCGCCCAGGTGCGCGCCTTCGATGCGCACGAGGATGGTGCCCGGGACCTTGTCGGCATTGAGCGTGACTTCGTCGCCATCCTCGATCAGGACCTCGGACAGCGCGGACAGCGGGTGGTACTCGCTGCGCCGATCGGCGCCGACCTTGCGCACGATGCTGATGTGCGTCGCGCCGGGGCGAGGTCGGGCCAGCGCGAGCAGCTCGGCCGCCGCCAGGCGCGGACGCTCGAACTCGAACACGTAGGGGTTGAGGACCTCGCCGCCGACCCGCACGGTGTGGCGGCGCGGCCCGGCGACGATGGTGTCCCCGTCCTGCAGCTGCAGCGCCTCGATGCGCCCCTGCAGCAGGAAGTCGTACAGGTTGAGCCGGGCGCGCCGCTGCGCGGCGCGCAGCACGTCCACCGCGAGGAAGCTGCCGCGATCCGGGTCGATGCCGCCCGCGCGGTCGAGGTAGGCGAGCGCCGAGTCGCTGCTCAGCCCGCTGTAGAGCCCGGGGGCGCGGACGAAACCGGTGACGTAGACCTTGACCGGCTGCGCCGCTTCCAGCGACGCGTAGACGCCGACGTTGGCGCGGTAGGTGCGCTTGACCTGCGCGGCGACATGCGCGTCGAGCTCGCCGTTGCGGACCCCGCGCACCCGGACCGGGCCGACATTGGGGATGAAGACATTGCCTTGCGGATCCACCGGCTGCACCGACTCGTGCGCAAAGGCGCCCCACATGCGGATGCTGATGCGGTCGCCGACGGCGATCTGGTAGTCCGGGTTGAACCCGCTGAAGGCCTGCTGCGCGAAGCGGCCGCCGAAGAGCTGCGAGCCGAAGACGACGGGGCGCGCCGAGGTGGCGGGGTCGACCGGCAGCGGCGAGGCCGCCGGGGCGGCCACGCCGGCCGGCGCGACAGGCGGTTGCGAGACAACGGGGGCGGTGGATGCGGGCAGCTGGAGCGGGGCCAGCTCCACGGCACCACGCGGGCCGGTCTGGACCGGGTCGCCGCCGGCCTGGGCGAGCGCCGCGGCGGGGACCAGCGCCGCGAGGGTCACCAGCAGCCGGAGGATGAATGGGGATGCGGAGGGCATGCGCGGCTCAATCCTGATGGTCGCGAATCGTGGTCACCACCAGACGGGTGATCCCGTACAGCAGCAGGCACACGACGGCCAGCGTGAAGAGGTTGTACAGGCGGCGCGGATACCGCGCCTCCTCAGGCAGCGACGAGGACTCGACGACGACGACGCTCTTGAGCTTGCGCGTGGCGTCGATGCGCGCATTCTCGACCGCCGACAGGGCGAGCTTGTAGGCGTCCTGCGCGAACCCGACCTGCAGCTGCAGGGCCTGGAACTCCGCCGCCAGCGCGTTCAGGCGCGAGCCCTGGCCGCCGGTGCTGCGCAAGCGCTCGAGGTCGAGCTGCTGCCGCAGCGCGTCGATGCGGTTGCGCAGCGCGCGCACCTGGTGCGAGCTGTCGTTGAGGTAGGTCAGCGCGTTCTTCAGCTCGGTCTCCTCGCGCGCGAGCGTGGCCTGCAGCTCGGCCGCCAGCGTGCTGGCCGCGACAGCCTGTGCCGGCGGGTCGAGCAGGCGGTGGCGGGTCTGGAACGCCAGCAGCCGGGCCTGCGCCTGCTGCACGCGCTCGGCCGCGCGGGCGAGCTCGGCCTCGGCGAACTGCATCTGCTCGCGCGCCATGCGCTGCGAGAACTCGTTGACGAACTTCTCGCCCTGGTCGAGGATGCTGCGGTTGAGCGCCTGCGCGAATGCGGGCTCGAAGCCCTGCACGCGCAGCGTCAGCAGGCCCGAGACGTCGTCGTGCAGCACCTCGACGCGCGCGCGGTAGTAGTCCAGCACATCCTCGATCGGCGCCTCGGGATCGAGCCGGAACAGCAGGTCGGCGCTGCGGCGCGAGAAGTGCTCGCGCAGTTTCAGCTCCGCGTCGAGCTTGCGCAGCAGGTCCAGCGAATGGACGTAGCGCGCGAGGTACAGCGTGTCCTCGCGCGATGCCGGGGTCAGCCCGGCCAGCAGCAACGCGGCGCCGGGGACGGCGTTGGCACTCTGGCTGGCCTGCCGGACGGTGATGACCGATTCGCTGACGAAGCGGTCGGCCGCCAGCGCCACGTAGTACGCGCCGGCCAGCAGCAAGGGCAGCGCGACCAGCAGCAGCTTGAGGTTGCGCGGGCTGAGATGGTTCAGGACGGGCATGCGGGGGCGGGCGGGGGCAGGCTGGCGGGACGGCTCATGCGGGCTGCGGAGCGAGCTGGTCGCGGTAGGCGGCGATGCCGGTGTCGACATCCTCGAACACGCGCGCGCTGCCGTGCTCGACGAGGACGACGACGCTGCAGTACTTCTTGATGTCGTTCATGTTGTGCGAGACGAGGATGAGATTCGAGCGCGCGAGCCGCTCGGCGAACACCGCTTCGCTCTTGCGCTTGAACTGCGCGTCACCGACGGCCATGACCTCGTCGATGAGGTAGTAGTCGAAGTCGAACGCCATGCTCAGCCCGAAGGCCACGCGCGAGCGCATGCCCGACGAGTAGCTCTTGACCGGCAGGTCGAAATACTCGCCGATCTCGGCGAAGTCCTCGACGAAGCGGATCTTCTCGCGCATCGCCGTGCCGCTGGCGCCGTAGACGTGGCAGACAAAACGGACATTCTCCCGCGCCGTCAGCGACCCCTGGAAGCCGCCCGACAAGCCGACCGGCCAGGAAATTCGCGCGTCGGTGAGCACCGCGCCGCGATCGGGCGTATCGATGCCGCCGAGCAGCCGCAGCAGCGTCGACTTGCCGGCGCCGTTGCGGCCGATCAGGCCGATGTTGGCGCCGACCGGGAAGACGAAGTCCAGGTCGCGGAAGACGTAACGGCGCCCGCGCGGCGTCGGGTAGGACTTGGTCAGCGCGCGCAGCTCGATCACGGCTCAGCCGACGGCGACGAGGCGCAGGCGTCTTGCGCGGTACAGCGCCAGCGCCAGCGCCAGGCTGAAGACCGGCCACGCCAGCGCGTAGCCGTGATCGATGCCGGGCAGCAGCGCGTAGCGCTCGAAGAAGAAGGCGCGCGCCAGCTCGACGAAGTGCAGCAACGGGTTCCACAGCAGCAGCGGGATGTACTCCGGCGGGATCGCACGCACGGGAAAGATGACGCCGGAGAGGAAGTACAGCGGGAAGAACGCCATGCGGACGAAGGGGCGCAGCTGTGGCACCTCGTCGGTGGCGACCGCGAAGATCACCCCCAGCGCGACCCCGAAGACGATCAGCGCCGCCAGGATGCCGAGCATCTCCAGCGGCCGCGCCGGCAAGGCGTCGAATCCGATCCAGGCCAGCAGCGCGAGCGTGACGATATAGACCGTGCTGTACAGGCCGAGCTCGAGCAGGGCACGCGACACGAAGGCGTCCATCGGCTTGACCTGGCGGTAGGCGAACAGGCCGCGATTGGCATCGACCGCGTCCATCAGCCTCGTGGCCACGCTGCGGAAGGCGAAGAACGGCAGCAGCCCGGTGACCAGGAAGACCGGGTAAGGCATGCCGGGGGCGACTCGACGGTGCAGGAAGCCGAACACCGCGAGCAGCAGCAGCACGTGCGCCAGCGGCTCCAGCACGAACCAGATCGCGCCCAGCCAGCGGCCGCCGAAGCGGGTCTGGAGCTCGCGGACGATGATGGCATAGAGAACCGCCCGCTGGATCTGCCACGGCGATCGCGCGGACATGGACGACGACAACAGGATGATCCGGTCCTTGGAGGGGTTCGAGGGTCGATGGGGAGGTTCCCGATGATCCGGGGTACTGCCCCGCATCATGAAAGCCAAACGCAGCGGATCGGGAACGCGATGCTAACTGCCCGCGGCTGCCGGACCGCCGCCACGGACGGTGGCGGCCGAGGCCGGGCACCCGCGGAGCCGGTCGACTCGGCGCCGATCAGGGCCCGAATACCTGCGCGTCGCGCAGCCCCGGCGCCGCCGCATCCTTGTCCGCCACCCGAGGCGCCAGCCGCCCCGGCAGCGGCCATGCGATGCCGATCGCCGGGTCGTCCCAGCGGATCGCGCGCTCGCAGTCGCGCGCGTAGACATCGGTGGTCTTGTAGAGGAAGTGCGTATCGTCCTGCAGCGCCAGGAAGCCGTGCGCGAAGCCGGGCGGGATCCAGACCTGGCGCCGGTTGTCGGCGGAAAGCTCCACGCCGACCCAGCGGCCGAAGGTCGGCGAGCCTTTGCGGATATCGACCGCGACGTCGTAGGCGGCCCCTTTGACCACCCGCACCAGCTTGCCCTGCGCGTGCGGCGGCAGCTGGTAGTGCAGGCCGCGCAGCACGCCGGCGGCGCTGCACGAGTGGTTGTCCTGCACGAAGGGCCCTGGCGGCGGCAGGCCGAGCGCGGCCAGCGCGGCGTCGAAGCGCGGCGCGTTGAAGCTCTCCATGAACCAGCCGCGCTCGTCGGCGAAGACCTGGGGCTCGACGATGACGACGCCAGACAGCTCGGTCGGGACCAGCTTCATCAGTACACCCGCTCGGACAGCAGCCGCATCAGATAGCGGCCGTAGCCGTTCTTCGCCATCGGCTGCGCCAGTCGCTCCAGTTGCCCGGCATCGATCCAGCCGGCGCGGTACGCGATCTCCTCCGGGCAGGCGACCTTCAGGCCCTGGCGGTTTTCCAGCGTCGCAATGAACTGGCCGGCTTCGAGCAGGCTGTCGTGGGTGCCGGTATCCAGCCACGCATAGCCACGGCCCATGATCTCGACGCTGAGCTGGCCGCGCCGCAGGTACTCGGCGTTGACCTCGGTGATTTCCAGCTCGCCGCGTGCGCTGGGCTTGACGGCGGCGGCGATGTCGCACACCTGCTCGTCGTAGAAGTACAGGCCGGTGACGGCGTAGTTGCTCTTGGGCTTCGAGGGCTTTTCCTCGATGCTGATCGCGCGCCGGCCGGCGTCGAACTCGACCACGCCGTAGCGCTCGGGGTCGTGCACGTGGTAGGCGAAGACCGTGGCGCCTCGCGTGCGCACGTCGGCGCGCTGCAGCAGCGGCTGGAAGTCGTGGCCGTAGAAGAGGTTGTCGCCCAGCACCAGCGCGCTAGGGTGCCCGCCGATGAAGTCGCGCCCCAGGATGAAGGCCTGCGCCAGGCCGTCCGGGCTGGGCTGGACGCAGTAGCTGAAGCTCATGCCCCAGCGGCTGCCGTCGCCCAGCAGCGCCTCGAAGCGAGGCAGGTCCTGCGGCGTGCTGATGACCAGCACCTCGCGCATGCCGGCCAGCATCAATGTGGCCAGCGGGTAGTAGATCATCGGCTTGTCGTAGACGGGCAGCAGCTGCTTGCTGAGCGCCAGCGTGGCCGGGTGCAGCCGGGTGCCGGCGCCGCCGGCGAGGATGAGGCCTTTGCGGGGCATGGGGTTCCTCTCGTTCAAGGGTTCAGCACCTCGGCCAGCATCCGCTCCACCCCCTGCTGCCACGGCGGCAAGCGCAGCCCGAAGGCGCGCTGCAGCCTGGACGTGTCGAGCCGCGAGTTCAGCGGCCGCGCCGCCGGCGCCGGGTAGTCGGCGGTCGGGATCGCGCGGATCGCGTCCGGCGCGACCTTCACCGGGTGGCCGTGCGCGCGCGCCCACTCGATCACGTGGCAGGCGTAGCCGTGCCAGCTCGTCTCGCCGGCCGCCACGCAGTGGTAGGTGCCGGCCAGCGCCGGGTCGGCCGCGAGCGCGCGCAGCGCGTGCGCGGTGACGTCGGCAAGCAGCTCGGCGCCGGTCGGCGCGCCGACCTGGTCGGCGATGACGCGCAGCTCGTCGCGCTCGGCCGCCAGCCGCAGCATGGTGCGCGCGAAGTTGCCGCCGCGCGCGGCATAGACCCAGCTCGTGCGCAGGATCAGGTGCCGGCAGCCGCTGGCGCGGATCGCCTCCTCGCCGGCGAGCTTGCTGCGGCCGTAGACGCTCAGCGGCCCGGTCGGCGCGTCCTCCGCGCGCGGGGTGTGGCCGCCGCCGTCGAAGACATAGTCGCTGCTGTACTGCACCAGCGTCGCGCCGTGCGCCGCGGCCCAGCGCGCCAGCTCGCCGGGGGAGGCCGCGTTGATCGCATGCGCGAGCTCGGGCTCGCTCTCTGCGCGGTCGACCGCCGTATGCGCCGCGGCATTGACGATGACCTGCGGCGCGATCGCATCGAGCATCGGCGCCAGCAGCTCGGGCCGGCCCAGATCGGCCTGCCAGCGGCCGGTGCCGCGGCGGTCCAGCGCGGTCAGCTCGCCCAGCGGCGCGAGCGCGCGCTGCAGCTCCCAGCCGACCTGGCCCTGGCTGCCGAGCAGCAGGATGCTGGCCGGCATCGTCATCGCGCCGCGTAGTTCGTCGCCACCCAGTCGCGGTAGGCGCCGCTTTGCACCTGCGCGGTCCAGTCGGTGTGGTCCAGGTACCAGCGCACGGTCTTGCGGATGCCGCTGGCGAAGGTCTCGGCCGGGCGCCAGCCCAGCTCGCGCTCGATCTTGCGCGCGTCGATCGCATAGCGGCGATCGTGGCCGGGGCGGTCGGCGACGGACCTGACCAGCCTGGCGTAGGGGCCGGCCGGATCCGGCCGCAGCTCGTCGAGCAGCGCGCACAGCGTCTGGACGATCTCGCGGTTCGGCTTCTCGTTCCAGCCGCCGATGTTGTAGGTCTCGCCGAGGCGCCCGCGCGCCAGCACGGTGCGGATCGCAGCGCAGTGGTCGCCGACATAGAGCCAGTCGCGCACCTGCATGCCGTCGCCGTAGACCGGCAGCGGCTTGCCCGCGAGCGCGTTGACGATCATCAGCGGGATCAGCTTCTCCGGGAACTGGTACGGCCCGTAGTTGTTCGAGCAGTTGGTCGTGACGACCGGCAGCCCGTAGGTGTGGTGCCAGGCGCGGACGAGGTGGTCGCTGGCGGCCTTGCTCGCGGCGTAGGGGCTGTTGGGCTCGTAGGGGTGATCCTCGGTGAAGGCCGGCGCGCCGGGTGCGAGGCTGCCGTAGACCTCGTCGGTGCTGACGTGAAGAAAGCGGAAGGCCGACTTGGCGTCGCCCTCGAGCTTCGCCCAATAGGCGCGCGCCGCCTCGAGCAGCGTGAACGTGCCCTCGACGTTGGTCTCGATGAAGGCGCCGGGGCCGTGGATGCTGCGGTCGACGTGGCTCTCGGCGGCGAAGTGGACGATCGCGCGCGGTCTGTGCGTGGCCAGCAGCCGGTCGACGAGCGCGCGGTCGCCGATCTCGCCCTGGACGAAGACGTGCCGCGCATCGCCCTGCAGCGACGCCAGGTTGGCCAGGTTGCCGGCGTAGGTCAGCGCGTCGAGGTCGACGACCGGCTCGCCGCGCGTCTCGGGCGCGGCCAGCCAGTCGAGGACGAAGTTGCTGCCGATGAAGCCGGCGCCGCCGGTGACGAGGAGGGTCATGGGGAGGATCCGGGCCGTGGGCGCCGCCGCCGGCGGGCAGCTGGGTCAAGAAGCCGTCGATTGTTCCATGTCGTGCTCGCACCGCCACCGCAGGCTCCGTCAGCGCGTCGCCTCGGCCAGCCACTCGTTCACGCTCGTCACGGGCAGCACCTCGACCCCCTCGGTCAGCGGATACGCGCGCGCCACCGGTGCCACCACGGCGGCGCGGTCGATGCCCAGGTCTTGCAGCGCCTGCCAGAAGCCACGCAGCGGCTTGGGCTTCGAGGAGAACTTGATCTCGATACCGATCTTGCGCCGTCCACGCTCGACCACGAGATCGATCTCGGCACCCGCGACGGTCCTGTAGAAGCCCATCTGCGCCCCCGCCGGCAGCGCAGCCGCCACCTGCTCGACGACGAATCCCTCCCACGAGGGGCCGGCCACGGGGTGCCCCTGCAACTCGCGCACGCTCGCGATCCCCAACAGCGCATGCAGCAGCCCGCTGTCGCGCACGTAGATCTTAGGCGACTTGACCAGGCGCTTGCCGACATTCGCCAGGTGGGGCTCCAGCCGGCGCACCATCATCGTGTCGACCAGCGTGTCGAGGTAGCGCGCGGTCGTCGTGTGCGAGACCCCACCGAGCGACAGCGCGAGTTGCGACGCATTGAATAGCTGGCCCTGCAGGTGCGCGAGCATGGTCCAGAAGCGGCGCAGGGTCTCGGCCGGCACCCGCAGCCCCATGCCAGGGAGGTCGCGCTGCAGGAAGGTGCGGACGAAGTCCTGCCGCCACTGGAACGCGGCAGCGTCGTCGGCGGCCAGGTAACTCAGGGGATAGCCGCCACGCAGCCACAGCGTCTGCAAGGTCCCCAGGTCGGCGGCGAGTTCAGCCGCCAGCAACGGCGTGAGCTCGACATACGACACGCGGCCCGCGAGGGACTCGCTGGACTGCCGCAGCAGGTCGCCCGATGCCGACCCGAGCAGCAGAAAGCGGCCCGGTCGCCGCTGCGCGTCGATCTCCGGCCTCAGCGCCGCGAACAGCGACGGGGCATGCTGCACCTCGTCCAGCAAAACGAGCCGGTCACGGTGGCGCGGAAAGAACAGGTCGGGCTGCGCCACCGCGGCGCGGTCGGCCTCGCGCTCCATGTCGAGCACGACCGCGCCCTCGTACGACGACGCGACGGCCAGCGCGAGCGTCGTCTTGCCGACCTGGCGCGGGCCGAGCAGTGCGACGGCCGGGGTGGTCGACAGCCGCCGCTCGACGATCTGCTGGATGGCACGCGTCAACATCCTTGTATTTTGATCACCTGATGATCAATTTACAAGGTTATTTCGGCTCAGCGCGCCTGCCCCAACCCCCGCGCCAGCGCCTCGACGATCCTCCCCGCCGCCTGCCCGTCCCACAGCGCCGGCCGCCGTCCGCGCGGGACCTCGCCGGCGATCGCGCGCCGGGCCAGCTCCGCGATGCGCGCCGGGTCGGTGCCGGCGAGCTGGTTGCTGCCCTCGGCGAGCGTGATCGGGCGCTCGGTGTTCTCGCGCAGCGTCACGCAGGGCACGCCGAGCGCCGTCGTCTCCTCCTGCAGCCCGCCGCTGTCGGTCAGGACGACCGCGGCGTCCTTCCACAGGTGCAAGAAGGCCATGTAGGGCTGCGGGTCCAGCAGGTGCACACGCGGCCCCAGGTCCAGCCCGGTGCGCGCCAGCGTGCCGCGGGTGCGCGGGTGGACGGGGAAGACGAGCGGCAGCGTCTCGGCGATCGCCTTCAGTGCGCCGGCGATCGGCGCCAGCGCCGCCGGGTCGTCGACATTGGACGGCCGGTGCAGCGTGACGACGCCGTAGCGGCCGCCGCCCTCGGACAGTTCGCGCTTGACAGCGTCGGTGGCCAGCGCCGCCCGCGCGGCGTCGCCCATCGCTTCGAGCTGCCGCGCCTGGTGCACGACGTTGTCGACCATCACGTGGCCGACGTGGAAGATGCCGGACTCCGGCCGCCCCTCGCGCCGCAGGTTCTCCACGCCGCTGGGCTCGGTGACGAAAAACCAGTCGCTCAGGCTGTCGGTGACGATGCGGTTGATCTCCTCGGGCATCGTCATGTCGCCGCTGCGCAGCCCGGCCTCGACATGCGCGACCGGGATGCCGGCCTTCTTGGCGACGATCGTGCACGCGAGCGTCGAGTTGACGTCGCCGACCACGACCACCGCGTCCGGCCGGTCGGCCGCGACATGCGACTCGAAGGCCTCCATGATGCGCGCGGTCTGCTGCGCGTGGCTGCCGCCGCCGCAGCCGAAATGGACGTCGGGCGCCGGGATGCCGAGCTCCTCGAAGAACACGTCGCTCATGTTGCGGTCGTAGTGCTGGCCGGTGTGCACCAGCTTCCACGCCAGCCGCCCGTCGGCGCGCAGCGCGCGCACGATCGGCGCGATCTTCATGAAGTTCGGCCGCGCGCCGGCGACCAGGTGCACGCAGGGCTTGCGGCCGTCGCCCGCCACGCGGGCCCCGCGGGCCTCGCCGGCCTCGCGCGGCGCCGTCACAGCCGCCAGACCCTCAGCCCGGCCTCACGCAGCGCCGCGGCGTCGAACGCCGCCTTCACATCGATGAACGCGCCGCCCTTGACCAGCTTGCGCGTCAGGTCCTCCAGGCCGAGATCCTTGTACGCGTCGTGCGCGACGGCGGCGACGATCGCGTCGGCGCGCGGCAGCTCGTCCCAGCGCTGCAGTGCCACGCCGTATTCGTGCATCGCCTCGTCGGGGTCGGCCAGCGGGTCGGTCACGTGCACGTCGACGCCGTAGCTCTTCAGCTCGCGGATGATGTCGATCACGCGGCTGTTGCGCAGGTCGCCACAGTTTTCCTTGAAGGTCAGCCCGAGCACGTTGACCTTGGCGTCCTTCACGTAGCTGCCGGCGGCGATCATGTGCTTGACGGTCTGCTCGGCGACGAACTTGCCCATGCCGTCGTTGATGCGCCGCCCGGCCAGGATCACCTGCGGGTGGTAGCCGATCATGTCGGCCTTGTGCGTCAGGTAGTACGGGTCGACGCCGATGCAGTGGCCGCCGACCAGCCCGGGCTTGAACTTGAGGAAGTTCCACTTCGTGCCGGCGGCGTCCAGCACCTCGGAGGTGTCGATGCCGAGCTTGTCGAAGATGATCGCCAGCTCGTTCATGAGCGCGATATTGAGGTCGCGCTGGGTATTCTCGATCACCTTGGCCGCCTCGGCGGCCTTGATACTGCCGGCACGGTGCACGCCGGGCTCGACGATGCGCTCGTAGACGCGGGCGACCTTGGCCAGCGTCTCGGGCGTATCGCCGCTGACGATCTTGAGGATCTTGGTCAGCGTGTGCTCCTTGTCGCCCGGGTTGATGCGCTCGGGGCTGTAGCCGACGAAGAAGTCCTGCTTCCACTTCATGCCGGACTCGCGCTCGAGCACCGGGATGCAGACCTCCTCGGTGGCACCCGGGTAGACGGTGCTCTCGTAGACGACGACGGCGCCCTTCTTCATATGCCGCCCGGCGCTCGTGGAGGCACCGACGAGCGGGCGGAAGTCCGGGATCTTGGCCTCGTCGACCGGGGTCGGGACGGCGACGATGATGACGTCCGCCTCGGCCAGCAGCGCCGGGTCGTCGGTATAGACGGCGTGCCTGGCAGCCCGCACCTCGTCGTCGCTGAGCTCGCGCGACGGGTCGCTGCCGCGCTGGCAGGCCTGCACCTTGGCGCTGGCGATATCGAAGCCGATCGTTCGGCCATGCTTGCCGAACTCGACGACGAGCGGCAGGCCGACATAGCCCAGGCCGATGACGGCGATGGTTTCCAAGGGGATCTCCCGCGAACAGGTCTGACGCGGCATTCTAGGAATGCGCCGCCGTCCGATGGGCCCCGCACGAGGCCGCCGCGACCCGGCGCAGCGACAAATGCACGCGCGGCGGCCCCGGGGCCGGCCTGCGGCACGGCGTGCCCGGCTCCCTACAATCCGGCGGCGCCGTCGCGATCGGCCGCGGCGCGCGCTTCCCGGACGGCCGCCCCGCAGCGCCGCCCTCCCCGCCTGGACCCAGCGATGACCACCCCCCCGCAACGCGCGCCCGCGCCGGCCGCCGCCGCGCCCGCCCTGGACGACAACGCGCTCATCGCCGAGCGGCGCGACAAGCTGGCCGCGATCCGCGCGCGCGGCGTCGCGTTCCCGAACGACTTCAAGCCCACGCACCACGCGGCCGACCTGCAGCACCGCCACGGCCAGGTCCCGAACGAGGAGCTCGAGCCGCAGGTGGTCCGCGTCGTCGTCGCCGGCCGCATGATGCTCAAGCGCGTGATGGGCAAGGCCTGCTTCGCGACACTGCAGGACGGCAGCGGACGCATCCAGCTCTACGTCACGCAGGACGCCGTCGGCGCCGACGTGCTGGCCGACTTCAAGCACTGGGACCTGGGCGACATCGTCGGCTGCGAGGGCATGCTGTTTCGCACCCGGACCGGCGAGCTGACGGTCAAGGCGACGACGATCCGGCTGCTCGTCAAGAGCCTGCGCCCGCTGCCGGACAAGTTCCACGGCATGACCGACCAGGAGCTGAAATACCGCCAGCGCTATGTCGACCTGATGACCGACGACAGCGCGCGCGCACGCTTCGTCGCCCGCTCCAAGGCGGTCAGCTCGATCCGCGGCTTCATGGTCGAGCACGGCTTTCTCGAGGTCGAGACGCCGATGCTGCACCCGATCCCGGGCGGCGCCAACGCCAAGCCCTTCGTCACCCACCACAACGCGCTGGACCAGCCGATGTTCCTGCGCATCGCACCCGAGCTGTTCCTCAAGCGGCTGCTGGTCGGCGGCTTCGAGCGCGTATTCGAGATCAACCGCAACTTCCGCAACGAGGGGATCAGTGTGCGCCACAACCCCGAGTTCACGATGATGGAGTTCTACGCCGCGTACTGGACGCACCGCGAGCTGATGGACTTCACCGAGCAGCTGTTGCGCCACGCGGCGCGCCAGGCCACCGGGTCGGCACTGTTGAGCTACGGCGGGCGCGAGGTCGACCTCGACCGACCGTTCACGCGCCTGTCGGTGCGCGCCGCGCTGGTCGTGCATGCCGGCCTGAACGAGGCCGAGGCCGCCGACGCCGCGGTGCTGCGCGCGCGGCTGAAGGCGCTCGGCGAGGAGCCGCCGGCGCACTGGACGCTGGCCGAGCTGCAGTTCGGCGTCTTCGAGGCGCTGGTCGAGGACAAGCTCTGGCAGCCGACCTTCATCGTCGACTACCCGGTCGAGGTCTCGCCGCTGGCGCGCGCGTCGGATGCCGACCCGACGGTGACCGAGCGCTTCGAGCTCTTCATCACCGGGCGCGAGATCGCCAACGGCTTCTCCGAGCTCAACGACGCCGAGGACCAGGCCGCGCGCTTCGCCGCCCAGGCCGCCAACAAGGCCGCCGGCGACGAGGAGGCGATGCACTACGACGCCGACTTCGTCCGCGCGCTCGAGTTCGGCATGCCGCCGGCCGGCGGCTGCGGCGTCGGCATCGACCGGCTCGTGATGCTGCTGACCGACAGCCCGAGCATCCGCGACGTCATCCTGTTCCCGGCGCTTCGGCGCGAAGGGGCGTGACCCGATGACACCCGAACGCCTGGATTCGCTCGCCGCGATCGAGCGCGCCTGCTGGGACGAGCTGGCGCGCGCGATGCGCGAGCAGGGCCACGCCTGGCGCGTGATGACGCTGGCCACCGCCGACGCCGGCCGCGCCGATGCGCGCGCGGTCGTCGTGCGCGAGGTCGACCCGGCCGCGCGTGCGCTGCGCTTCTACACCGACGCCCGCAGCCCGAAGGTGCAGCAGCTGCGCGTCAGTCCCGAAGGCTTGCTGCTCGCCTGGTCGCCGGCGCTTGGCTGGCAGCTTCGCATGCCGGTGCGGCTGGCGCTGGAACCCGACGCCGACGTGCTGGCGGCGCACTGGGCCGGCGTCGAGTCGACCGGCGCGACGCACGACTACCGCGCCGCGCAGCCGCCGGGCACGCCGGTGGCGCATCACGCACCCGAGCGCGGCGAGCAGGCGCACTTCGCCCTCGTGCGCGCCGAGGTGCTGGCGCTGGACTGGCTGGAGCTGCATCCGCTGGGGCATCGCCGCGCCCGGTTCGAGGGCGGCGCGTCTTCCTGGCTGACGCCCTGAGTAACCGTCACGCTGACCGGCATGACCGGCGCGCGCCGAGGGCGGCGGGCGGCCACATACGGGATCGCGTTCAATCCTTCAACTTGCGCCCGCGGTCGAACGGCCGCGAACGGTCCGTTGCCGACAGTCGTCGGGACCTGTCTTTCGTTTGCCTGCCATGACCGAGCGGGCCGAGGACGGCGGGTACCCTTGCCCTCCATGCCCGGGGACAGTGCCCCGGGCGCTCGCCAGGCACAAACAGTCCGCAGGACTGTTTGTGTCCGGACTCGCTCCCCCGCCATCGGCCTTGCGGCCGCTGGCTCCTCCTTTACTTACGGTCAAGGGTACCCGCCGTCCTCGGCAGGCCACCGAGTTGGTGTTCGACGGTCGAATACCTGGGCGGTAGCAGGCCAAGGCCGGTGGGCACCCTCCCACGTAAGTAAAGGAGGAGCCGGCGGCGCAGCCGACGGCGGGGGACATGGAGTGGGAGGGTGCCCGCCGGCCTTGGCACGCGCGCAGGTCGAACGGCAGAGAAAGCGAAGGACCGACTTCCGTGACCGGCAGCAACGCGCCCACGGCGGTCAATCGCCGCCAACCAAGTTCTTGTCGATCGAACGCAAACGCGTATCAGTGGTGTGGGACAGTCGAATACCACCGTGGTGTCGGCGAAGCCGGCAGTGGGCCGGCCGCTGCGCCTGCCACAGCCTTCAGCGCACGAACTTCGCCGGCCGCTTGGCCAGGAATGCGTCCATCCCCTCCTTCTGGTCCGGGGTGCCGAACAGGGCGTGGAACATCCGGCGCTCGACCATCATGCCCTCGGCCAGCGGGCTCTCGTAGGCGCGGTTGACGCATTCCTTGGCCGCCAGCACGCTCGCGGTGCCGAGCGTGCAGATCAGCTCGCCCATCGCCAGCACCTCGTCGAGCAGCTTGTCGGCCGGCAGCACGCGCGACACCAGTCCGCTGCGCTCGGCCTCGGCCGCATCCATCATGCGGCCGGTCAGCACCATGTCCATCGCCTTGGCCTTGCCGACCGCGCGCGGCAGGCGCTGCGTGCCGCCGGCGCCGGGGATGACGCCGAGCTTGATCTCGGGCTGGCCGAAGCGCGCGTTGTCGGCGGCGACGATGATGTCGCACATCATCGCCAGCTCGCAGCCGCCGCCGAGCGCGAATCCCGCCACCGCGGCGATCACCGGCTTGCGCACGCTGCGGATCGTCTCCCAGTTGCGCGTGACGAGGTCGGTCGTGTAGGCGGAGATGAAATCGTGCTGCGACAGCATGCCGATGTCGGCGCCGGCGGCGAAGGCCTTTTCGCTGCCGGTGATGACGATCGCGCCGACCGCAGGGTCGGCGTCGAAGCGGCGCAGCGCCTCGCCGAGCGCATCCATCACCTCGTCGTTCAGCGCGTTGAGCTGCTTCGGTCGGTTCAGCCGCACGAGCGCGGTGCGGCGCTCGCCGTCGCCGCGCAGTTCGGTCAGGATCACGGGATCGGTCATGGCAGGGCTCCTGGGGTTCGGGTCGGTGGGTCTGCGTCCTGGTGCTGTGGCCTGTGCTCGGGCCGTACGCCGATGCTACCCAAGGCCGCGCGGCGCGTCGGCTTCGGGCGGCGCCGTCGCCGGCGACGCGGGCAGCCCGGGTGGCGCGAAGACGTCCTGGCCAGGAGGTTCGTCAGCCGGCGGCGTCGCCGGGGCGGCCGCAGGCGTCGCAGGGGCAAGCCGCTGCGTCCCCGGCGTGGCCGGCGCGGCAGCCGGCTGCAGGCCGGCCTCGGGCGCAGCCTGCTCGGGCAGGCGGTCGATCGTCAGGTCGACATAGCTCTCGTCGTCGTGCCGCACCAGGATGCGCACCGGCAGGTACTGCAGCGCCGGCGCGTACCAGACCTCGGGGATCAGGTCGGCGCCGCCGCGCGCTCGCACGCGCGGCTCGAGCCGAAGCGCCTGCACCGGCCCGGCGGGGGTGTCGATCGTCTCGACGTCGCGGACGTCGTAGTGCCACAGGCCGACACGACGCGGCAGCGCCAGCGGCAGCGTCACCAGCTGCCCCGGCACGAGCCGCCAGGGTTCGCGCGTGAACCGCCACGCGAGCTGGACGAACTGGCTGACCGCATCCTGCAGCCCCGGCGGCCGCGCCACGACGCGCCCGTCGGCCAGCCGCACGCGGTCGCCATCGATGCGCACCGTCTGCAGCACCGGTGCGCGCCACAGCACGCGCGTGCGCTCGTCGTAGCGCTCGGGGCGTAGGCCGTCGGCGGCCAGCCGGCCGTCGCTGCTCATCTGGCGCGTGATCAGCGGCGCGAACGGCGCGCCGATGACGATGTCCAGGTGCACCTGGTAGCGATCGCCGGCGCGCAGCCACTCGACCTGCGCGCGCCCCTCGAGCGGCCCGCGCCAGTGGCCGACGAGGGCGTAGCGCAGCCGGGTCGACGGCGGCCAGTCGAAGCGGTCGGCGGCTGGGTTCGCGCCCGCGCCGCCGGGGCCGCGGGCGCTCCCGTTGCCGCGCCCATTGCCCTGCGGGTCATAAGTGTCCGCGGCATCGCCGGCGTCGCCGGCGATGTCTTCATCGCCGTCCTGGCCGCCCTCGCGACCGGTCTGCCCCGCCTCGTCCTCCTTGTCTTCCTTGTCCTCCTCCTCGTCCTCCTCGTCGCGCTCGGTACCGGCCGCACCCGCGCCACCCGGTTCGTCGTCGGGGGCCCGCGCCAGCATGCCCTCCAGCGGCGCGGCCGGCGCCTGCTCGCGACGAGCTGGCTCGGGCAACGTCGGCAGGTCCAGCCAGCGCAGCGCCGGCGGCGCAGCCGCCGGGCGCGGCAGCACGGGGGGCTCGGCGAGCACCTGCCGCTGCGGCTCGATCGTCCGCACGTACAAGGCCTGCAGCCGTGGCGGCCGGTCGTCGCGCCAGCGCGGCGCGGCGTCGATCGCGAGCAGCCCCTGCACCAGCGCGGCGTGGACCAGCAGCGCGGCCGCGCCGGCGAGCAGCGCGGGCCGGCGGATTCGCATCGCCTCCCGATCAGGCGAACCAGGCGCCCGCGGCGCAACTCAGCACCGCGACGACGCTGAGCGTGCGCCGCAGCGGCAGCCAGTGCGCGACGCCCAGCCGCGGATAGACCGCGCGGTCGACGCCGTAGCACAGCACCAGCATCGTCGCCAGCAGCACCAGGCCCGCCGCGGGCGGCAGCAACAGGGCGACCCAGGCGATCAGCGACGGCACGACGCCCCACAGGAAGATCGTCGTCGGCGCCCTCGGGCGCGCGAAGCCCAGGCCCCAGTGGACGCCGCCGAGGAAGGAGACGATGACCGCGGCGTAGCCCGCGAGCACGCGCGCCGCGGGCACGCGAGCGGCGTCGTCGAGCAGTGCCAGCGCCAGCGCGCCGGCGATGAACGGGATCAGCCCGGCCAGGCCGAGCAGGCGCGCTCCCGGGGGAAGCGGATGCGACGACGACGGGCCGGCTCCGGGCGACCCGCCGCGTGCGCGGCCGTCGTCGGCTTGCTCGTGCGCCATCCCTGCGTGCGCTCAGCGCCGGGCCGGTTCGGCCAGCACGGGCTGCGTTGCGGCCGGTCGCGGGCTTTCGCCAGGCGCGGCCGCCTGCTGGCCGCTTGCCGTGCCAGCGCCTGAAGCGGCCGGCCTGTCGGCGACGCGCGCCGTCGCCGCCGCCAGCAACTGCTCGACCTGCGCGCGCGGCAAGGCGCCGGGCTTGCGCGTGCCGTCCTCGAACACCAGCGCCGGCGTGCCCTGGACGCGGACCTTCTGCCCGAAGGCGACGTTGCGCTGCAGCGCGGCGCTGTCGCAGCCGGCCGCGGCGCGCGGCGGCACGACGCCGTCGAGCATCCAGTCGCGCCAGGCCTTGGCCGGGTCGGCGGCGCACCAGATGTCGCGCGACTTGGTCTGCGAGTCCTGGCCCAGGATCGGGTACAGGAAGATGTAGACCGTCAGGTCGTCGATGCCGCGCAGGTCGCGCTCGAAGCGCTTGCAGAAGCCGCAGTTCGGGTCCTCGAATACCGCCATCCGGCGCGTGCCGGTGCCCTGCTTGAGCACGACGGCGTCGCGCAGCGGCAGCGCGGCGAAGTCGATCACGGTCAGCCGCTCGACGCGCGCCTCGGTCAGGTTCTCGCGCGTGCGAGTGTCGATGACGACGCCCTGGAACAGGTGGTCGCCGCGCGCGTCGGTATACAGCACCTGGGTGCCGACCCGGATCTCGAACAGGCCGGGCACCGGCATCGGCCGCACCTCGTCGATCTTCGGGAAGTCCGGCAGCCGCTCGGCGATCGCGCGCCGGATCGTCGCCTCGTCGGCCGCGGCGCCGGCCGCGGCGGTGGCGGCGGCGAGCGCGACCGCGAGCCTGAAGGCGCGTGCGGCCGCGCGTGCCGCCACCGCGGCGGCAGGCTCACCCCCTGCGGTCGCCGCGCCGGCTGCGCGCGGCGCGGCCGCCGCCATCGTGCGGGCGCGGCTCACGACTTGCCCGCCGCGGCCGCGAGCAGCCGCTCGACCTGTTCGCGCGGCAGCGCGCCGGGCTTGCGCGTGCCATCCTCGAACATCAATCCCGGCGTGCCCTGCACGCGCAGCCGCTGGCCGAGCGCCAGCGTGCGCTCGATCGCGCCGGTATCGCACGCCCCCTCGGCCGCCGGCGGCGGCACGCCGTCGATCATCCAGTCGCGCCAGACCTTGCCCGGGTCGGCCGCGCACCAGATGTCGCGCGACTTGGTGCGCGAGTCCGGCCCCAGGATCGGATACAGGAAGGTGTAGACGGTCAGGTCGTCGATCGCCGCCAGGTCGCGCTCGAAGCGCTTGCAGTAGCCGCAGTTCGGGTCGGCGAAGACGACGAGCTTGCGCTTGCCGCCGCCCTGCTTGATGACGAAGGCATCCGCCAGCGGCAGGGCGCCGAAGTCGATCGCGCTGAGCCGCTCCAGACGCGCCTCGGTCAGGTTCTCGCGCGTGCGGGTGTCGATGATCTGGCCCTGGATGACATGGTCGGCGCGCGCATCGGTGTACAGCACGTCGGATCCGACGCGCACCTCGTACAGGCCGTCGACCGGTGTGGCGCGCACCTCGTCGATCTTCGGGAAACCGGGCAGCCGCTGCGCGAGGTTGGCGACGATCGCCTCGGGGCCGCCGGCGGCGTCAGCCGCCGCGGCCGGCGACGCCTGGGCGACGAAGCCCGTCGCCTGCGGTGCGGTGCGCGATGCGACGACGGCGGCGCCGGCGAGCGCGGCCAGCATCACGAGCGCGCCGAGCACGGCCGGGGCGCTGGATTCGTGGGGGCCGGCGGGCGGCGGGACGGGATTCATGCTTGGCCTTCGGGGTGGGGATGGCGGGGTGGTCCGCAGCGGCGGCTCGAGCGCCGGCGCGACGATCAGGTGCCGCGTGCGGCGGCGCCCAGCCAGCGCTTGAGCGGTGGCAGATGATCGAGCAGAGTGAGCCCGCGGTTGCGGAGTTCCCTCGCCCAGGGTTCGTCGGCGGCGAACAGCCGCAGCAGGCCGTCGGTGAGCTGGCCCATCGCCGCCGTCGGCCCGGCGCGCTGGCGCGCGTAGCGGCGCAGCAGCCGCTCGTCGCCGATCGGCCGCCAGGGCTCGCGTGCCGCGATCACTTCGTCGAGCGCGACGACGTCCGCCAGCCCCAGGTTGAGTCCCTGCCCGGCCAGCGGGTGCACTAGGTGCGCGGCGTCGCCGAGCAGCACCCAGCCGGGGCCGCACACCGGGTCGGCCTGCGCCAGCGCGAGTGGCCAGGCCGCGCGCTCGCCGTCCAGCCGCAGCGCGCCGGCAGCGCCGCCGGTGGCATCGGCCAGCGCCTGCTCGAACGCCGCCGGCGGCAGCGCGAGCAAGGCCGCGGCGCGCTCGTCGGGCAGCGACCAGACGAGGCCGTAGCTGCAGCCAGGCTGCGGACGGTCGAACGGCAGCAGCGCGAGCACGTCGGGGCTGCGGAACCACTGGCGCGCCATCCCGGCATGCGGCCGGTCGGCGACCAGCCGCGCCGCCACGCCGCGCTGGCCGTAGGCGCGCAGCGGCATCGCGACGCCGAGCTCGCGCCGGCTCGCGGCGTCGCGGCCCTCGGCATGCACCGCCAGCGCGACGCCGGCGTCGGGCGCGGCGTCGGCATCGACGATCTGCACATGCGGCGCGAAGCGCACCGCGGCGCGCAGCGCGGCGTCGAGCTCGGCCGCATCGACGATCCAGGCCAGCCGCTCGACGCCGCTGCGCCAGGCCGAGAAGACCAGCACCGCGCCGGCGGCGTCGC
This sequence comes from Burkholderiales bacterium, assembly GCA_016191995.1. Lineage (GTDB taxonomy): Bacteria > Pseudomonadota > Gammaproteobacteria > Burkholderiales > Burkholderiaceae_C > Rubrivivax. The sequence continues at coordinate 20,123 of JACPVA010000103.1, read as the reverse complement.
CGTCGACGCGCATGTCGAGGACCTCGGTGCGGGCGTCGGCCGGCAGCGCGTCCCAGACGCGCAAGCTGCGCAGCAGGCCGACCGAGGCCTCGTTGAGTGCGTAGCAGCGCAGGTCCGGGCCACGGCCGGGGGCCGGCTCGCGCATCGCCAGCGCGACGCGCAGCCCGCGCCGCGCCAGCGCCAGCGCGGCCGCCATCGCGACCGCACCCGAGCCGCGCACCCAGACCTCGTGAACCCGCACCATGCGCAGCATTGTAGGAAGCGACGCAGCGTGCGCCGGCGCCCGCGCGGCGAAGACAACGCCGGCGCGTGCACAATCCCGGCGCTTCCGGCGCTTCCGGCGCTCCCGGCGATCCCGGCAGCGCGCCGCGCGAACGACGCTGGCCTCGGGCCGGCCGCGACCTCGCCGCCGCGCCGACGCGGCCACCCCACCCCACCTGATCTCGATGAGCGATCTGCAAGTCACGCTGGCCAGACTCGGCCTGCACCCGGTCAAGTCCTGCGGCGCGCTGGCGCCGCGCGAGGCGCTGGTCGTCGAGACCGGGCTGGAGTTCGACCGCGCCTGGATGGTCGTCGACGAGCATGGCACGATGCTGACCCAGCGCCGCTGGCCGCGCATGGCGCTGGTGCGGCCGACGATGCGGCGCGACGATGTGGTGCTGCGCGCCCCGGGGATGCTGGCGCTGCACCTGTCGCTCGACGCGGTCGAGGCGCCGACGCGCGTGCGCGTCTGGGACGACATCGTCCGCGCCTACGACATGGGCGACCTGGCGGCGCAGTGGTTCAGCGACTTCCTCGGGCTGCGCTGCCGGCTGGCGCGCTTCGACCCGGACGAGAAGCGTGTCTCGGACCGCGCCTGGACCGGCGAGGCCGAGGGCCAGGCGGCATTTGCCGATGCCTTCGCGCTGCTCGTGATCTCGAACGCCTCGCTGGCCGAGCTGAACCGGCGGCTCGCCGCCGGCGGCCATGCGCCGGTGGGGATCGAGCGCTTTCGCCCCAACCTCGTGCTCGACGGTCTGGAGGCCTTCGACGAGGATCATGTCGACGAGATCGTCTTCGACGCCGACGGCGGGCCGGTGCGGATCCGGCTCGTCAAGCCCTGCGTGCGCTGCGGCATCCCGAACGTCGACCCCGCCCGCGGCGAACCCGGCGGCGAACCCGGGCGCACGCTGGCCGCCTTCCGCGCCGACCCGCGCATGGGCGGCGGCATCACCTTCGGCATGAATGCGATCGTGCTCGACGGCGTCGAGCGCATGCTGCGCGTCGGCCAGGCCGGCGCGGCGACGCTGAAGTTCTGACCGCCCGCGGACCGGCTGCGCCGCGGCCGGATGCAGCCCGGCGCCGGCACCGACGATGAACCGCCTCACGACCTGGCAGCTGTTCGCGGTCGCCGTGCTGATCTGGGGCACGACCTGGCACGCGATCGTCTACCAGCTCGCCGCGATGGCGCCGGCCTGGGGGGTGGCGACGCGCTTCGCGCTCGCCGCGGCCGCGGTGCTCGCGCTGTCGGCCTGGCGCGGCGATCGGCTGCGCTTCGGCGCCGCGGTGCACGCGCGGCTGGCGCTGCAGGGCGCCAACATGTACGGGCTGTCGTATATCTGCGTCTACCACGCCGAGCTGCACGTGCCCTCGGGGCTGGTCGCGGTCGGCTATTCGGCCTCGCCGCTGCTGGCCGGCGTCGGCGCCTGGCTGCTGTGGCGCACGCCGCTGTCGCGCCGCTTCCTGGCCGGCGGTGCGCTCGGCGTCGCCGGGGTGGCGCTGATCTTCGCGCCCGAGCTGGCGCAGGTCGGCGCGCGGCCGAGCGCCGCGCTCGGGCTGGCCTACACCGTCGCCGCGGTGACGCTGTCGGCGGTCGGCGCGCTGGCGGCGAGCCGTAACGCGGTGCACCGGCTGCCGTTCTGGCCCGCGCTCGGCTGGGGGCTGGCCTGGGGGGCGGCGACCTCGACCGCGCTGGCGGCGCTGACGCTGCCCTGGCCGGCGCTGCCGACGGCGCCCGCGTGGTGGCTGTCGCTGGCCTACCTGGCGCTGGCCGGCACGGTGCTCGCGTTCGCCGCCTTCCTGACGCTGCAGCAGCGGATCGGGCCGGGGCCGGCGGCGAGCATCGGGGTCATGACGCCGGTGCTGGCGCTGGTGGTGTCGGCTGCGTTCGAGGGCTTTCGCCCCGGACTGTGGACGCTGGCGGGCAGCCTGCTCGCGCTGGCCGGCAATGCGCTGATGCTGCGCCGCGGCCGCGGCTGAAGCGGCTGAAGCCGCCGAAGCCGCTGAAGCCGCTCGGGCGGCCGTCACGCGCTTGTCGCACGCGCTGCGTAAACTGGTCGGATGGCCGACCCCCGCTCGACCTCGCCTGCCCTGCGCCTGCTCAACCGCGAGCGCTCGATCCTCGAGTTCAACCGCCGCGTCCTCGCGCAGGCGGACCGCGACGACGTGCCGCTGCTGGAGAGGCTGCGCTATGTCACGATCGTCTCGTCCAACCTCGACGAGTTCTTCGAGGTGCGCTATGCCGACTACCTCGAGGCGGCGCGCGCCGGCAAGGAGGCCACACCGGCGGACCTGGAGGCCGTGGCCGCCGCCGCGCACGAGCTGATCGAGTCGCAGTACGAGCTGTTCAACCGCCGCCTGATGCCGGCGCTGCAGCGCGAGGGCATCGAGATCGTCAACCACGAGCAGCGCGACGAGGCGCAGCGCGCCTGGGTGGCGCGATTCTTCGAGACCCAGGTCCGCCCGCTGCTGGTGCCGGTGGCGCTGGACCCGTCGCATCCGTTTCCGCTCGTCGCCAACAAGTCGCTCAACTTCATCGCCAAGCTCACCGGGCCGGACGCCTTCGGGCGCGAGGGCGCGATCGCGATCGTCAAGGTGCCGCGCGTGCTGCCGCGCGTGATCCGGCTGCCCGACGCCGTCTGCCCGGGCCGGCAGGGCTTCGTGCTGCTGACCAGCGTGATCCGCGCCCACCTGGCCGAGCTCTTCCCGGGCCGCACGGTCGAGTTTTTCTCGCAGTTCCGCGTCACGCGCGACTCCGACCTCGAGGTCGAGGAGGCCGACGTCAAGAACCTGCGCCACGCGCTGCGCAGCGGGCTGACGACGCGCCACTTCGGGCGCGCGATCCGGCTCGAGGTCGTCGCCACCTGCCCGCCCGAGCTGTGGCGGCTGCTGCTCGACCAGTTCGGCTTGCCCGACAACGCGCTGTACCTGGTCGACGGCCCGGTCAACCTGGTGCGGCTGAACCAGCTCATCGACCAGGCGCAGGCGGATCACCTGCGCTTCGCGCCCTTCGAGCCGGCCTGGCCCGAGCGCGAACTGCCGCGCGGCAGCTCGGTCTTCGACCGCCTCAAGCGCGGCGACCTGCTGCTGCATCACCCGTTCGAGAGCTTCGACCCGGTGGTGCAGTTCCTGCGCGAGGCGGTGCAGGACCCGGACGTGCTCGCTATCAAGCAGACGATCTACCGCACCGGCGCCAAGTCGGTGCTGATGGACCTTCTGATCGAGGCGGCGCGGCGCGGCAAGGAGGTGATGTGCGTCGTCGAGCTCAAGGCGCGCTTCGACGAGGAGGCCAACATCAACTGGGCCGAGCGGCTGGAGGCGGTCGGCGCGCAGGTCGTCTACGGCGTCGTCGGGCTGAAGACGCACGCCAAGCTGCTGCTCGTCACGCGCCGCGAGGGCGGCCGGCTGCGCCGCTACGCGCACCTGTCCACCGGCAACTACAACCCGCGCACCGCGCGGCTGTATACCGACGTCGGCTACTTCAGCGCCGACCCGGCGCTGACCGCCGACGCCGATGCGGTCTTCCACCAGATCGCGAGCCAGACCCGGATGCGGCGCTCGGCGCTGCTGGTGTCCGCGCCGTTCCACCTGCACCAGCGCATGCTCGGCTTCATCGACCGCGTCGCCGAGGCCGCCGCGCGCGGCGCGCCGGCGCGCATCGTCGCCAAGCTCAATGCGCTGACCGACCCGCTGCTGATCGGTGCGCTGGCGCGCGCCAGCCAGGCCGGGTCGTCGATCGACCTCGTCGTGCGCGGCGCGTGCATGCTGCCGCCCGGCGTCCCCGGCGCGAGCCAGAATATCCGCGTGCGGTCGATCATCGGCCGCTTCCTCGAGCACACGCGGGTGCTGTATTTCCGCTGGGGCGAGGCCGACGCCGACGAGGCGCTTTATCTGTCCAGCGCCGACTGGATGAGCCGCAATATGTTCGGCCGCATCGAGGTCGCGTGGCCGGTGCGCGACCCGGCGCTGCGCCAGCGCGTGATCGACGAATGCCTGGTGCCCTACCTGAGCGACGCATGCGACGCCTGGACGCTCGACTCCGACGGGAGCTATGCGCGCGTGGCGACCGACGGCCCGAGCGCACAGCGCGCGCTGATGGCACGCTACGGCGGCAGCGCGCAGCGAACCTAGCCGCGGCAATGAGCGTGATCGCTGGGGGGACCCGGCGCGCGAAAGACGATCCGATGAGCCCGAAGATGGACCTGATCCTGTGGCGCCACGCCGAGGCCTTCGAACTGCGCGAGGGCGGCGACGACCTGGCGCGCGCGCTCACCCCCAAGGGCGAGCGCCAGGCCGCGCGGATGGCCGACTGGCTGTCGCGCCACCTGACCGCGGGCACGCGCGTGCTCGCCAGCCCGGCGCGGCGCGCGCAGCAGACTGCGCGCGCGCTCGACCGCCGCTTCAAGACCGAGCCCGCGCTGGCCCCCGGCGGCAGCGTCGAGGGGCTGCTGGCGGCGGCACGCTGGCCCGACGCGCGCGACGCCGTGCTCGTCGTCGGCCACCAGCCCGCTCTCGGGATGTGCACCGGCTACCTGCTGACCGGCCAGCCGGTCGCATGGGCGCTGCGCAAGGGTGCGCTCGTCTGGCTGCGCGCGCGCGAGCGCGACGGCCAGGTGCAGGTCGTGCTGCACGCGGCGATCGCGCCGGACCTGCTGTAGCGGGCGCTCACTCCTGCGGCAGCACCATCCGCAGCCAGCCGTTGCGGCCCCAGGCCTCGGCCTCCTGGCGCAGCAGGTAGACGGTGCGCGGGCGTGACGCCGCCCAGGCCTCGGTATAGCCCAGGTGCGCCTGGCGCCCGCGCGGCACGAGCGTCAGCGCGCCGCGGTCGATCGGGCCGCGCGCGTGGCACTTGATCACCGCCAGCCGCAGGCACAGCACCTGCCACGCGAAGACCGGGCTCGCGAGCGCCGGTTCGACCTTGCGCAGCCCGCCGCGCTGCCCCAGCACCAGCTCGCCGATGCGCCGCTGCTGGCTTTGCGAGAAGCCGGGCGCGTCGACATGGTCCATCAGGTAGGCGCTGTGGCGGTGGTGGTCGTGGTGCGAGACCATCAGCCCGACCTCGTGCAGGTCGCAAGCCCAGCCCAACTCGCGCCGTTCGTCGATGTCGGCATCCGGGCAGGCGCCGTCGAACAGCGCCAGCGCGACGCTGCGCACGCGCGCGGCCTGCGCCGCATCGACGCCGAAACGCTGCTGCAGCTCGGCCACCGAGCGGTCGCGCATATCGCCCGGGCGCGCGCGCTGCAGCGCCTCGAGCCGCTCGTGCAGGTCGATGATGACGCCCTGGCGCAGCGCGCCCTTGGCCGGGCGCAGCTCGTGAATGCCGAAGTTGGCCGCCAGCGTATACAGGATCGCCAGCCCTCCGGGCAGCACGGCGCGCCGCTCGGGCTTGACGCCTGGGAACTTCAGCGCGTCGACATGCCCGGCCTCGATGCAGCGCGCGATGCACCAGCGCAGCCCCTCGGGCGTGATGCGGCCGTCGCTGACGCCGGTCGCGGCCAGCCACTGCGAGACCGCGCCGACCGTGCCCGAGGCGCCGAGCGCGAGCTGCCAGCGATCGGGCGCGAAGGCCTGCAGGCCCTCCTCGAGCTCGGCGCCGGCAGCGACCTGGGCCTCGCGGAAGCGCTCGGCCGAGACCGCACCGTCGCCGAAAAGGCGCATCGACAGGCCGACGCAGCCGACCTGGAACGACTCGGCGACCGCCGGCAGGCGGCCGGCACCGAGGATCATCTCGGTCGACCGGCCGCCGATGTCGACCACCAGCCGCGGCTCGTCGCCGGGCTGCAGGTGCGCCACCCCGGCGTAGATCAGCCGCGCCTCCTCGCGCCCGGAGATGACCTCGATCGGGTAGCCCAGCACCTGCTCGGCGCGCGCGAGGAAGGCGTTGCGGTTCTTCGCCTCGCGCAGCGTCTGCGTGGCCACCGCGCGCACCTGCCCGCCCGCGAAACCCGCCAGACGGTGCGAGAAGTAGCGCAGGCAGGCCAGGCCGCGCTCGGCCGCGGCCTCGGTCAGCATGCCGTCGGCGTCGAGCCCGCCGCCGAGCCGCACCATCTCCTTGAGATAGTCGATGCGGCGGTAGCGGCCGCGCTGCAGGCGGCCGATCTCGAGCCGGAAGCTGTTCGAGCCCAGGTCGACGGCGGCCAGCGGGGCGGTCAGCGGGGGCGGCGCTTCGGGCATGGCGCCGATTGTGCCCGGGCGGGCGGACGGGTCTTGCGCCGGGCGGCTGCGCGCCCGGACACCGGCCTGGCTAGCATGCCATCTGCAGCCGGATTTCCACGGCCTGGGAGATCGGATCATGGACCTCGCGCAACTCGACAGCCTCGTCCCGGCGCGCGACTTCTCGCGCCGCGACTTCGTCCGCACGACGGTCGGCAGCGGCTTTGCCGCGGCGGTGTTGCCGGTGGTGGCGCAGACGACGACCCGCACCGGCAGCGACGGGCTGGACGCCGGCGTGGTGACGATCCCGGTCGGCGACCACCGGATGGCGGCCTACCGCGCCGCGCCGGCGGGCAAGGCCGGGGCACCGGTGGTGCTCGTCGTCAGCGAAATCTTCGGCGTCCACGAGCATATCGCCGACGTCGCGCGCCGCTTCGCGCGCATGGGCTATTTCGCGATCGCGCCCGAACTGTTCGAGCGCCAGGGCGACGCCAAGGCGTATGCCGAGATCGGCGAGCTGATCGCCGAGGTCGTCTCCAAGGTCCCCGACGCGCAGGTGATGGCCGACCTGGATGCCTGCGTGGCCTGGGCGCGCGCGCAGGGCGCCGACACCGGCAGGCTCGGCGTGACCGGCTTCTGCTGGGGTGGCCGCATCACCTGGCTTTATGCGGCGCACAACCCGGCACTCAAGGCTGGCGTGGCCTGGTACGGCCGGCTGGTCGGGCAGGCGAGTCCCCTGCAGCCGCGCCACCCGGTCGAGCTGGCCGGCGCGCTGAAGGCGCCGGTGCTGGGGCTTTACGGTGGCGCCGATAGCGGCATCCCGCTGGAGACGGTCGAGCAGATGAAGGCGGCGCTGGCCGGCGGCAGCGAGGCGGCGCGGCGATCGCGATTCCAGGTCTACCCGGACGCGCCGCACGCCTTCCACGCCGACTACCGGCCGAGCTACCGCGAGGCGGCGGCACGCGACGCCTGGCAGCGTTGCCTGGACTGGATGCGCGAGCACGGCGCGGCCTGACGCCGCGCCGCCCTGAACGGCCCGGCTGGGGCCCGGCACGGGGGCCGAGGCCCCGGCCTCAGCGAACGACGAGCACCGGCAGCGTCGCGTGCGTCAGCACCTTCTGCGTCTCGCTGCCTAGCAGCAGCGCCGAGACACCGCGGCGGCCGTGCGAGGCCATGACGATCAGGTCGGCCTGCTTCTCCTTCGCATGCTCGACGATCGCCTCCCAGGGGTGCAGGGCCTCGACGGTGTGCGCCTGGCAGCTCACCCCCACCGCCTTGGCCGCCTCGGCGACCGCCTTCGCGTGCCCGTGCGCGACGCGCTCCTGCGCGTCGTAGAACTCCTGCGGCGGCACCGGCTGCATCTCGGAGATCGCGCTGTAGGGGAACGGCTCCTTGACCGCGATCGCGAGCAGTTCGGCGCCACACAGCCGGGCCAGGTCGACCGCGGTACGGACCGCCTTGGCGGTGATCTCGGAGCCGTCGGTCGGGACGACGATGCGCTTGTACATGGAATCCTCCTCGTGCAGCGGGCCACGCCGAAGCGCGCTGGCCATCGCGGGAAGTGTCGCGCAGCCCGGCCGCGCTTGCTTGACCCCCGTCAACCGAGCGCGATCGGCCGCGCCGGGTCGGCGCACCACTCGCTCCACGACCCCGGGTACAGCGCCGAGCCTTCGAGCCCGGCGTGCGCCATCGCCAGCAGGTTGTGGCACGCGGTGACGCCGGAGCCGCATTGGTGGACGACCTGCGCCGGCGGCGTGCCCAGACGTTCGAAATCGGAGCGCAGCGTGGCCGCAGGCTTGAAGCAGCCGTCGGGCTGCAGGTTGTCGGAAAAGCTCCGCAGCGTCGCGCCCGGGATGCGGCCGGCCACCGGGTCCAGCGGCTCGAACTCGCCGCGGAAGCGCTCCTCGCTGCGCGCGTCGAGCAGCCGCACGCGGCCCAGGCGCGCGAGCAGCGCATCGGCGTCGATCGTCGGCATCGCCTCCTTCGGCGCCAGCGGATAGGGCGGCTGCGCCGCCGGCCGCACCGGCCCGGCCTCGAACGTGCCACCGGCGGCGCGCCACGCCGCGCGGCCGCCGTCGAGCACTGCCACCGCCTCGTGCCCGAGCCAGCGCAGCAGCCACCAGGCGCGCGCCGCGAACGGCCCGCCCTCGCCGTCGTAGGCGACGACCTGCACCCCGGGCGCGATGCCCCAGGCGCCGGCGCGCGCGGCGAAGGCCGCACGATCGGGCAGCGGGTGGCGCCCGTTGCGGCCGTTCTTCGGCCCCGACAGGTCGCTGTCCAGATGGGCATAGACGGCGCCCGGCAGGTGCGCGGCCAGGTACGCGGCCGCGCCGGCCTCGGGCCGCAGCAGGTCGAATCGGCAGTCCAGCAGCACGGTCGGCAGGCGGTCGGCCAGGCGCGCGATCAGCGCCGGCGCGTCGATCAGGGTGTGGTAGGTCGACATGCGGGCATTGTGCGCCGGCGCGCTGCCAGCCGACGCACCGGCTCGTGTCAGTTTTCCATGGCGCGAGCACGCCACCCGCAACGCATGAAACCGGCCCGACCAAGCCCTTGCGCGGATCCGGCTTCGCCGGTCCGCAGCAAGCGCCCCCTCGGGGGGCAGCGAACGCAGTGAGCGTGGGGGTTTCATCTCAGCGCGCGGTGCGCGGCAGCGGCAGGGCCGTGCGCAGCGCCTTGGCGGCGATGCCGGCGGCGACGATCAGCGCCACGCCGGCCAGCGCGAGCAGCGACACCGGGTCGCCGAAGACGAGCACGCCCCAGCCCAGGCCGAACGCGATCCCGCTGTAGTTGAGCGCCGCGTTGACGAGCGTGCGCCCGACCGCATACGCCCGCGTCAGCATCAGCTGCGCTGCCGTCGCGAGCAGGCCGATGGCCAGCAGCAGCGCCACACCGGTGGCATCGTGCGCGTGCAGCCCGGCGGGCAGCGCCAGCAGCGCGCCGACGACGACGCCGGCCAGCGAGAAGTAGAACACGATGCGGGTGTCGGGCTCGCCGGCGCGCCCGAGCGCGGTGACCTGCAGGTAGGCCAGCGCCGCGAGCACGCCCGACGCCAGGCCGCTCAGGCCGTGCCAGAGCTGCTGCGTGTCGATCGTCGGCCGCAGCACCAGCGCGACGCCGGCAAATCCGACCAGCACCGCCGCCACCAGCCGGCCGTCGACGCGCGCGCCGCCGGCCAGCACGCTGCCGCCGATCATGAACAGCGCCATCCAGACCGAGGACATGTAGTTCAGCGTCATCGCGGTGGCCAGCGGCAGCCCGCCGATGGCGTGGAACCACAGTGCCAGCGCCGCGACGCCACTGGCCGACCGACCCAGATGCGCCCAGGGCAGCGCGGTGCGCAGGCTGCCGCCGCGCCAGCGCACCAGGATCGCGATCGAGACGACGCCGATCAGGCTGCGGTACATCACGAGCTCGCCGCTGCCGTAGCGGGTGCTGGCGAGCTTGATGCCGGCCGCCATGCTGGCGAAGAGAAAGGACGCGCCGAGCATCAGCCACGGCGCGGCGCGCGCCGCGCCGGCCGGCGGTGCCGGCGGATCGCGTGCGCTCAAGGCGCGGGCGCAGCGCCGACGGCCTCGCCCATGACGCGCCGATACCAGGCGTGGAAATGCTGCATGCCGTCTTCCATCGGGCTCTGGTAGGGACCGGCCTCGTCGTCGCCGCGCGCATGAAGCGCGCGCCGGCCGGCGTCCATGCGCAGCGCGATCTCGTCGTCCTCGTCGCAGGTCTCCATGTACGCGGCCTGCTGCGCCTCGACGAGCTCGCGTTCGAACAGCGCCACCTCCTCCGGGTAGAAGAACTCGACGACGTTGATCGTCTTCTGCGGCGCCACCGGGTGCAGCGTCGAGACGGTCAGCACCTCGGGGTACCACTCGACCATCACGGTCGGGAAGTAGGTCAGCCAGACCGCGCCCTGCGCCGGCGCGGCGTCGCCGCGGTAGGCGCCGAGCGCCTCGTGGAAGCGGCGGTAGACCGGCGAGCCGGGTTGCGCCAGGCCGCGGTGGAGGCCCACCGTCTGCACCGAGTGCATCGCGCCGAACTCCCAGCGCAGGTCGTCGCAGGTCACGAAATGGCCCAGCCCCGGGTGGAAGGGCGCGACGTGGTAGTCCTCCAGGTAGACCTCGATGAAGGTCTTCCAGTTGTAGTCGCAGGCGTGGACGATCGCGCGGTCGAATACGTAGCCGTCGAAGCTCAGCGCGGCCGCCGGGCCGAGCCCGGCCAGGTCGGCCGCGACGTCGCGCCGCCCGGCCTCGAACAGCAGCCCGTTCCAGCGCTGCAGCGGCCAGCGCTTCAGGTCCAGGCAGGGGTCGGCGTCGAAATGCGGCGCGCCGGCCAGGCGGCCGTCCAGCCCGTAGGTCCAGCGGTGGATCGGGCAGACGACCTGGCCGCCGGTCGTGCCGCGGCCGCGCAGCATCAGCGCCTGGCGGTGGCGGCAGACGTTGGAGACCAGCTCGACGCCTCCGTCGCCGCGCAGCAGCATGCGGCCGTCGTCCTCGTGCGCGAGCCCATGGTAGTCGCCGGGAACGGGCACCGCGAGCTCGTGCCCGACGTAGCGCGGGCAGGCGTCGAAGATCAGCCGCTGTTCGTCGCGGAACAGCGCCTCGTCGAAGTAGGAGCAGACCGGCAGCTGCGTGGCGCTGCGGCCCAGAGCTTCGAGACGGATGCTCAGGTCGGACATGATCCTCGGGGATGCGCCCCGCATTCAGGATGTCAACCCGCCCCCCCGGTGGCCCCGCGGGAAGGCATCAGACCCGCGCTGCCGCTGGCGGCATGGCGCGGGGCCGAGGATTCTAGCTGCGCGCGGCCGCGGCGCGCCCGCCGCGGCGCGCGGGGAGCGTGCTCGCCAGGAGGCACGCGGGTCACCGCGCGCGCATCGAGTGGGCGCGAAATGCCCGCCACAGGGCCAGGTCGTAACCGATCTTGAGGACGCCGCTCAGCGCCAGCGGCATGGCCAGCCAGCCGGACATGAACAGCGCGCCGCCGAGGGCCGGGCTCAGCGCGGCGGCCAGGCTGCGCGGCGCGGCGGTGAAGCTGGCTGCCGCGGGCCGCTCGGCCGGCGTCACCACCGCCATCACGAAGGCGGAGCGCGTCGGCACATCCATCTGCGACAGCGCGCTGCGCACGAAGAGCAGGCCGAGGGCGATCGGCAGCGTGGGCGCGAAGGCCGCCGCGATCAGGCACAGATTGGCCGGAATGTGCGTGAAGACCATGGTGTCGAGCAGCCCGATGCGCGCGGCCAGCCTCGGCGCGAGCCACTGCGACGCGGTGGTCAGCAGTCCGGCCCAGAAGAAGAAGGCCCCCGCCTCGCCGGCCGACAGGCCGAAACGCGTACCCAACCACAGCGCCAGCAGCGCATTCACCACCAGCCCGCCGGCGAAGGCGTCGACGCCGAACAGCAGCGCGAGCCGAACGACGGTGCGCCGCGACGGACCGAGCGGTGCGCTGGCGGCCTGCCGCGAGTCACTGATCTCGGGTTGCTCGTGCCGCGGCGCGTAAAGCCCCCACACGGCCAACCCCACGAACCCGTAGGCCACGAACATCGCGCGCATCGCCGTGCCCGGCTCGACGCCCAGGCGCGCCGAGAGCCATGCCGGCACGCCCGCCAGCAGGGCGCCGAAGGCCGCTGCCAGCGAGCCGACGATGGTGTAGCGCGCAAACGCCTCGGTGCGTTCATCGCCGTCGAACAGCGCGGCGATCCGCGCATGTTCGAGCGGAAGAAACACGCTCACGTCCCCGGCGCTGGGGTTGAGCGTGCCGACGAACGCGATCAGCAGCAGCGGCCAGAACCCGCTCGTCGTGCCGAAGGCCAGCCCGGTGGCGGTCATCAGCATCGCGGCGGCCGCCAGCAGGCGCGCCTGCGGCCAGCGGTGGCCCCAGGCACCGAGCGCGAGCGTGGCCAGTGCCGAGCCCAGCAGCGTCGCGCTGCTGATGACGCCGACCGCCCAGGCCCCGTGGCCGAGCGCCAGCAGGTAGCTCGGCAGCAGCACGGCGACGCCACCGTCGGCCACCGCCCGCAGGCCGCGCGCCGCGAGCAGCCTGCGCAACCCGCGCCGCGCCGGGTCCACGGCTGCTCACGCCCTGGGCGGGCGAAGGACCTTCGTCACCGGTGCGCCGGCACAATGCGCGTACAGCGCGTCGTACAGCACCATGCCATGCGCGAGCATCTCGTGGTCGTCGGCGAAGTTCAGCGACAGGCCGCGCGAGATCGCCAGCAGGCCGGCCGCCTCCGGCGCGTCCTGCGGCCGTCCGCAATCGGCGGCGCGCACGATCGCGGCGAGCCTGTCCAGCGCCGCGTCGCGCAGGCCGTAGCGGGCGACGAAGGCGTCGAAGCTGCATTGCTCGCCGTGGTGACCCAGTTCGACCCCGGGCAGGTCGTAGGGCGTGGCACTCGTGCGCCGGGCTTCGTCCAGCACGCGGTCGGCCGGCACGTAGAGAAACTCGGGGGCCGGGTCGATGAAGCGCGCGATCAGCCAGGGACAGGCGATGCGGTCGATCTTCGGCCGCTCGCGGGTTATCCATTTCATCGTCGACGTCCTTCAGGCAGCGAGCTGCAGGGCCGCGCGGCCGAGCTGGAAGACCAGCCCGGCGATGCCGCAGCCGAGCACGACGGGGATGACACCGGCCTGCAGCCGGAACAGCGCGACCGCCGCGGCCAGCCCGATGACGGCCGAGGCCCATTCGAAGCGGCCGCCGGCCCCTTCGGGCCAGAGCACATGCCAGGCGAAGAACACCGCGAGGTTGACGATCACGCCGACGACGGCCGCCGTGATGCCGGTCAGCGGCGCGGTGAACTTCAGCTTGCCGTGCGTCGACTCGACGAACGGGGCGCCGAGGAAGATGAAGAAGAACGAAGGCAGGAAGGTGAAGAAGGTCACCACGGTCGCCGCCGTGGCGCCGGCGAGGAAGAGCGATTCGCTGCCGAAGATGGCCGTCGTCCAGCCGCCGACGAAACCGACGAACGCGACGACCATGATGAGCGGCCCGGGCGTCGTCTCGCCGAGGGCGAGTCCGTCGATCATCTGGGGCGCGGTGAGCCACTGATGGTGGTCGACGGCGCCCTGGACCACATAGGGCAGCACGGCGTAGGCACCGCCGAAGGTCAGCATGGCGGCCTTGGTGAAGAACCAGCCCATCTGCGGGAGCACGCCGTCCCGGCCGTGGACGGCGACGAGCGCGCCCAGCGCCACCGCCCAGAGGGCGATGCACACGACGAGCACGGTGCGAAACCGCGCCCAGGTAAACCGCGCGTGCGCCGGCGTCGGCGTGTGGTCACCGAGGATGGCCAGGCCACTGTCCTTCGTCGCCGCGCCGTGCCCGCCGCCGACCCTGAACTTGTCCGGCGCGAGTCTGCCGCCGAAATATCCGATCAGACCGGCAATGAGCACGATGAGCGGGAACGGCAGATTCAGGCCGATGATGGCCACGAACGCTCCGGCGGCGATCGTCCAGAGCCAGGCATTCTTCAATGCGCGCGAGCCGACCCGCCAGGCCGCGTGGACCACGAGCGCCGTGACGGCGGGCTTGATGCCGTAGAAGAACCCGGCGACGGCCGGCACGTTGCCGAAGGCCATGTAGACCCACGACAGCGCGACGAGGATGAACAGCGACGGCAGCACGAACAGCCCGCCGGCGACGATGCCGCCCCAGGTGCGATGCATCAGCCATCCGATGTAGGTGGCCAGCTGCTGGGCCTCGGGTCCGGGCAGCAGCATGCAGTAGTTCAGCGCGTGCAGGAACCGGTTCTCCGAGATCCAGCGCCGGCGCTCGACCAGCTCCTCGTGCATGATGGCGATCTGCCCGGCGGGGCCGCCGAAGCTGACCAGGCCGAGCCTGAGCCAGAACCCGAAGGCCTCGGCGCGTGTCGGCATCGCCACTGCCGCGCTGCCGGCCGTCGACGCGTCACTGGACATCGGACACCTGCAAGGCTGTGTAGGCCGCGTCGAACACCGCAACCGCCGCGGCGAGGAGCTCGTCGTCGTCCGCATGCCGCGCGTGCAGGCCGCGCACGAGCATCTCGAAGCCGGCCGCCTCGTCGACCACGATGCCGCCGACGTCGATGCAGTGAACGAGCTCGGCGAGACGCCCGAGGGCCGGGTCGTCGCGCAGCCCGAAGCTCTCCGCCACGACCTCGAAGGTCACCTTGTCGCCGACATGCGTGAACGTGGCGCCGTCGAAGTCGTAGCCGAGCGCCGACGTCGGACACTTCGTCGGATCGCTCAGCCAGGCGAAGGCCGGCTTCTTGTCGACGAAGCGCTGGACCAGCCACGCCGTCGCGAGACGGTCGACCCACGGACGCTTGCGCGTCGCCCAGGTGCGCCCCTGGTAGTCGGCGACCGCACGCGGCGGGATCGCGGCCTCGGTGGACGCCGGCTCGTCCGGCGCGAGGCGAAGCTCGACCTCACGGCGCAGCGCGGCCAGCGCATCGGCCGCCTTGCGGCCGTGCCTGCCGGGGAAAAAATCGATCGCCTGCAGGGCCAGCAGCTGCTTTTCCAGGGCCCGCAGGCGCTTGCGCAGTTCGGGCTGCGACGTCTTGTCGATGCCCGTGCGCGAGTCCCTGACGGATTGCAGGAAGTCGGCATGCAGCCCGGTGCGGTCGAAGAGCGCCCGGAACGACTCCTCCTGTGCCGCATCCCGGGCCTGGACCACCAGCATGTACGCCTGCGCGCCGGCCGCGGCAATGGCGCGCTCGAGCTCCCACAGCTTGTGCGCGCTGGCGGCGTGCCCCGGCAGGATGTACACGCCCTCGCGCAGCGTGCCGGCGCCGGTGGCCTTCAGGGCGCGCCAGACCCGCACGCGCAGCCCGCTCGGGCGCGCCGGCAGCGTCGCCGTCAGCACGAGCCAGTTCGTTCTCATGTGATGATTATTACCTATAGTGACAATCGTTTCAAGGCTCACGGCGATCGCACGCTGGAACGCCCAACTGACCGGCCAGGCCCGTTTCCTTCAGTTATCCATGGCGCGACCACGCCACCCGCGACGCATGAAGCGGGCTCAGCCAAGCCCTTGCGCGGATCCGACTCTGCCGGTCCGCAGCAAGCGCCCCCCCGGGGGGCAGCGAACGCAGTGAGCGTGGGGGTTTGATCCCAGTCCTTCCCGGGACGATGGCGCCTTGCAGACCACCCGCTGGTGCGGAAGCGTCGATTCGACGATGCGCTGAGGGTCGCCACCCTGCGCGAGGCGGACCGCCGGCGCTGGCCGGGGCGGCGTCGACGGCCTGGAAGATGCGAACGCGTGTCCACGGCCCGGGGGCCGCGCGGCAAATGCTCGCGACGGCACGAGGGATCCCTGCACGTGGCGCCCCGCCTTCGACCCGACGCCCTCGCTTCCATCGAGTTCCGGACCCCCCGGGGTCGGAGCACTAGAATTCCGCTCTTCCGCCTGACGAAATGGCCAAGTCCCCCGCCCCGCCGGAACCGGCGCCCGAACTCAG
This sequence comes from Burkholderiales bacterium, assembly GCA_016191995.1. GTDB lineage: Bacteria > Pseudomonadota > Gammaproteobacteria > Burkholderiales > Burkholderiaceae_C > Rubrivivax. The sequence goes on along the minus strand of JACPVA010000103.1, from coordinate 4,285 downwards.
CTACGAGCAGGCGCAGGCCGAGCTCGACCGCCTGGTGCAGGCGATGGAGTCCGGGCAGCTGCCGCTGGACCAGCTGTTGGCGAGCTACCGCCGCGCCGCCGAGCTGCTCGCGCTGTGCCGGGCGCGGCTGGATGCGGTCGAGCAGCAGGTCAAGGTGCTCGAGGCCGGGCAGCTCGTGCCGTGGACCGCGACGTGAACGACGACGCCTTCGATCCCTGGGCGCGGCGCGCGCTGGCCGAGGTCGAGTCGGCGCTGGAGCGCTGGGTGCCGGCCGACGCGCCGGCGGGGCTCGGCGAGGCGATGCGCTACGGCGTGCTCGACGGCGGCAAGCGCGTTCGCCCGCTGCTCGTGCTGGCCGCCTGCGAGGCGGTCGACGGCGACGCCGCGGCGGCGCTGCGCGCGGCGGTCGCGGTCGAGCTGATCCACGCCTACTCGCTGGTGCACGACGACATGCCGTGCATGGACGACGACGTGCTGCGGCGCGGCAAGCCGACCGTGCACGTGCGCTACGGGCAGGCGCAGGCGATGCTGGCTGGCGATGCGATGCAGGCGCTCGCGTTCGAGATCCTGACCCCCGACGGCGACGCCGTCGCGCCGGCGCTGCAGGCGCGGCTGTGCGGCCTGCTGGCGCGTGCCGCCGGCCACGCCGGCATGGCCGGCGGCCAGGCGATCGACCTGGCCTCGACCGGCAAGAGGCTCGACGAGGCGACACTGTCGGACATGCACCAGCGCAAGACTGGCGCCTTGCTGCAGGCCAGCGTGCTGATGGGTGCGGCCTGCGGCGCCGTGTCGGCGCACGACTGGCGCGCGCTGGCCGGCTACGGTGCGGCGATCGGGCTGGCCTTCCAGGTCGTCGACGATATCCTCGACAGCACGCAGGCCTCGGAGACGCTGGGCAAGACCGCGGGCAAGGATGCCGACGCTGGCAAGCCGACCTACGTGACCGTGCTCGGTGTCGACGCCGCGCGCCGGCGCGCGCACGCGCTGCGCGCGCAGGCGCACGCGGCGCTGGCGCGCAGCACGCTGGCGCAGCCGGCGCGGCTGGCGCTGCTGGCCGACCGGATCGTCGACCGCGAGAGCTGACCCCCGACCGAACGATGCCCAAGTCCCACCGCTTCCCGCTCCTGGAGCGCATCGACGGCCCCGCCGACCTGCGCCGGTTGCCGCGCACCGAGCTGCCGGCGCTGGCGGCGCAGCTGCGCGAGTTCCTGATCGAGTCCGTCAGCCGCACCGGCGGCCACCTGTCGAGCAACCTCGGCACGGTCGAGCTGACGATCGCGCTGCACTATGTCTTCGACACGCCGCACGACCGGCTGGTGTGGGATGTCGGCCACCAGACCTACCCGCACAAGATCCTGACCGGCCGGCGCGACCGCATGCCCACGCTGCGCCAGCTCGGCGGCGTGGCCGGTTTCCCGCGCCGCGACGAGAGCGAGTACGACACCTTCGGCACCGCGCACAGCTCGACCAGCATCTCCGCCGCGCTCGGGATGGCGCTGGCGGCCAAGCTCAAGGGCGAGGAGCGGCATGCGGTGGCGGTGATCGGCGACGGCGCGATGACCGCCGGCATGGCCTTCGAGGCGCTGAACAACGCCGGCATCGACCACGCCGGGGTCAAGGCCGACCTGCTGGTGATCCTGAACGACAACGACATGTCGATCAGCCCGCCGGTCGGGGCGCTGAACAACCACCTCGCGCGGCTGATGAGCGGGCAGTTCTATGCCGCCGCGCGCGAGGGCGTCAAGGGCGTGCTGCGCGCCGCGCCGCCGCTGTTCGAGCTCGCCAGGCGGCTCGAGGAGCACGCCAAGGGGATGGTCGCGCCGGGGACGATCTTCGAGGAGTTCGGCTTCAACTATGTCGGCCCGATCGACGGCCACGACCTCGACGCGCTGATCCCGACGCTGGAGAACCTGCGCGCCAAGCGCGGGCCGCAGTTCCTGCATGTCGTGACCCGCAAGGGCTACGGCTACAAGCTCGCCGAGGCGGATCCGGTCAAGTACCACGGCCCGACGCCGTTCGACCCCGCCAAGGGCCTGGTCAAGCCGGCGACCCCGCCGAAGACGACCTTCACCCAGGTCTTCGGCCAGTGGTTGTGCGACATGGCCGAGGCCGACCCGCGGCTGGTCGGCATCACGCCGGCGATGCGCGAGGGCTCGGGCATGGTCGAGTTCCAGCAGCGCTTCCCGCGCCGCTACCACGACGTCGGCATCGCCGAGCAGCATGCGGTCACCTTCGCCGCCGGGCTGGCCTGCGAGGGCCTGAAGCCGGTGGTCGCGATCTACTCGACCTTCCTGCAGCGCGGCTACGACCAGATGATCCACGACGTCGCGCTGCAGGACCTGCCGGTCGTCTTCGCGCTCGACCGCGCCGGCATCGTCGGCGCCGACGGCCCGACGCACGCCGGCGCCTACGACATCGCGTTCACGCGCTGCATCCCGAACATGGCGCTGCTGGTGCCGGCCGACGAGCGCGAGTGCCGGCAGGCGCTGACGACCGCGTTCCGCCAGGATCACCCGGCGACCGTGCGCTACCCGCGCGGCGCCGGCGCCGGGGTCGAGGCCGAGCCGGGGCTTTCGACCTGGCCCTGGGGCCGGGGCGAGCTGCGCCGCACGAGTGCGCTGCGCGCCGACGCGCGCGGCGGCCAGCGGATCGCGATCCTCGCCTTCGGCACCCTGCTCCATGCGGCAATGGAGGCGGCGCAGGCGCTGGACGCGACGGTCGCCAACATGCGCTTCGTCAAGCCGCTGGACGAGGCGCTGGTGCTCGAGCTGGCGCGCAGCCACGATGCGCTGGTCACGGTCGAGGAAGGCTGCATCATGGGCGGCGCCGGCAGCGCGGTCGGCGAGTGCCTGGCGGCGCACGGGGTGGCGATCCCGCTGCTGCAGCTCGGCCTGCCCGACCGCTTCGTCGAGCATGGCGACCCGGCGCTGCTGCTCGCGCAATGCGGGCTGGACGCGGCCGGCATCGAGCGTGCGATCCGCGAGCGCTTCGGCAGCCGCCCGGTCGCGGTGCGGCCGGCAGCGAACGCATGAGCGCCACAGCAAGCTCCCGAGCGCTCACCTCGAAGCGCGCAGCGTGCAGGGCGGCCCGGTGAGCACGGCGCGGCCGCGGCCGGCCCCGGCATGCAAGCGCGTTGCACGGCGTCGTGACGCCCGCGCGACGGCAGGGTCGGCGCGTCGGTGTCATGCTTCGCCCTGATCGACCCGCGGCCGAGCCGGCGCGGCGCACCCGGCCGCGCCAGGCCGCGCCATCCACCACGATGACCAACCTCACCGACGCCCTGCACATCCCGGATACCCAGAGCGAGCGCGACGAGCGGCACCTGCCGATCCAGCGCGTCGGGGTCAAGGGGGTGCGCTACCCTTTGCGGCTGCGCGTGGCCGGCGCGGTGCAGCCGACCAGCGCCGAGTGGACGCTGGACGTCGCACTGCCCGCCGAGCGCAAGGGCACGCACATGTCGCGCTTCGTCGCCTGGCTCGACGCGCTGGCGGCCGACGATGCGGCGCTGGACGCGGCCACGCTGCGCGCGCGCCACGCCGAGATGCTGCAGCGGCTGCACGCCGACGAGGGCTGCGTCGAGGCCGCGTTCGCGTTCTACCTGCGCAAGCGCGCGCCGGTGTCGGGGCTGGCCAGCCTGCTCGACTACCAGGGGCGCTGGATCGCCGAGACGCGCGCCTGCTCGACCACGATCTGGGCCGAGGTCGCGGTGCCGGTCAAGAGCCTGTGCCCCTGCTCGAAGGAGATCTCGGACTACGGCGCGCACAACCAGCGCTCGCTGGTGACGATCCGGGTCGAGCTGCTGCAGCCCGTCGAGTGGCACGAGCTGGTGCGCTTCGCCGAGGAGGAAGCGAGCAGCGAGATCTGGCCGATGCTCAAGCGCGCCGACGAGAAGTGGGTCACCGAGCGCGCGTACGAGAACCCGAAGTTCGTCGAGGACCTGGTGCGCGATGTCGCGCTGCGCCTGAACCGCGAGCCGCGCGTGGGGCGTTATGCGGTCGAGGTCGAGAACTTCGAGTCGATCCACAATCACAGCGCCTGGGCGCGCATCGAGCGCGCGTAGACCTGCGCGCGACGCGGCAGCCTGCGGCCCAGCAGGCTCGAGGCCTGCTGCTTCCGGCCCATGGCGGCCGTAGGCCGCTCCGGGCCCACGATGCTGTGCTGGCGTGCGATGGCCAGGGCGGCGAAGCCGGGAGCGGGCCGGCCGGGTCGCGCGGCGGAGGCGGTCGGCGCTGCACGCCGACTCCCCTGCGATGCTCGGTCGCCTGGCCCGTCGCCTAACTCGCTA
>JACPVA010000106.1 GCA_016191995.1 Burkholderiales bacterium | reverse complement strand
GGGGGGGGGGGGGGGGGGGGCGGGGCGGCCCGGCCGCAACCCGGCGCCGCGGTTGCAGGGCCGTCGCCAGCGGGCTGGCTGCGGCCGGGATCGGCCGTACGCCTGTTGCGCGAAGCCCAGTAGTTTCGCTCACCCGCGCCGCGGGCGCACGCGCGTGCTGCATGGCGCATGAACGACGCGATCGATCGGCGCGCCGACACGCGCCGTCGCACCCCCCGCCCGATAGCCCGAAAGAGTGGCTCGGGTTTGCCCCTATAATTTTCAGGCTTTGCCGGATACGACGGAGCGCAACACGATGGGCCCAGCCCCGAGCGCCGTCCGCGCGGCCGCAACGATGCGGCCGGTGGAAGGTGACCCAACAACGGCCCGCCGTGGCGACGACGACATCCCCGAGGCGCAGGCGCGGCCGCCGCTGACGCGGCAGCAGGCGCAGGCGCTGAGGGTGCGTCGACCGACGATCAGCCCGTGGCGGGTCGTCGGCGTGCAGGTCGTGGTCGGCGTGCTGTTGGCGCTGCTGGCGGGCGTCGTGTTCGGTGATCGGGTCCATGCCTGGTCGGCGCTGTATGGCGCGGCCGCGGTGGTGCTGCCGGGTGCCCTGATGGCGCGCGGCATGACCAGCCGGCTCGGCCGTGTCTCGCCCGCCGTCGGGGCCGTCAGCTTCATGTTGTGGGAGCTGGTGAAAATCGGCGTCGCGGTGGGCATGCTGATGCTGGCGCCGCGGCTGGTGCAACCGCTGAGCTGGCCGGCGTTGCTGGCGGGCCTGGTGGTGTGCATAAAGGTGTACTGGTTCGCGCTGCTGTGGCGCGGCCGCTGAGAAGAAGACGAACTGCGCGAAGCGATCGCAACCGACGGGACCCCTCAGACATGGCAGCCGCAGCTCACGGCCCGACTTCGGGCGAATATGTCCAGCACCACCTCATGCACCTGCAGAGCAGCAAGCAGGTCGGGCCGCTGGATTTCTCGGTCGTCAACTTCGACTCGCTGTTCTTCTCGATCGCGCTCGGTGCGCTGGTCTGCTTCGTGCTGTGGCTGGCCGCGCGCAAGGCGACCTCGGGCGTGCCGGGGCGCTTCCAGGCCGCGGTCGAGGTCCTGGTCCAGATGGTCGACAACGAGGCCAAGGGCATCGTCCACAACGCGCACAGCCGCAAGATGGTCGCGCCGCTGGCGCTGACGGTGTTCCTCTGGATCTTCCTGATGAACGCGATGGATCTGCTGCCGGTCGACCTGATCCCGCAGATCTGGCACCGGGCCGGCCCGGCGCTGGGCGTGCCCGACTACATGCGCGTGGTGCCGACCGCCGACCTGTCGATCACGATGGGGCTGTCGGTCGGCGTGCTGCTCGTGTGCCTCTACTACAACGTCAAGATCAAGGGCGTGGGGGGCTGGGTGCACGAGCTGTTCACGGCGCCGTTCGGCAGCCACCCGGTGCTGTGGCCGATCAACTTCGCGATGCAGATGATCGAGTTCGTCGCCAAGACGGTCTCGCACGGCATGCGGTTGTTCGGCAACCTGTACGCCGGCGAGCTGATCTTCATCCTGATCGCGCTGATGGGCGGTGCCTGGAGCCTGTCGGCCACCGGCATCGGGCTCGCCATCGGCCACATCGTCGCCGGCAGCGTGTGGGCCATCTTCCACATCCTGATCATCACGCTGCAGGCCTTCGTGTTCATGATGCTGACCCTCGTCTATGTCGGTCAGGCGCATGACGCCCACTGACGGCCGCCGGCGCCGTCGCGGCACACCGTTGTCTCGTCCGTTCCTCCCTTCACCCAACCTCTCTTGAACAACTAGGAGCTCTCCATGGAAGTCATCAGCTTCGTCGCGCTGGCCGCCGGCCTGATCATCGGTCTGGGCGCCATCGGTGCCTGCATCGGCATCGGCATCATGGGCAGCAAGTACCTCGAGTCGGCCGCGCGCCAGCCCGAGCTGATGGGCGAACTGCAGACCAAGATGTTCCTGCTCGCCGGCCTGATCGACGCCGCGTTCATCATCGGCACCGGCATCGCGCTGTGGTTCGCCACCGCCAACCCGTTCCTGGGCCAGATCGCCAACCTGCCGAAGTAATCCCGCTTCGCCGCAGCACGCGGGGGCGGCGCTGCGCAGTCCGCCGCAGCGCGTCCCGGGCATCCCCATGACGAGGTCCAAGCCGTGAGCATCAACGCCACCCTGATCCTGCAGATGATCGTGTTCGCGATCCTGGTCGGGTTCACGATGAAGTACGTCTGGCCGCCGATCACCGCGGCGCTGGACGAGCGCGCGCGCAAAGTCGCCGAGGGCCTCTCGGCGGCCGACAAGGCCAAGGCGGACCTGGCCGCGGCCAACCAGCGCGTCGAGCAGCAGCTCGCCGCCGCGCGCGACGACGCCGCCAGGCGCCTGGCCGACGCCGAGCGGCTGGCGCAGCAGATCGTCGAGGAGGCCAAGGGACGCGCCGGCGAGGAGGCGAGCAAGATCGTCGCCGCCGCGCGCGCCGAGGCCGAGCAGGAGTCCGTCAAGGCGCGCGAGGTGCTGCGCGAGCAGGTCGCCGGGCTGGCCGTCAAGGGCGCCGAGGCGATTCTGCGCCGCGAGGTCGACCCGGCGGTGCACGCCGACCTGCTCGGCCGGCTGAAGGCCGAGCTCTGACCATGGCCGAGCTCGCCACCATCGCCCGCCCCTACGCCGAGGCCCTGTTCAAGGCAGCCACCGGCGCCGATGCCAAGCTGCTGGGCGACCAGGTCGCGGCGCTCGGCGCGGTCGCGGCCGACCCGGCGCTGCGCCAGTTCGCCGACAGCCCCAAGGTCGGTGACAAGCTGGTCTTCAACGTCGTCGCCGACGTGCTCGCGCGCCAGGGCGTCACGCTGCTGCCGGCGGCGGCCAACCTGCTGCGCACGGTGCTCGACAACGGCCGCCTGCCGGCGCTGGGCGAGATCGCGTCGCAGTACCGAGCGCTGCGCGACGCCACCAGCGGCGTCGCGCAGGCGGTGATCCACAGCGCGTTCCCGGTCGACGGCGCGCAGCTCGCCGACCTCGTCGCGACGCTGGAGAAGCGCTTCGGCCGCCGGCTCGACGCCCGCGTCGAAGTCGATCCCGAGCTGATCGGTGGCATCCGCGCCGTCGTCGGCGACGAGGTGCTCGATGCCTCGGTCAAGGCCCGTCTCGAACAGATGAAGGTGGCGCTGACCGCCTGAGGCGGCGCGCGCGACCAGGAGAGAACCATGCAACTCAATCCCGCCGAAATTTCCGAGCTGATCAAGAGCCGCATCGAGGGCCTGGAGGCCTCGGCCGAGATCAGGAACCAGGGCACCGTGGTGTCGGTGACCGACGGCATCTGCCGCATCCACGGCCTGTCGGACGTGATGGCCGGCGAGATGCTGGAGTTCCCCGCCGATGCCGACGGGCAGGCGACCTTCGGGCTGGCGCTCAACCTCGAGCGCGACTCGGTCGGCGCGGTGATCCTGGGCAACTACGAGCACATCTCCGAGGGTGACACCGTCAAGTGCACGGGTCGCATCCTGGAAGTGCCGGTGGGCCCGGAGCTGATCGGTCGCGTCGTCAATGCGCTGGGCCAGCCCATCGACGGCAAGGGCCCGATCAACGCCAAGATGACCGACGTGATCGAAAAGGTCGCGCCGGGCGTGATCGCGCGCCAGAGCGTGTCGCAGCCGGTGCAGACCGGGCTGAAGTCGATCGACTCGATGGTGCCGATCGGGCGCGGCCAGCGCGAGCTGATCATCGGCGACCGCCAGACCGGCAAGACCGCGGTCGCGGTCGACACGATCATCAACCAGAAGGGCCAGGACATGGTCTGCGTCTACGTCGCGATCGGGCAGAAGGCCAGCTCGATCAAGAACGTGGTGCGGGCGCTGGAACAGCACGGGGCGATGGACTACACCATCGTCGTCGCCGCGTCGGCCTCCGAGTCCGCCGCGATGCAGTATGTCTCGGCCTACTCCGGCTGCACGATGGGCGAGTACTTCCGCGACCGCGGGCAGGACGCGCTGATCATCTACGACGACCTGTCCAAGCAGGCGGTGGCCTACCGCCAGGTGTCGCTGCTGCTGCGCCGCCCGCCAGGCCGCGAGGCCTTCCCGGGCGATGTGTTCTACCTGCACAGCCGGCTGCTCGAGCGCGCCGCGCGCGTGAATGCCGACTATGTCGAGAAGTTCACCAAGGGCGCGGTGAAGGGCAGGACCGGGTCGCTGACCGCGCTGCCGATCATCGAGACCCAGGCCGGAGACGTCTCGGCCTTCGTGCCGACGAACGTGATCTCGATCACCGACGGCCAGATCTTCCTCGAGACCAGCCTGTTCAACAGCGGCATCCGGCCCGCGATCAACGCCGGCATCTCGGTGTCGCGCGTCGGCGGGGCGGCACAGACCAAGTTGATCAAGGCGCTGTCGGGTGGCATCCGGACCGACCTGGCGCAGTACCGCGAACTGGCCGCGTTCGCGCAGTTCGCCTCCGACCTCGACGCCAGCACGAAGAAGCAGCTCGACCGCGGCGCGCGCGTGACCGAGCTGCTCAAGCAGGCGCAGTACGCGCCGCTGCCGATCTCGCTGATGGCGGCGTCGCTGTTCGCGGTCAACAAGGGCTACCTCGACGATGTCGACGTGAAGAAGGTGCTCGCCTTCGAGTCCGGGCTGTACCAGCACCTGAAGTCCAGCCATGCCGCGCTGCTGAAGAAGCTCGAGGCCGACAAGGCGATGGACAAGGCCGCCGAGGACGAGCTGTCCGCCGCCATCGTCGCGTTCAAGAAATCCTTTAACTGATCGCCACGGCCTGACCCGAAAGGAGCACCGTCATGGCGGTCGGCAAGGAAATCCGCGGCAAGATCAAGTCCTTCGAGAATACGAAGAAGATCACGAAGGCGATGGAGATGGTCGCCGCGTCGAAGATGCGCAAGGCGCAGGAGCGCATGCGCGCGGCGCGGCCCTACGCGGACAAGATCCGCAATATCACGGCCAACCTGGCGCAGGCCAACCCCGAGTACCGCAGCCCCTACATGCGCGTCGTGAAGGACGCGAAGAAGGTCGGCTTCATCCTCGTCACGACCGACAAGGGTCTGTGCGGCGGGCTGAACACCAATATCCTGCGCGCGCTGACGAACAAGATGCGCGAGGTGCAGGACGGCGGCGGCAGCGTCAAGGCGGTGGCGATCGGCAACAAGGGCAATGCCTTCCTCAACCGCGTCGGCGTCCCGGTCGTCAGCCACGCGACCCAGCTCGGCGACACGCCGCAGCTCGACAAGCTGATCGGCCCGGTCAAGGTCATGCTCGACGCCTTCGTCGCCGGTGAGCTCGACGCCGTGTACCTGTGCTACACGAACTTCATCAACACGATGCGCCAGGAGCCGATGGTCGAGCAGTTGCTGCCGCTGTCGAGCGAGCGGCTGGCGCAGACCGCGGCCGAGAAGGCGCATTACGGCTGGGATTACATCTACGAGCCCGACGCGCCCAGCGTCATCGACGAGCTGATGACGCGCTACATCGAGGCGCTGGTCTACCAGGCGGTGGCCGAGAACATGGCCTCCGAGCAGTCGGCGCGCATGGTCGCGATGAAGGCCGCGACCGACAACGCCGGCAACCTGATCGACGAGATGAAGCTCATCTACAACAAGACGCGGCAGGCGGCGATCACGAAGGAACTGTCCGAGATCGTCGGCGGCGCGGCTGCGATCAGCGGCTGAGGCCGCGCGCGCCGCGGCCCGCAGGCAAGGCATACCGTTAGAAGGAACCCGAAATGGCTCAAGGCAAGATCGTCCAGTGCATCGGCGCCGTCGTGGACGTCGAGTTCCCGCGCGACCAGATGCCGCGCATCTACGACGCGCTCAAGCTCGAGGGTGGCGCGCTGACGCTCGAGGTGCAGCAGCAGCTCGGCGACGGCGTCGTGCGCACGATCGCGCTCGGCTCGTCCGAGGGCCTGCGCCGCGGGCTGATGGTGACCAATACCGGCGCGCCGATCACGGTGCCGGTCGGCACGGCGACGCTGGGCCGCATCATGGACGTGCTGGGCAACCCGATCGACGAGCGCGGCGACATCGACCAGTCGCTGCGGTCGGCGATCCACCAGCGCGCGCCGCAGTACGACGAGCTGTCGCCGTCGACCGAGCTGCTCGAGACCGGGATCAAGGTCATCGACCTGATCTGCCCGTTCGCCAAGGGCGGCAAGGTCGGGCTGTTCGGCGGCGCCGGGGTCGGCAAGACCGTCAACATGATGGAGCTGATCAACAACATCGCCAAGGCGCACTCGGGCCTGTCGGTGTTCGCCGGTGTCGGCGAGCGCACGCGCGAGGGCAACGATTTCTATCACGAGATGATGGAGTCGGGCGTCGTCGTCAGCGAGAACCTGGGCGAGTCCAAGGTGTCGATGGTCTACGGCCAGATGAACGAGCCGCCGGGCAACCGCCTGCGCGTCGCGCTGACCGGGCTGACGATCGCCGAGTCGTTCCGCGACGAGGGCCGCGACGTGCTGTTCTTCGTCGACAACATCTACCGCTACACGCTCGCCGGCACGGAGGTGTCCGCGCTGCTCGGCCGCATGCCGTCGGCGGTCGGCTACCAGCCGACGCTGGCCGAGGAGATGGGCAAGCTGCAGGAGCGCATCACCTCGACCAAGGTCGGCTCGATCACCTCGATCCAGGCCGTGTACGTGCCGGCCGACGACCTGACCGACCCGTCGCCGGCGACGACCTTCGCCCACCTGGACGCCACCGTCGTGCTGTCGCGCGACATCGCCGCGCTCGGCATCTACCCGGCGGTCGACCCGCTGGACAGCACCTCGCGCCAGGTCGACCCGAACGTCGTCGGCGAGGAGCATTACGGCACGACGCGCGCCGTGCAGGGCACGCTGCAGCGCTACAAGGAGCTGCGCGACATCATCGCCATTCTCGGCATGGACGAGCCCAGCCCCGAGGACAAGCTGGCGGTGGCGCGCGCGCGCAAGATCCAGCGTTTCCTCAGCCAGCCGTTCCACGTCGCCGAGGTCTTCACCGGCACGCCGGGCAAGTACGTGCCGCTGAAGGAGACGATCCGCGGCTTCAAGATGATCGTCGGCGGCGAGTGCGACCACGTGCCCGAGCAGGCCTTCTACATGGTCGGCACGATCGACGAGGCGTTCGAGAAGGCGAAGAAACTGCAGTGATGGATGACGAATGACGGATGGCGCCGTCGCCCGTCATGCTCGCGCCGCGAGCGGTCATCCGGCATCGCGAGCGCAGCGAGCAGCCGTCCGTCCTAGTCTCTTACGGAGCCCCGCATGGCCACCACGATCCACGTCGACGTCGTCTCCGCCGAGCAGAGCATCTTCTCGGGTGAGGCGAAGTTCGTCGCCCTGCCGGGCGAGAACGGCGAGCTCGGCATCCTGCCGCGCCACACGCCGCTGATCACCCGCATCAAGCCGGGCGCGGTGCGCATCGAGCGCGCCGACAACGGCGAGGAGGAGTTCGTCTTCGTCGCCGGCGGCATCCTGGAGGTCCAGCCGGGCACGGTGACCGTGCTCGCCGACACCGCGATCCGCGGCCACGACCTCGACGAGGCGAAGGCGATCGAGGCCAAGCGGCAGGCCGAGGAGGCGATGAAGAACGCGAAGAGCGACATCGACTTCGCGAAGGCGCAGAGCGAGTTCGCCGCGATGGCGGCGCAGATCGCGGCGATCGCCAAGCTGCGCAAGAAGTGACGCCCGCGGGCAGCTGCCCGCCGCCATGCGACGCCCGCCCGGCCCGTGCCCGGCGGGCGTCTTGCTTGCGCCGCGCGCTATAAAGCGGGCATCGGAACAACCAGGCAGGGTCGAGATGGGCAAGGGCAGCAGGGATCGCGAAGAACGCGGCGGCGGCAGGCACGACGACAGCGGCAAGGGCGGCAAGGGTGGCAAGGATGGCCAGGGTGCCGATCCCGCGGCCGGCAACGGCAAGCTCGCCAGGTCGGCGTACGAGGATCTGCTGGAGCCGCTGCAGCTCGAGCTGCAGCGCATGGCGCGCTGGCTGCAGCACACGGGCAAGCGACTGCTGGTGCTGATCGAGGGGCGCGACACCGCCGGCAAGGGCGGCGTCATCAACGCGATCGCCGACCGCCTCAACCCGCGCAGCTGCCGTGTCGTCGCGCTGACCAAGCCGAGCGAGCGCGAGCGCACGCAGTGGTACTTCCAGCGCTACCTGCCGCACCTGCCGGCGGCCGGCGAGATCGTGCTGTTCGACCGCAGCTGGTACAACCGCGCCGGCGTCGAGCCGGTGATGGGCTTTTGCACCGAGGACGAGACGCGCGCCTTCCTGGCGCAGGCGCCGGTGTTCGAGAAGCTGCTCGTCGACGACGGCATCCTGCTGTTCAAGTACTGGCTGACGGTCGACCAGGCGCAGCAGGAGGAGCGTTTCGCCGAGCGTGCGGCCGACCCGCTCAAGCGCTGGAAGCTGTCGCCGATCGATGCCCAGGCGCGGACCAGGTACGAGGACTACGGCCGCGCGCGCGACCGCATGCTGCGCGCCACCCACACCGAGCACGCGCCGTGGACGCTGGTCGACTTCAACGACCAGAAGCGTGGCCGGCTGACGATGATCCGCCACCTGCTCGACCACCTGCCCGACCACCCGGTGCCCGAGCAGACCGTCGAGCTGCCGCCGCTGCCGCACGCGCCGTTGAAGGAGCGCTTCCGCGGGCCGCTGAAGCCGATCCCGCCGGTGGCCTGAACCGCGCGCCGATCGCCCCGATGCAAGCCGCCCCCCGCGCCGACGGCAGCACCGATGCCGCCGGCGTGGCCGCGGTCGTCCTCGCCGCCGGCGCCGGCGAGCGCATGGGGCGGCGCCCCAAGTGCCTGCTCGAGCTCGACGGCGTGCCACTGCTCGCCCGGCTGCTCGACGCGCTGGCCGGCGCCGGCATCGCGCCGGTCGTCGTCGTCAGCGGCCACCACGCCGACCGCGTCGAGCCGCTGGCGCGCTCGCGCGCGGTCGCCGTCGTGCGCAACCCCGACCCCGACGCCGGGCAGGTGGGCTCGCAGCGGCTCGGGCTGGCAGCGCTGCAGCCGCTTCCCGCGGGGCCGCAGGCGGTGCTGATCGTGCTGGCGGACCAGCCTCTGCTCGACGCCGGCGACCTGCGCGCGCTCGTGGCGGCCTGGCGCGCGCGTCCGGCGGGGGTGCAGGTCGTCTACCCGCGGGTCGTCGCCGACGCGCGCGATCCGGGCCATGCCGGCGACGCCGGCGTGCGCGGCAACCCGGTCGTCTGCTCGGCCGAGGTCGTCGCGCAGGTGCTCGCGGCCGAGCCGGGCTTCGGCTGCCGGCAGTGGCAGCAGGCGCATCCGGACCAGGTCTGGCCCTTCGTCACCGCCAACTTGCACTACGCGGTCGATCTCGACACTGCGGCCGACGTCGAGCGATTCGTGCGCGAGACCGGGCGCACGCTGCGCTGGCCGGCGGGCTTGCAGGCTTGATCCGCTGCAAGGCGGCGCTGGGGCCGGCGCGGGAAGATGAGGCCGGTTGGCCGCCCACGCGCGGCCACCGCGTCATGATCCCGCTGCGGCGGGCGATGCGGCAGGACAAGGAGCGGCAACGATGAACAGCATGGATATCGAGGTCTTGCGCACCGCGGTCGACTGGCTCGACCGCGGCCAGCGCGTCGTCATGGGCACTGTCGTGCGAACCTGGGGCAGTGCGCCGCGGCCGCCGGGGTCGCTGATGGTGATCCGCGACGACGGCCAGGTCGCCGGGTCGCTGTCGGGCGGCTGCATCGAGGATGACCTGATCGCGCGCGTGGCGCGTGGCGAGCTGGCGCTGGAGCGCCCGCAGACGACGAGCTACGGCGTCAGCGCCGAAGAGGCGCAGCGCTTCGGGCTGCCCTGCGGCGGCACGGTGGAGATCGTACTCGAGCCGCTGGCCGCGCGGTCGCGCATGCGCGAGCTGCTGCAGGCGGTCGAGCAGCACCAGGTGGTCGCGCGCCGGCTCGATCTGGCGAGCGGCGAGGTCACGCTGCGGCCGGCGAGCGAGCGCGACCCGTTCGAGTTCGACGGGACGGTGATGCAGACCGTGCACGGGCCGCGGCTGCGGCTGCTGGTCGTCGGCGCCGGCCAGCTGTCGCGTTATGTCGCGGCGATGGCGCTGATGCTCGACTACCGCGTCACCGTCTGCGACCCGCGCGAGGAGTATCACGAGGCCTGGCAGGGAGCCTGGAGCGACTCGCCGCTGCCGCCGGCGCCGGCGGCAGCCGGTTGCGCGGCGCCGGCAGCTGGCACCGGCGCCGAGGCCGCGGCGATCACGCTGACGAGGCAGATGCCCGACGACCTCGTGCAGGCGATGAAGCTCGACGCGATGAGCGCCGTCGTCGCGCTGACGCACGACCCGAAGATCGACGATCTGGCCTTGATGGAGGCGCTCAGGACGCCGGCGTTCTACGTCGGCGCGCTCGGATCGCGGCGCAACAACGCGCGGCGGCGCGAGCGGCTGCGCGAGTTCGACGTGAGCGAGGAGCAGTCCGCGGCGCTGCGCGGCCCGGTCGGGCTCGACCTGGGCGGCCGCACGCCGCCGGAGATCGCGCTGGCGATCATGGCCGAGATCACCGCAGTACGGCACGGCCGCAGCACGCTGCTCGGGCCGCTGGCGGCCTGGGATCCGGCCAGCGCGCCGACCGGCGCCGGATGCATGGGGACGCCGGCGGGCTGACCGGCGCCGTCCCAGGCGCGCGCCGGCAAGCCTCTCGCGTGAGCCGGCGCTTACTTCGGCAGCACGACGCTGTCGATGACGTGGATGACGCCGTTGCTGGCGACGATGTCGGTTGCGGTGACGCGCGCGCCGTCGACCTTGACGCCGCCGTCGGTCGCGATCGTCAGGCTCGCGCCCTGCACCGTCTTCACGCTGCCGGGCTTGACATCGGCGGCCATCACCTTGCCCGGCACGACGTGGTAGGTCAGCACCGCGGTCAGCTTGGCCTTGTCGGCGAGCAGCGCATCGAGCTGGGCCTTCGGCAGCTTGGCGAAGGCGGCGTCGGTTGGCGCGAAGACCGTGAACGGGCCCGGGCCCTTGAGCGTATCGACCAGCCCGGCGGCCTTCAGCGCGGTGGCCAGGGTGTTGAACTGGCCGGCGGCGACGGCGGTGTCGACGATGTCCTTGGCCTGCGCGGCCATGCTGGCGGCGGCGACGGCGACGGCGATCAGGAGCTTCTTCATGGGGACTGCCTTTGCGGTTGAGGTGGAGGGTGGTCTCCGGTGCGGCGCCCGAGGCATTGACCGAGACCGTATGGGCTAAATATGAACTCATCAGTATTTCCCAACAACCGTACGGTCTTTGTTCGCCGAGCTGCGCTCCGGATGGTCGGGCGCCCCGGCGCCCCGGCGCCCCTGCGCGGCAGCGCCGGGGCGGGCCAACGCGGCGGCCGGCGCCGCGCGCGTCGCCGACAATGCCGGCATGGCCAAGCCGCGTAGCGTCTACACCTGCAGCGAATGCGGCGCCGCGAGCCCCAAGTGGCTCGGCAAGTGCCCCGGTTGCGGGGCCTGGAACAGCCTCGTCGAGGGCGTGGCCGAAGCCCCGGCACAGCACCGCTACGCGCAAGGGCTGGTCAAGGCGCAGCCTGTGGCGACGCTGTCGCAGATCGAGGCCGCCGAGGTCGACCGCGAGCCGACCGGGCAGGCCGAGCTCGACCGCGTGCTCGGCGGCGGGCTGGTCGCCGGCGGCGTGGTGCTGATCGGCGGCGACCCGGGGATCGGCAAGAGCACGCTGCTGCTGCAGGCGCTGGACGCGATGTCGCGCCGGCTGCGCACCTTGTACGTCACCGGCGAGGAAAGCGGCGCCCAGGTCGCGTTGCGCGCGCGCCGGCTCGGGCTGGACGGCTCGGCGGTGCGCGTGCTGGCCGAGATCCAGCTCGACCGTATCGCCGCCGCGATCGACGCCGAGCGGCCGGCGGTGTGCGTCGTCGACTCGATCCAGACCCTGTACAGCGAGCAGCTCACGTCGGCGCCGGGGTCGGTCGCGCAGGTGCGCGAGTGCGCGGCGCAGCTCACGCGGCTGGCCAAGTCCAGCGGCGTGACGGTGGTGCTGGTCGGCCACGTGACCAAGGAGGGCGCGATCGCCGGCCCGCGCGTGCTCGAGCATATCGTCGACACCGTGCTGTATTTCGAGGGCGATACGCATAGCAGCTTCCGCCTCGTGCGTGCGATCAAGAACCGCTTCGGCGCCGTCAACGAGATCGGCGTCTTCGCGATGACCGAGCGCGGCCTGAAGGGCGTGGCCAACCCGAGCGCGATCTTCCTGTCGACGCATGGCGACCCGGTACCCGGCAGCTGCGTGCTGGTCACGCTGGAGGGCACGCGGCCGCTGCTGGTCGAGGTGCAGGCGCTGGTCGACAGCGGCGGGCCGAGCCCGCGCAGGCTGTCGGTCGGACTCGACCGCGACCGGCTGGCGATGCTGCTGGCGGTGCTGCACCGCCACGCCGGCGTCTCGTGCATGGACCAGGACGTCTTCGTCAACGCCGTCGGCGGCGTCCGCATCAGCGAGCCGGCGGCCGACCTGGCGGTGCTGCTGGCGATCCAGAGCAGCCTGCGCGGGCGTTCGCTGCCGCGCGGCTTCTTCGCCTTCGGCGAGGTCGGGCTGGCCGGCGAGGTGCGGCCGGCGCCGCGCGGGCAGGAGCGGCTGCGCGAGGCGGCCAAGCTCGGCTTCGCCGTCGCCCTGGTACCGCGTGCCAACCTGCCGAAGAAGCCGATCGAGGGCCTGACGATGCACCCGGTCGACCGCGTCGAGCAGGCGGTGGCGATGGTGCGGGAGCTCTGAACGGCGCCGCGGCCGCCGCAGC
The DNA here is from genome assembly GCA_016191995.1 of Burkholderiales bacterium. GTDB lineage: Bacteria > Pseudomonadota > Gammaproteobacteria > Burkholderiales > Burkholderiaceae_C > Rubrivivax. The sequence goes on along the minus strand of JACPVA010000106.1, from coordinate 13,249 downwards.
GTGCGCTGCGATGACGCCGCGATGACGCCGCGAAGCGCGCTATCGTCGCGCCCGTGGCCGCGCCCGCCGGGGGCACGGCTCGCCGACCGCGGAGGACAAGACCATGGGCATCATCGGAACCATCATCGTCGGGGCCATCGTCGGGGCGCTCGCGCGCTGGCTGATGCCGGGCGAGCAGAAGTTGGGCTGGATCCTGACCATCCTGCTCGGCATCGGCGGGTCGATGCTGGCGGGCTTCGTCGGCCAGGCGATCGGCTGGTACCAGGCCGGGCAGGGGGCGGGCTGGATCGCCTCGATCGTCGGCGCCGTCGTGCTGCTGTGGGTGGTGCAGAAGCTGCGCAGCAAGGCGTGACGCTGCGCGCGCCGCGCCGGCGCTGCGCGGTCGACCCGGCCGAGGTCGAGATCGACGCCGTCCGCGCGCAAGGCGCGGGCGGGCAGAACGTCAACAAGGTCTCGACTGCGGTCCACCTGCGTTTCGACATCCGGGCGTCGTCGCTGCCGGCGGACGTCAAGGCGCGGCTGCTGGCGCGGCGCGACAGCCGGATCAGCGCCGACGGCGTGCTCGTGATCAAGGCGCAGACCGCGCGCAGCCAGGGAGCCAACCGCGCCGAGGCGCTGGCGCGGCTGCAGGCGCTGGTCGACGAGGCCGCGGTGCTGCCGCGCGTACGCGTGCCGACACGCGCGACGCGTGCCTCGAAGGAGCGGCGGCTGCAGACCAAGACCCTGCACGGCCGCCTCAAGGCGACGCGCGGCAAGGTCGGCGGCGAGGGGTGATCGGCCACGGCGCGCCGCGCGCCGTACCCGCTTGCGGGCGAGCGCCGCGCGCATCGCGCCTGCCGGTGCACCCTGCGCTTCGTGGCCGCACCCACCCCGTGCCGAGGGCACGTGTGCGGCGCGAGGCTGACTGCCGGCTCAGCCGGTGATGATCCCGCCGCCCAGGCAGACCTCGCCGGCGTAGAGCACCGCCGACTGCCCCGGCGTCACCGCCCACTGCGGCCGCTCGAAGTCGAGCCGGAAGCATTCGCTCGCGTCCGCAGCCGCCTCGGGCTCGAAGCGGCACGCCGCGTCGGCCTGCCGGTAGCGCGTCTTGGCGGCCAGAAGGCCGGGCGGCGGCGGCGCGCCGGCGATCCAGCTCGTGTCGGCGGCGTGCAGCGTTTGCGACATCAGCCATGGATGGTCGTGCCCCTGCACGGCGACCAGCACGTTGCGCGCCAGGTCCTTGCGTGCGACATACCAGGGCGCGTGCGCGCCGCCGCCGGCCTTGACGCCGCCGATGCCCAGCCCCTGGCGCTGGCCCAGGGTGTAGAAGCTCAGTCCCAGGTGGCGGCCGATCGGGCGACCGCGCTCGTCCTCGATCGCCCCCGGCTGCTGGTGCAGGTAGCGGCCGAGGAACTCGCGGAACGGGCGCTCGCCGATGAAGCAGATGCCGGTCGAGTCCTTCTTGCGCGCATTCGGCAGCCCGATGCGTGTGGCCAGCGCGCGCACCTCCGTCTTGGTCATCGCGCCGAGTGGGAAGAGGGTGCGCGCGAGCTGCGCCTGCGTCAGCCGGTGCAGGAAGTAGCTCTGGTCCTTGGCCGCATCCAGCCCCTTCAGCAGCTCGAAGCGCGGCGCGCTGGCGCCGGGCTGCGGCGGCAACTCGTGAACGCGCGCGTAATGGCCGGTGGCGATCTTCGCCGCACCCAGCCGCATCGCGTGGTCGAGGAAGGCCTTGAACTTGATCTCGGCGTTGCACAGCACGTCGGGGTTGGGCGTGCGGCCGGCCTCGTACTCGCGCAGGAACTCGGCGAAGACGCGCTCGCGGTATTCGGCGGCGAAGTTGACATGCTCGACCTCGATGCCGATGACGTCGGCGACCGCGGCGGCGTCGATCCAGTCCTCGCGCGAGCTGCAGTGCTCGCTGTCGTCGTCGTCCTCCCAGTTTTTCATGAAGAGGCCGACGACGTCGAAGCCCTGCTGCTTCAGCAGCCAGGCCGAGACGGCCGAGTCGACGCCGCCGGACAGGCCGACGACGATGCGTTCGCGTAGGGTGGACGACACCGGACGATTATCCGAAGTCAGCGCCGAAGCAGCCGTTCGCTGAGCCGCCGCAGTCTGCGCGTATCGCTGGCCTGGCACTCCCAGACCACCTCGACGTGCCAGCCCAGATGGCGCAGCGCCGCGATCTTGCGTGCATCGCGTCGCCGGTTGTCCTCGATCTTGGCCGACCAGTAGCGTGCATTGGTGCGTGCGGCAGCTGCGCCATGCGCACAGTCATGTCCGTGCCAGAAGCAACCATGGACGAAGACGACCGTGCGCCGGCGGGGCAGCACGATGTCGGGCGAGCCCGGCAGGACGCGCGCGTGCAGCACGTAGCGCAGTCCCGCGGCGTGCAGCCAGCGCCGGACCTGCATCTCGGGCGCGGTATTCTTCCCTTTGACGCGACGCATCAGCCACGAACGGGACGGAGCGACGGGCTGTGACGACAGTGTCCGAAAGGGTTTCATGAGGGGACCGGAGATCCTGGCTCGCACGATGAGCGAGGGCAGTCGTCGCGGCCGCGGGCCGCAGCCGTGGCAGTATCACTCGCGTAGCGACAGCCACTCCAAGCTCGCGTGCTGGACGCTACTGTTCGATCTGCTCGTCGAGTGCGACGCCTTGCGCCGCGCGGCAGAGTGCGGCGCCCTGGGTTTCGGGATCAATCACGTCATGATCGGCCCGATCAACAAGACGCTCGATCTCGTCGTGACCCTGGTCCCTCCCGGCCGCAGTGGTGCCGCTCGCACGACCTTCCGGGATCTGGCCGACCGACTCCACGTCGTGCTCGACGACGACGACCTCCGCTTGCTGGACGAACTGCCCAGCGTGGAGCAGGACCACGCTGACGATGTGTCCGAGGTCGCGATCGCGGTCGAAGCCAAGGCCTGCATGACCGAGCACATCAAGTCGCTGCCGCGACTGCACGCTGAGATCCTTGCTACCGGCTATCTCGCACGCAAGGCGGCGCCTCGGTGCATCACGGTCTCGTACAACCTCGTCAATGCGGCGCCGAGCTTCGTGACGCCGAGCAGCGCGGGCAAGTTGAACAAGCACACGCAGCCCGGCGACGCGCGCAAGGTCGCCGAGATGATCCGTACCGCGGTACCCACGGTCAGCGATGCGCGCGACTACGGCTACGACGTGGTCGGCGTCACGGTGGTGGATTGCCGCAACGACGGGTCGCCGGTGCGGATCGTCCACGATCCTTCGATGGCGCCCGCGAAGACCGACCGCACGCACTACGAGCGCATGATCCGAAGCCTTTGCTCCGAATTCCGCGCGCGCTTCGGGCGCTGACGCGCGCGAGCCGGGTCACGCAGCCAGCAGTTCGAGCTGGACCGGCGCGCGGGCGGCGGCGGGTGCACCACCCATGGCCACGAGATGTCTCTCGACGGCCTCGAGGAACCCTGGCGCGAATCGGAGCTTGGCGCGCCGCGTCCGTCCGAGAAAACCTGCCGTGGCCTTAGCGCTCAGCAGTTGCCGAGGCTCCTCGTCGCGAAGAAAGGTCATCACCGAGGGTGGACGGATGCCAAGCGGATCGCAACTCACGTCCACCGCATGACAGTTCCGGCCGTCGAACCGGGCCGCACGCGGCATCCTGCCGTCGATGCCGAAAGGCCTGTCGCGCGAGGATGCATAGGCCCCTGGGGCCTCGAGCCGCCGCCCGAGCCAGCTCGCGACCGGCACGCTGACCGCGCTGCCGACCAGACCCCATCGAGCCGAGGCGCGACCGACAGCCTCCGCCGGTGCGGTCCAGCCCGTCTCGAAGCCCTGCAGACGCTCGCCGTCGCCGATCCCGATCTTGATCAGCCTTCCGTCGGGGAGCAGCAACGCGGGCGGGGACGCGATGCCGATCGTGCTGCCGTTCTTGAGCGTCGGCACCGCGTCGACCGCCCAGCCGAGTCCGCCCAGGCCCTCGGTCCAGTAGAAGCCGTGGGGCTTGTGGCCGACGGCGGATAGGGGGCGCTCGATCGGGGCGTCGTCGGCCAACAGCACGTCGGAGGGGTCGAGCTCGCGCGAGGCGATCAGATAGACCCGCTCGCGTCGTTGGGCAAGGCCGAAGCCGTAGCTGTCGACGACCCGAAAGGCCCAACGGTAGCCGCGCCGCTCGAATTCCGACACGATGGCGCGGATCGCGCTGCCGCCGTCGAGCTGCAGCATGAACGGAACATTCTCGATCAGGACCGTGGGCACGCGGCGACGCGACAGCAGCCTGAAGACCTCGCCGATGAGTCCCGATCGGTCGCCCTGCAGACCCGCGGTACGCCCGGCCTGGCTCAGATCCTGGCAAGGGAAGCCCGCGCAAACCAGATCCACCCCCGAGGGCAGCGACCGCAGCGTCGTGATGTCCTGGTGGTAGGTGGCCTGTGGAAGACGTGCCTCGAGGACCGCGCGCGCCTCCGGGAGAATGTCGCACACGAGCTCGGTCGTGTGACCGCTTCCGTGCAGCCCGACCTCGAAGCCACCGATCCCCGCGAAAAGGCCCGCTACTCGCATATGGTATTTTGTACAGTAGCCGGGATCATAGTCGAATGGCCGTGCTGCGCAAGCCCTCGCGCGGAAGCCGGCCGCACGGGCGGCGTCAGCCCAACACCCTCGGCTGCACCAGGCTCCCGTCCGCGTGCACCAGCTCGAGCGGGAAGCGCCGCCCCGCGCGGTGGTCGGCGATGCAGCGTCCGACCAGCTCGCTGCGCCAGGCATCGCGCCGCGCCTCGATCTGCTCGGGCTCGAGCCACAGCGTGCGCACGATCGGCGTATCCAGCGCGCGCCCCGCGATCGCCTCGCCGACCGCGCCGCAGTAGGCAAAGCGCAGGTAGGTGATGTCCTCGGCCGCGCGCCCCGGCGCCGCGGGGCGCGTGAAGCGTGCCATGTAGACGCCGACCAGCGCCTCCGGGGTCAGTACGCGCGCGGTCTCCTCGAGCGTCTCGCGCACGACGCCTTGCAGCGGCGTCTCGCCCGGGTCCAGGTGCCCGGCCGGGTTGTTCAGCCGCAGGCCTTCGGGCGTGTGCTCCTCGACCAGCAGGTAGCGGCCGGCGTCGTCGGCGACGATGGCGGCGACGGTCACGCTCGGGCGCCAGCGTTCGATGCTCATGCTCGCATCGTAGCAAGCGCTCGCGCGCCGGCCGCGACTTGCGCGTAACTTACACTCGCGGCCGAGGGTCGGTCCTGCGGCGCAGGACTGCTGCAAATACGAGGAGGGCTGGCATGGCCATGCTGATCGGAGTCCCCAAGGAGACGGCCGCGGGCGAGAAGCGCGTCGCCACCGTCCCCGACGTCGTCGAGAAACTGCGCAAGCTCGGCTTCGCGGTCGCGGTCGAAAGCGGTGCCGGCGATGCCGCCAACTTCGCCGACGACACCTACTGCGCCGCCGGCGCCGAGGTCGTCGCCAGTGCGGCCGAGCTGTTCGCCAAGGCCGACATCGTCTTCAAGGTCCGCCCGCCGAGCGCCGACGAGGTCGCGCTGCTGCGCGAGGGCACGGTGCTGATCGGATTCGTCTGGCCGGCGCAGAACCCCGAGCTGATGCAGGCGCTGGCCGGCAGGCACGCCACCGTGCTGGCCATCGACTGCCTGCCGCGCCAGCTCTCGCGCGCGCAGAAGATGGACGCGCTGACCTCGATGGCCGGCATCAGCGGCTACCGCGCCATCATCGAGGCCGCCAACGCCTTCGGCCGCTACTTCAACGGCCAGGTCACCGCCGCCGGCAAGATCCCGCCGGCCAAGGTCTTCATCGCCGGCGCCGGCGTCGCGGGGCTCGCGGCCATCGGCACCGCGGCCAACCTGGGCGCCATCGTGCGCGCCAACGATACGCGCGCCGAGGTCGCCGACCAGGTGGTGTCGCTCGGCGGCGAATTCGTCAAGGTCGACTACGAGGAGGAAGGCTCCGGCGGCGGCGGCTACGCCAAGGTCATGAGCGAGGGCTTCCAGGCCGCGCAGCGCGCGATGTACGCCGAGCAGGCGCGCGACGCCGACATCATCGTCACCACCGCGCTGATCCCGGGCAAGCCGGCGCCCAAGCTCATCAGCGCCGAGATGGTGCGCAGCATGAAGCCCGGCAGCGTCATCGTCGACATGGCCGCCGAGCAGGGCGGCAACTGCGAACTCACCGAGCCGGGGCAGGCCGTCGTGCGCCATGGCGTCACCATCATCGGCTACACCGACCTGGCCAGCCGGCTGGCCAAGCAGAGCTCGACCCTGTACGCGACCAACCTGCTGCGCCTGGCCGAGGAGCTGTGCAAGACCAAGGACGGCCTCGTCGACGTCAACATGGACGACGACGCCATCCGCGGCCTGACCGTGATCAAGGCGGGCGAGATCACCTGGCCGGCCCCGCCGCCGAAGCTGCCGGCCGTGCCGCCCAAGCCCAAGGCCGCCGCCGTGCCGCCGCCCAAGGCGCATGGCCACGGGCCGGGCGAGCCGATGTCGGTCCAGGGCCTGGCCACCGTCTTCGGCCTCGGCGCGCTGGCCTTCGCGCTCGTCGGCCTGTACGCGCCGGCGAGCTTCCTGGCGCACTTCACCGTCTTCGTGCTCGCCTGCTTCGTCGGCTACATGGTGATCTGGAACGTCACGCCGGCGCTGCACACGCCGCTGATGAGCGTGACCAACGCCATCTCGTCGATCATCGCCATCGGCGCGCTGATCCAGATCGCGCCGCCGCTGTCGGGCGCCGGATCGGACCGGCCCTCGGGGCTGATCCTCGCGCTGGCGGTGCTGGCGCTGGCGCTGACGGCCATCAACATGTTCGGCGGCTTCGCGGTCACGCGGCGCATGCTGGCGATGTTCCGCAAGTGAGGGCGCCGAGATGACCGAAGGACTCGCCACCGTCGCCTACATCGGCGCCACGGTTCTGTTCATCCTCAGCCTCGGGGGGCTGTCCAACCCCGAGACCGCGCGCCGCGGCAACCTGCTGGGCATCGTCGGCATGACGATCGCGGTGCTGGCCACCGTCTTCGGCCCGCGCGTCACCCCGGCCGGCTATGCCTGGATCGTCGGCGCGATGGCCGTCGGTGCGCCGATCGGGCTGTATGCCGCCAAGACGGTGAAGATGACGCAGATGCCCGAGCTGGTCGCGGCCATGCACAGCCTGGTCGGGCTGGCCGCGTGCCTGGTCGGCTTCGCCAGCTACGTCGACACCTCCACCGTCTTCCCGACCCCGGCCGAGAAGACGATCCACGAGGTCGAGGTCTACATCGGCATCCTGATCGGTGCCGTGACCTTCTCGGGCTCGGTGATCGCGTTCGGCAAGCTGTCGGGCCGCATCGGCGGCAAGCCGCTGCTGCTGCCGGCGCGCCACTGGCTCAACCTCGCCGGGCTGCTGATCGTGATCGGGTTCGGCCGCGAATTCCTGAACGCGCACGACATGGGCGTCGGTCTGACCGCGCTGCTCGTCATGACCGTGATCGCGCTGCTGTTCGGCGTGCACATGGTGATGGCCATCGGCGGCGCGGACATGCCGGTCGTCGTCTCGATGCTCAACAGCTACTCGGGCTGGGCCGCGGCGGCCACCGGCTTCATGCTCAGCAACGACTTGCTGATCGTCGTCGGTGCGCTGGTGGGCAGCTCCGGCGCGATCCTGAGCTACATCATGTGCCGGGCGATGAACCGCAACTTCATCAGCGTCATCGCCGGCGGCTTCGGCACCGGCGGCGGGACCACGGCGTCGGCCGGCGGCGAGCAGCCGGCCGGCGAGGTGCAGCCGATCAGCGCGCTGGAGACCGCCGAGCTGCTGCGCGAGGCCAAGGGCGTCATCATCGTGCCCGGCTACGGCATGGCGGTGGCGCAGGCGCAGCACACGGTGTGCGAGATCACCAAGCTGTTGCGCGACAAGGGCGTGGCCGTGCGCTTCGGCATCCATCCGGTGGCCGGGCGCATGCCCGGGCACATGAACGTGCTGCTGGCCGAGGCCAAGGTGCCGTACGACATCGTGCTCGAGATGGACGAGATCAACGAGGACTTCCCCGACACCGACGTGGCGATGGTCATCGGCGCCAACGACATCGTCAACCCGGCGGCGCAGGAGGACCCGGCGAGCCCGATCGCCGGCATGCCGGTGCTGGAGGTCTGGAAGGCCCGGACCTCGGTCGTGATGAAGCGCAGCATGGCCAGCGGCTACGCCGGCATCGACAACCCGCTGTTCTACAAGGACAACAACCGCATGCTTTTCGGCGACGCCAAGAAGATGCTCGACGAGGTGCTGGCGGCGTTGAAGGGCTGATGCTGACCATGGTGCTGCCGGCGCGGATGCGCCAGCAGCACCCGGGGCCGTGCGGGCTCATTCCTCGGTGGAATCCCGCGCCCGGCTCCAGGCTCATACCTCGTTGGACAAGACTCCCGCTGCAGCGAGCCGCTGCATACGGTGGAGGTGGTGCTGGCCCAGGCCTGCTTCTTCCTGCCGGCGCGGCTACGCCCGGCGCTGGCGCGGCTGGTGCAGCGCGGCGTGATCCTGGTTCACCCGCTCGACGCCGCGGCGCATGGCCGCCTGGCCGAACTGCTCGACAAGTACCGCGACCAGGACCCCGACTGGGCCGACATGGCGCTGCTGTGGCTGGCCGAGGCGAGCGGCCTGCGCCGCATCGCGACGCTGGACGTCACCGACTTCAGCGTCTACCGCATCCACGGCCGCACGCGGCTGCAACTCGAGCTGCTGCGCTGAGCCGCTGCGCCGCTGCGCCGCGAACGCAGCGGCGGAGGGTGTCGGGCGATGCACCGCGCGGGGAGTCCGCCGTGGAGGTGACCCGCACGTGACGGGTGCGATCGATTCCTTGCCGGCATTCCGCATTGCCGCCGCTATCGAATCCCCCTATGCGCCCGATGTCAGCCTGGCGTCAGAATCGGCCGTCGAGGGGGAGCGGCGCACGGCATGGACAAGCCCTGGTTGAAGCACTACCCGGCCGGGGTTCCGGCCGAGGTGCGCACCGATGCCTATCCGTCGCTCGTCGCGCTGATCGACGAGGCCATGCGCGTGCACGCGGCGCTGCCGGCCTGCCGCTTCATGGGGCGCGCGATCAGCTTCGCGCAGCTCGACGAGGCCTCGCGCGCGCTCGCGGCCTGGCTGCAGGCGCAGGGGCTGGCGCGCGGCGACCGGGTCGCGATCATGATGCCGAACGTGCCGCAGTATCCGGTCGCGGTGGCGGCGGTGCTGCGCGCCGGCATGGTCGTCGTCAATGTCAACCCGATGTACACGCCGCGCGAGCTGGAGCATCAGCTCAAGGATGCCGGCGCGAAGGCGATCGTCGTGCTCGAGAACTTCGCCGCCACGCTCGAGGCGGTGCTGGCCGCGGTGCCGACGCGCGTCGTCGTGCTCGCGGCGATGGGCGACATGCTGGGGCCGCTCAAGGGTGCGCTCGTCAACCACGTGGTGCGCCGCATGCGCAGGATGGTGCCGGCATTCGGCCTGCCGCGCGCGGTCCGGTTCAACGACGCCGTGCGCGCCGGGCGCTCGATGTCGTGGAGCGCGGCCAGCCCGGGCCCGGACGATATCGCGGTGCTGCAGTACACCGGCGGCACGACCGGCGTCAGCAAGGGCGCGGTGCTGCTGCACCGCAACCTGGTCGCCAACGTGCTGCAGTCCGAGGCCTGGTACCAGCCGGCGCTCGCGCGGGTCCCGCCCGGCGAGCAGATCGTCACCGTCTGCGCGCTGCCGCTGTACCACATCTTCGGCTTCACGGCCAACATGATGCTGGGCCTGCGCAGCGGCGCCTGCAACATCCTGATCCCGAATGCGCGCGATATCGCCGCGCTGCTGAAGGAGCTGTCGACGCAGCCCTTCCACAGCCTGCCGGCGGTCAACACCCTGTTCGCCGCGATCCTCGCGCACCCGGACTTCGCCAAGGTCGACTGGAGCCACCTGCGGATCTGCGTCGGCGGCGGCATGGCGGTGCACAGCGCGACCGCACGCCAGTGGCTGGAGCGCACCGGCTGCCCGATCGTCGAGGGCTACGGCCTGTCGGAGACCAGCCCCAGCGTCGCCTGCAACCCGGTCGACAGCAAGGCCTACAGCGGCAGCATCGGCCTGCCGCTGCCGGGCACCGAGCTGGCGGTGCTCGACGACGCAGGCCGGCCGCTGCCGCCCGGCAGCGCGGGCGAGATCGCGATCCGCGGCCCGCAGGTCATGGCCGGCTACTGGCAGCGCCCCGACGAGACGGCCAAGGTCATGACCGCCGACGGCTGGTTCCGCACCGGCGATGTCGGCGTGATGGACGATCGCGGCTACTTCCGCATCGTCGACCGCAAGAAGGACATGATCCTGGTCGGCGGCTTCAACGTCTATCCGAACGAGGTCGAGGACGTCATCACGCAGCTGCCCGGGGTGCTCGAGTGCGCCGCCGTCGGCGTGCCCGATGCCCGGTCCGGCGAGCTGGTCAAGGTCGTCATCGTGCGCCGCGACCCGGCGCTGACCGAGGCCGACGTGCGCGCGCATTGCGAGGCCAACCTGACCGGCTACAAGCGCCCGCGCGTGATCGAGTTCCGCGCCGCGCTGCCGAAGTCGACGGTCGGCAAGATCCTGCGGCGCGAGCTGCGCGACGCCGCTGTGTCGGCCCCGGCCGCGTCAGCCGCCGTGTCGGCCCCGGCGGCGTGAGCCGCAGACAGCCCACGCGGGGCCGAGCGGCGTCGCCACGGCTCGCAGTGCCCGCCGGCGACGCACGGTGTTCCTTGCCTGCCCTCGTACCCCTGGCCGGGGTCGCGCCCGGTCAGATATTCGCGCCCACGATGGCCCGGCCCGCGACATGACGCTGCGCCTGTTCGTCGAGCTGCCGCTGGCCGCGGGGGCCGAGCTCGACCTGCCGCCCGCCGCCGCGCGCCATGTCCAGGTGCGCCGGCTGCAGCCTGGCGACACGCTCGTGCTGTTCGACGGCCGCGGCGGCGAGTGGCGCGCGCGCGTGCGCCGCATCGGCCGGCGCGAGGTCGCGGTCGGCATCGAGGCCTACGACGAGGTCGACCGCGAGGCCGCTCGTGTGGTCACGCTGGCGGTCGGCATGCCGGCCGGCGAGCGCATGGACTGGCTGGTCGAGAAGGCCACCGAGCTCGGCGCGGCGGCGATCCAGCCGCTCGAGACCGAGCGCAGCACGCTGCGGCTGGACGGCGAGCGCGCGGCGCGCAAGCGCTCGCACTGGCAGGCGATCGCGATCGCCGCCGCCGAGCAGTGCGGCCGCACGCGCGTGCCGCCGGTGCACGCGCCGATGGCGCTGGCGCGCTGGCTCGACGCATCGGGATCGGCGCTGCGGGGCTGGGTGCTGACGCTGCCGCAGGGCGCCGACGCGAGTGCGCCGGATGCGGCCGCGGGCGAGCGGCACGCGCCGCGCCGGGTCGGCGCGCAGGGCGCGGCGCACGATGCGGGCCAGGATCTCGGCGACCCGACGGTCCCGCTCGTCGTGCTCAGCGGGCCCGAGGGCGGGCTGAGCGACGAGGAGCAGCAGCTCGCGCAACGCCATGGCCTGCGGCCGTGGTCGCTCGGCCCGCGCGTGCTGCGCGCCGAGACCGCACCGCTGGCGGCGCTGCTGAAGCTGACCGCGTAGCGCGCAGCCCGGCGCCCGCACCGCGGCGCGCCGCGGCATGCGCCGCCCCGGTGCGCGCGGCACCAGCGACGTGCCTGCGCGCGCACCACCGGCGCACGGCGACGGTGCGACGCGCTGCCGAAGGAATCGGCCGTGCCCCGAGCGCGGGCCGGACGGTCGCTGGCGACGGCGACGACGGCCGACCCGCGGCGGCCCGACAGCCCCGACGCCGCTGGCACGCCGCTTGCTGCCCTGCATCGTGCAGGACAGCGCACGAAGGACCGGACCGCCATGGACAAACCCCGACTCGTCGTCGTCGGCAACGGCATGGCCGGCTGCCGCACGCTGGAGGAGCTGCTCGCGATCGCGACCGAGCTGTACCGCATCACGGTCTTCGGCGCCGAGCCGCATGGCAACTACAACCGCATCCAGCTCTCGCCGGTGCTCGCCGGCGAGACGACGCTGGAGGCGATCATGCTGAACGACCTCGGCTGGTATGCGCGCCACGGCATCGAGCTGCACGCCGGCCGGCGCATCGTCGCGATCGACCGCCGCCGGCGCCGCGTCGTCGCCGACGACGGCAGCGAGACCGCGTACGACCGCCTGCTGCTGGCCACCGGCGCGCAGCCGGTCGTGCTGCCGGTGCCGGGGCACGATCTGCCCGGCGTGCTCGCCTACCGGACGATCGCCGATACGCAGTCGATGATCGACGCCGCCGCACCCGGACGGCGCGCGGTCGTCGTCGGCGGCGGGCTGCTCGGGCTGGAGGCGGCGTACGGGCTGCGCGCGCGCGGCATGGAGGTCAGCGTCGTCCACCTCGCGCCCTGGCTGATGGAGCGCCAGCTCGACCGCGACGCCGCCGCGCTGCTGCAGCGCTCGCTCGAGTCGCGCGGGCTGCGCTTCGAGATCGGCCGCCGCACCGCGGCGCTGCGCGCCGGCGCCGACGGCCGCGTCGCCGCGCTGCAGTTCGACGACGGCACCGAACTGCCGGCCGGGCTGGTCGTGATGGCGGTCGGGATCCGCCCCGATGCGGAGCTCGCGCGCGCGAGCGGCCTGCACTGCGAGCGCGGCATCGTCGTCGACGACACGATGCAGACCTACGACCCGCGCATCTATGCCGTCGGCGAGTGCGTGCAGCACCGCGGCGCGACCTACGGGCTGGTGGCGCCGCTGTTCGAGCAGGCGCGCGTGGTGGCCAACCACCTGGGCGAATTCGGCAGCGCGCGCTACCGCGGGTCGACGACCTCGACCAAGCTCAAGGTCACCGGCATCGATGTCTTCTCCGCCGGCGACTTCGGCCTCGACGCCGAGGCTGCCGACGGGCGCGACGAGATCATCGTCGCCGACCGCGCCGGCGGCGTCTACAAGAAGCTCGTGCTGCAGGACGACAAGCTGGTCGGCGCGGTGATGGTCGGCGATACCGCCGACAGCGCCTGGTATCTGCAGCTGCTGCGCGAGGGCCAGAGTGTCGCCGGCATGCGCGATGCGCTGCGCCGCGGCCAGCCGCTGGCGGCCGACGCCGGTCACCAGGGCCGGCGCGACGCGGCGGCGATCCCCGACGGCTTCGAGGTCTGCGGCTGCAACGGCGTGACCAAGGGCACGATCGTGCGCGCGATCAAGGAGCAGGGTCTCTTCACGCTCGAGGACGTGCGCCGCCATACCAAGGCGTCGGCATCCTGCGGGTCGTGCAGCAGCCTGGTCGAGCAGATCCTCGCCTCGGTCGTCGGCGGTGCCTACGCGCC
>JACPVA010000105.1 GCA_016191995.1 Burkholderiales bacterium | reverse complement strand
GGCGCCGCGCGGCAGGTCCACCGCCGGTGTGCGCGGCCGCTCGAGGCGATGCGGGCGGCGGCCTGGCCGCGGCGCGGCCCGGCGTCAACCCTGCGATGCGGGCGCGGCCGGCGCGTCGCAGGCCGGCGCCGAGTCGGCCCAGCGCAGCGCGTGCGGGTCGAAGCGCACATCGAGCGAAGGCTTGACGACCGCGAAGTACGGCGACAGGTCGAAGTCGCGCGGCACGAACAGGCTGTGGTGGCGAACGTGCAGGATCTCGCCGCGGCAGTCGGCGCAGCCGGCGATGGGCGCGGGCAGCGACTCGATGCGCGGCAGGATCGGGTAGCGCACCGACTGGAAGGCCTGCGCCAGCAGCGTCGAGCAGATCGCGCGCGTCGGGTCGCCGCTGCCGAGCGCCAGCATGCGGCGGCGCCAGCGCGTCGGCACTGGCGGCGTCGGCAGCAGCCAGCGCAGCAGGTCGACGACATGCTTCAGGTCGTAGCGGTGGCCGAGGCGCGCCACCGCGTGGGCGACGACGGCGGCGATCTCGTCCGGGCGGAGCCCGACCGGGCGGCAGATCCGCAAGTGCAGCCCGGCGAAGGACCGCAGCGCCACCGCGCGCACGCCGTCGACGACGTCGGCCTCGACCACCGGCAGCGACGTGCCGTCGGCGGCGCGCAGCCCGGCGGCGTCGCCGACGACCAGCGCGGCGTGCGACCAGGTCGACTGCGTCAGGTACTTGATCGCGGTCGAGAAGCGCGTATCGCCCTCGACCAGCAGGACGTCGCCGGGGCGCATCACGCGCGCGAGCGCGTCGAGGTCGGTCGGGCCGGCGGTCGACGCCTGCGGCCGGCGCGCGGAGAGATGGCGCGCCAGCCGCCCGCCCAGGCGGCCCAGCCAGCGGGACCCGATCGCGGTGGCGGCCATGCCGCTGCAGTCGCCGGCCGGCCGCGCCGGGTTACGCAGGCGCGGCACCGCCCGCAGCTGGGTCCAACCGGTGCGGGACGGAACCGGCGTTGCCGCGCGGGCGCCGCCGGCGCCGCATGGATCCCTCGATCAGCGGCGGTCCAGCGCCTGCTCGGGCGTGATCGATTCGCGCTGCTGCGCGACGCCCACCGGCGCGCAGGTCAGGTGACCGGCGTGCACGTTGAGCCCGGCGCGCAGATGCAGGTCCTCGCGCAGCGCGTCCAGCCCGCGCTCGGCGAGCCGCTCGACGAAGGGGCGCGTCGCGTTGTTGAGAGCCAGCGTCGACGTGCGCGCGACGGCGCCGGGCATATTCGCCACGCCGTAGTGGACGATGCCCTGCTCGACGAAGGTCGGTGCCGAGTGCGTCGTCGCGCGCGAGGTCTCGAAGCAGCCGCCCTGGTCGATCGCGATGTCGACCAGCACCGCGCCCGGCGGCAGCAGCGCGAGCATCTGACGCGTGATCAGTTTCGGCGCGGCCGCGCCCGGCACCAGCACCGCGCCGACGACGAGATCGGCATGCGGCAGCGCGTCGGCCACCGCGTCGGGGGTGGCGAACAGCGTGCGGACGCGGCCGCCGAACTGCGCGTCGAGCCGGCGCAGCACCGGCGCCGCGCGGTCCATCAGCGTGACCTGCGCGCCCATGCCGAGCGCGATCGTCGCCGCGTGCGTGCCGGCGACACCGCCGCCGAGCACCAGAACCCCGGCCGGCGCGACCCCGGGCACGCCGCCGAGCAGCAGGCCGCGGCCGCCCTGCGCCTTCTCAAGCCAGTGCGCGCCGACCTGCGGCGCGAGCCGGCCGGCGATCTCGGACATCGGCGTCAGCAGCGGCAGCGAGCCGTCGGCCGCGGTCACCGTTTCGTAGGCGATCGCGGTCGCGCCGCTGGCCAGCAGCTCGTCGGTCTGCGCGCGGTCGGGCGCCAGGTGCAGGTAGGTGAAGAGCAGCTGCCCCGGGCGCAGCAAAGCGCGTTCGGCCGGCTGCGGCTCCTTGACCTTGACGACCAGCTCGGCCTGCCACGCCGCCGCAGCATCGCCGATCGCCGCGCCAGCGGCCGCATAGGCCTCGTCGCTGGCGCCGACACCGGCCCCCGCGCCGGTCTCGACGCTGACGCTGTGGCCGCGCGCGACCAGCGCCTTCACTCCGGCCGGCAGCATGCCGACGCGGTACTCGTGGTCCTTGATCTCGCGCGGGACTCCGACGTGCATGACGACCTCGGTTGTGGCTGACGATGTCGCCAATCTACGCCGGGGCCGGCCGTGGATCGTGCGGTGTTCATAGTGCCCATGCCGAATCCGTCGGCAATCGGCGGCGGGTCAGGCGATTTCACATCAGTTATCCACGGCGCGACCACGCCACCCACGACGCACAAAACGGGCTCAGCCAAGCCCTTGCGCGGATCCGGCTCTGCCGGTCCGCAGCAAGCGCCCCCACGGGGGGGCAGCGAACGCAGTGAGCGTGGGGGTCTTGTCTCAGCGATTCGGGCAAACCCAGCCGGTCCGCGCGCAGCGCGGCTGCGTGACGTCGGACCGGCCGCAAACGCAGCGGCCCCGCCGAAGCGGGGCCGCGCACAGCCGGGCCGGATGCGCCGCGAATGCGGTGGGCGAGGGGCCTCAGCCGCGTTCGGCCACCGTCGAATCGGCGCGCACGAGCAGCTGGCTGGCGTGTTCGGGCGCGGCGAAGCCGGAGACAGCCTCGAACATGCCCAGCGACAGCACGACGGACAGCGCGAGGGCGACGAAGCGGTGGGTGGTGGCGGTGTTCATGACGGGCTCCTCGGGGCGGGCGACGCGATCGGTGTCGCGATGGGCGTACTGTCGTCGATACGCCCGGGTGGCGCGACCGCCATGCGACGAAGCGTCGTCCCCGCGCCTCGAAGCGGCGCCAGCGCCGATGAACTCCATGAGGGGGTCAGGTCCCACGTTCCATGATGTGGAATCGGGGGCCTGACCCGCGATCAGGGCGTCACAGCCGGCTGCACTGGTCCTCCTTGCTCGCCGCGCGGTTGCCGCTGCCGGTGGGCGCCGGGATGTTCTCCTTGCACTGCAGGTTGCCGTTCATGCGGTTGTTCGTCAGCGTCACGCCACCCATGTTCTGGAACACCTGCATGTCGCCGCCGACGACGTTGCGATCGGCGTTCAACGGGCCGACGTTCTCGTCGAGCAGGATGTCGCCGTTGACGCGCGCGCGCTCGATCGACGCCGCCACGCCCTGGACCAGCTGGATCGAGCCGCCGAAGGTCGACTGCCCGTACACGCGCACGTACTCGGTGCCCTCGCCCTGCAGGTTGCCGTTGATCGACACGCTGCGCGCGTACAGCGCCGCACCGGTGCCGACGACGATGTTGCCCTTGGCGCGCGTGCCGTCGAGGCGGCAGGTGCGGCCGTCGGGGACGAAGATGTTGTCGAGGTAGACGGCACCGACCTTGCCAGTGCAGACGAATTCCTCGGCGCTGGCGGGGGCGGCCGCGATCAGCATGGCGGCGGAGAGGGGCAGGACGGTCTTCATGCGTGGGACTCCTCGAGGTCTTTCGGGACGGCTTTCGGCGCCCCGCCTATCGGGGCACCCATCGGCACAGAGGGCCGACCCGCGCGGCCGATACGTCGGCCGCGCCGGAAATGAGACGGCCCCGCCGAAGCGGGGCCGTTGCGTGGGGCGGCCAGAGGCCGCGGAGGCTGCGCGCGCGGCGCGCTTTCAGCCGCGCCCGACCGAAGGCAGGTCCGCGCGCACCAGCAGCTGGCCGGCGTGCTCGGGGGCGGCGAACCCGGAGACGGTCTCGAACAGCCCCAGCGACAGCACGACGGACAGCACCAGGGCGACGAAGCGGTGGGTGGCGGGGATGTTCATGGCGGGCTCCTCGGGACGGGCGACGGCGGATGGGCGTCGCGTTGGATGCAATGTCGCCCTCGCGTGGCGGCGGCGCGAGCGCTTCGCGACGAACCGCCGCCTGCGCGGGGCGAACTGCCGCCAGCGTCGATGAATCCGTCGAGGGGCCGGGGCATGCGTTTCACATCGCGGGGTGACGGACCTGACCTAATACCGTTAATTTAGGCTACTTCGCGCTAGGATCCATCTCCGTCCTCCGACGCAGACGGCTCATGGCTCGAACCAAGGCGGGGCTCAGCCCCGGCGCGCGGCTGGCGGACTTCCTGAGCGCCAGCCTGATGGCCCGCGTCGTGCCGGCGCCCGCCGTCCACGAGGTGCTGGATGCGTACGGGCGCAACAGTCAGCGTACTCGCGCCTTCCCGGCCGTGGCCGGCGTGTACTACGCGATGGCGCTGAGTCTGTATCCTGAGTCCTCGTACGAGGCGGTGTTCTCGGCGGTCTCGCTGGGGCTGGCTTGGCAGGCCGGCGCGCCTCGGCCCGCCGAGGTCAGCAAGGTTGCCATCAGCCTGCTGCGTTCGCGCATCGGCTGGGAGCCGCTGGCCGACCTGGTGCAGCGCTGCTGCGTGCCACTGGCCGATGCGGCGATCCATCCGGGCGCGTTCTATCGCGGCCTTCGCGTCGTGGGCATCGACGGCAGTTGTTTCGAGCTGGCCGATGAGCCGGCCATCGACGAGGCCTTCGGCCGGCCCGGCGGCCGCCAAGGCCCGGCCGGCTACCCGCAGGCGCGCTGCGTCATCCTGGCCGAGTGCGCCACGCACGCCATCCTGGGCGCCAACCTGGGCAAGTACTGCAGCGGCGAGTGGGAGCTGTGCAAGCCGCTGCTGGCTGTCCTGCGCCCGGGAATGCTCTGCCTGGCCGGCCGGGGGTTCAACGGCTTCGAGCACTGGGAGCAGGCCCGCGCCACCGGCGCCGAGTTGCTGTGGCGCTGCGGGGTCGACCGCAAGCTGCCGGTGCTGCAGGCCTTGGACGACGGCAGCTACCTCAGCGTGATCCGGCCGGGCGGCGTCGGCGCCGCCCAGGCGCGCGCCCGCCAGATCACGGTGCGCGTGATCGACTACACGCTGCCGCACATGCCCGACGCAGCACCCCATTGCCGCCTTATGACGACGCTGCTGGATCCGCGGGCGGCGCCGACGCTGGAGCTGGCCGAGCTGTACCACCGGCGCTGGGAGTTGGAGGGGATCTACGACGAGCTCGAGACCCACCTGCGCCCCAGCCGGCGCGTGCTGCGCAGCCGCACCGCCGATCTGGTGCGGCAGGAGTTCTACGGCTGGGTGCTGATGCACTACGTCGTGCGCTGGCTGCTGCACCAGGGAGCGGCCAGCCATCGCATCCCGCACGAAGACCTGTCCTTCAAGGAGCATGTGGAGCTGGTCAAGCGAGAACAGCCCCTGTCAGGGGCCTTTCCCCGCAGAGCAGTCCAGAAAGCGGGCGCGCTGGATGGCAGGACTGCTCGAGACCTCGGCGACGCTGCGGGCCAGCCGCACGATCGACCGAAGCTCCCCGCGCATGGTCGAGCGGCGCCACTCGCAGAACCAGGCCTTCGACTGGGGCGCGAGCAGACGGGTGCCGATTGACCCCCGACCGCAACCGACGCCGCCGATGCAGAATGCGCCGCCGGGCAGGACGCGCAAGCGTCGAGCGTGATCGCCGGGCAATCCGGGGGGAGTTCGTACTCTAAATTAACGGTATTGGCTCAGGCTCTCATTTCATAAGGTGAAATGAGAGACCTGACCCCACTGGTTACCTTTTCGCCTTCACCGGCCGCGTCCAGCCCTCGATCACGCGCTGCCTGCCGCGCGCTACTGCCAGCGTCCCGGCGGGGACATCCTCGGTGATCGTCGACCCGCCGCCGACCGTCGCGCCGACGCCCAGCGTCACCGGTGCGACCAGCACGCAGTTGCTGCCGATGTGGACGTCGTCGCCGATCACGGTGCGGTGCTTGTTCGCGCCGTCGTAGTTGGCGGTGATGCTGCCGGCGCCGTAGTTGACGCGCGCGCCGACCGTCGCGTCGCCCAGGTAGGCCAGGTGATTCGCCTTGGCGCCGTCGGCCAGCCGGCTGTTCTTGACCTCGACGAAGTTGCCGATGTGCACCTCGGCGCCCAGCTCCGCCCCCGGCCGCAGCCGCGCGTACGGGCCGACGAGCGCGCCCGGGCCGACCGCCGCGCCCTCGATGTGGCAGAAGGGGTGGATCACCGCGCCGGCGGCGATGTCGGCGTCGCGGATCACGCAGTGCGCGCCGATGCGCACCCCGGCGCCCAGCGTCACCGTGCCCTCGAAGACGACGCCGACGTCGATCTCGACATCCGGCCCGCAGTGCAGCGCGCCACGCAGGTCGAACCGCGCCGGGTCCGCAAGCCGCACGCCGGCGTCCATCAGCGCCTCGGCCTGCCGGCGCTGCAGGCGCCGCTCGAGCTCGGCGAGCTGCAGCGGGCTGTTGACGCCCAGCACCTCGGTCTCGTCGGCGACCGGCTGCGCGACCACCGGCACCCCCTCGGCGACCGCCATCGCGACGATGTCGGTCAGGTAGTACTCGCGCTGCGCGTTGTCGTTCCTCAACGCCGCGACCCAGCGCCGCAGTGCCGCCGTCGGCGCGGCCATCATGCCGGTGTAGACCTCGCGGATCGCGCGCTCGTCCACGCTCGCATCCTTGTGCTCGACGATGCCGAGCACGCGCTGGCCGCCGGCGTCGCGCACGATGCGGCCGTAGCCGCTCGGGTCGGCCAGCTCGACCGTCAGCAGCGCCAGCCGCTCGCCGCCGCAGGCGTCGACCAGCGCGGCGGCGGTCGCGGGGCGGATCAGCGGCACGTCGCCGTTGAGGATCAGCGTCGTCGCATGCCGGTCGTCGAGCGCCGGCAGCGCCTGCTGCACCGCGTGGCCGGTGCCGAGCTGCGGCGCCTGGCGCACGCAGCGCACGCGCTGGCCGGCGACCACGGCCTCGACCGCCTCGGCGCCATGGCCGACGATCAGCACCGTATTCGCGCCGGCGTGCGTGGCGCCGAGCGTGCCCGCGGCATCGAGGACATGCTGCAGCAAGGGCCGGCCGGCCAGGCGATGCAGCACCTTCGGCAGGGTGGATTTCATCCGTGTACCCTTGCCGGCGGCCATGACGACGATATTGACAGCCATGCGAATGATCCCTGCGGGGCCCTGGATGCGTCTCGGGCGGTGGCTGATTATCGGCAGCGCGCTGCTCGCACTCGCGGCGTGCAGCGCGGTGCGCGTGGCATATGACAACGGGCCGTCGCTGGCCGGCATGTGGCTGGACCGCTGGCTGGATCTGGACCGTCGGCAGGAGGCGGCGCTGGAGCCCGCGCTGCAGCGGTGGTTCGAATGGCACCGCGCGCAGGAGCTGCCGGTCTACGCCGAGCGCATCGGCCGCTGGCGCGAGCGCGCCGCCGGCGAGGTCGACGCCGAGGTGGTCTGCGCGCTGGTCGACGAGACGCGCGCGTGGTCGCGTCGCGCGCTGGACGCCGCGCTGCCCGCGGCGGCCGAGCTGCTGCCGGCGATCACCGACGCGCAGTGGGCGCATCTGCGGACGCGCCAGGCCGAGCGGCTGGCCGAGCTGCGCGCCGAGCGTCTGCAGCCGGACCCGGCCGAGCGCCGCGCGGCCGCGCTGGAGCGTGCGCTGAAGCAGGCCGAGGACCTGTACGGCCGCATCGATGCCCGCCAGCGCGCGCTGCTGGCCGACTCCCTCGCCCGCTCGCCCGTCGATGCGGCGCGCTGGCTCGACGAGCGCGAGCGCCAGCAGGCCGATCTGGTCGAGGCGCTGCGGCGCGCGCAGGCGCTGGAGCCGCGCGCGCGCCGGGATGCGCTGGCCGCCTTGGCCGCATCCTGGTTCGACGCCACCGACCCGCGCCGGGGCTGGCGCCGAGACTGGTACCGCGGCGGCTGCGAGACCTGGGCGCGGCTGCACAACAGCACGTCGGCGGCGCAGCGCGAGCGGTTGCGCCAGCGGCTGCTGTCCTACGAGCAGGACCTGTCCGCGTTGGCGGCGGCAGCGGCGAACTGATCGCGATCGTCGTTGCGGCGCCTGCGCGCGCCACCGCCACTCAGGGCAGCGTGACCGTCACCTGGCGCGGATTGGGCCCGGTGCGCGGGAAGTCCGCCAGCGCGGCACGGAACAGCGCCTGCTGCAGCGCACTGCCGCCGGCATTCGCGCCCTCGTTGCTCGCGCGCGCCTCGTACAGCGGCTTGCCCGACTCGGCGTCGCGCAGCAGCAGCGCGACCTCGCGCTCGTAGCGCGTGCGCGCGTGCAGATCGGGCCACCACAGCGGCTCGACCCAGACCCGCCGGCCCGGTAGCCAGCCGCCGCGCCACCACAGCGGGTCGGCCCAGATGTCGAGGTCGGCGCGCGAGTTGCGCGCCGCGACCTGGACCAGCACGTCGGGCTTGTCGCCCGGCGCCGCGGTGCTGAAGCCCGCGGCCTCCAGCGCCGCGCGCGCCGCGTCCTCGAGCCGCGCCGCCGCCTCGGGCTGCGCCGACTGCGACGGCAGGCGGTCGAAGGCATAGCGGCCGGGCTTGCGGTCGGCCGGCCAGTCGCCCCAGGTCGAGATCTCGGCCGGCATCGTGTTGAGTGCGGCGCAGCCGGCGAGCAGCGTGGCCGCGAGCGCCGCCGCCGTCGCGGCGGCGAGCATCGTTCGACGTCGTGGCTTTGTCATGCGTCGTCCTCCATCGTCGTCCAGGGTGGGGCCTGCGGCGCCGGCGCGGCGGCGGTGCCGGGCTCGTCGTCGGGGTCGAAGGCGCGGTCGCCCAGCGGGTCGGCCACCCCGGTGGCGCGCACGCTGCGGAAAGGGTACAGCGCGTGGTCCATCAGGTGCGAGGGCACGACATGCGACATCGCGCGCAGCATGCTGTCGCTGCGGCCGGGGTGATGCCGCTCCCACTCGCGCAGCATGGCCTTGACCTGGACGCGCTGCAGGTTGTCCTGGCTGCCGCAAAGGCTGCACGGGATGATCGGGAACCGGCGCAGGTCGGCCCAGCGCTCCAGATCGGTCTCGGCGACATAGGCCAGCGGGCGGATCACGACATGGCGGCCGTCGTCGCTGACCAGCTTGGGCGGCATGCCCTTCAGCCGCCCGCCGAAGAACATGTTCATCAGCAGCGTGACGACCATGTCGTCACGGTGGTGGCCGAGCGCGATCTTGGTGGCGCCCAGCTCGCTCGCCACGCGGTACAGGATGCCGCGCCGCAGCCGCGAGCACAGGCTGCACATCGTCTGCCCCTCGGGCACGAGGCGTTTGACGATGCTGTAGGTGTCCTGGTTCTCGATCCGGAACGGCACGCCCAGGCCGCGCAGGTATTCGGGCAGCACCTCGGCCGGGAAGCCCGGCTGCTTCTGGTCGAGGTTGACGGCGACGAGGTCGAACCGCACCGGCGCGCGCGCGCGCAGCGCCAGCAGGACGTCGAGCAGCGCGTGGCTGTCCTTGCCGCCGGACAGGCAGACCATGACCCGGTCGCCCTCCTCGATCATCGCGTAGTCGGCGATCGCCTGCCCGACCTGGCGCTGCAGCCGCTTGCGCAGCTTGTTGGCCTCGAACGCGGCCTTGCGCGGGTCGGCGCGGCGGCCGCCGTCGTCGGCCTCGCCGGGGTCGGCACGGCGGGTGTCGCGCACGGCGGTGTCGTCGATGTCCAGCGGCGGGGCGGCGGGCGTCACAGCATGTCCTCGCGCATGCCGAAGACCTCGACGCCGACGGCCTCGCAGTCGGGGTAGACGTCGGGTTTCTCGGTGCTGACGCGTGCGGCGCGAACGCGCGGGTGCGCGAGCATCGCCTGCAGCACGTCGTCGACCAGCGTCTCCTGCAGGTGGATGTGGCCGCGCGCGACGCGCTCGGCGATGCTGCGGCGGATGAAGTCGTAGTCGACCACCTCGTCGAGCTTGTCGTGCGTCGGCGTCGACAGCGCCAGCGGGACGAACAGGTCGACGTTGATCAGCACCCGCTGCTCGCCCTTCTTCTCGAAGTCGTGCACGCCGATATTGATCCAGACCTCGTAGTCGCGCAGGAACAGCCGCCGGCAGTCCATCAGCTTGGGGTGTTGCAGCAGGGTCTGCATGGAGTCGGGGCTTTCAGTCGTCCTGGGCGAGGAAGAGGACGTCGCGCGGCTGCGGCATCAGGTGCTGGCCGCCGTCGACCAGCAGCGTCGTGCCGGTGATCGCGGGCGACTCCAGCACGAAGCGCACCGCGCGCGCGATGTCCTCGGGTGTCGACGAGCGCTGCAGCGGGGTCAGCCGGTGCGCGCGCTCGAACTCGGCCGCGCTCATCGGCCCCGACAGCAGCGTGACGCCGGGCGCGACGCCGGCCACGCGCAGCACCGGCGCCAGCGCCTGCGCCAGCAGCGTCGTCGCCGCCTCCAGCGCCGCCTTGCTCAGCGTGTAGGAGAGGTAGTCGGGGTTCGGGTTCCACAGCTTCTGGTCGAGCAGGTTGACGACCGCGCCGCGCCCGCCGGCGGCCAGGCGATGCGCATGCAGCGCGCGCGCGAGCAGGATCGGCGCCGCGGTATTGGCGCGCCAGTGGCGTTCCATCGCCGCATGGCCGAAGTCGTCCACCGTGTCGTAGTCGAAGCGCGAGGCATTGTTGACGACGGCGCACACGGCGCCGAAATGTGCCGCCACCGCAGGCAGCAGCGCGGCGCAGGCGGCCTCGTCGGCGAGGTCGGCGGCGAAGGCCTCGGCCGGCGCGCCGAGCGCGCGCGCCTCGGCGACGGTGCGCGCCGCGGCGTCGGCCGACTGCCGGTAGTGCACCGCAACCGCCCAGCCATGCGCGGCCAGGTCGAGCGCGATCGCGCGCCCGAGGCGCTGCGCCGCACCGGTGACGAGTGCGACCGGGCGCTCGGCGGGGGCGGGGGCGGGTTGTTGCGACATGACGGGATCGATCGCGGGGGCGCGCCCTGCCGCGCGCAGGCGTGCGGCGGACGCTGCGCGACAGTTTATCGGCCGCCTCGTGTCCTTGCCGGCTGGCACCGGCAAGGGCTGGCAAGTCGACCGATCTCACCGGCGCGCCCTACTGCACTCGCCTCGCGGCAGCACGCTGCAGGCAAGCCGCGGCATGTCCGGGTCGAGGCCGCCGCAGCAAGTCGACGCCGGCGGCCACCCGCCGCCATCGGTCATACTGCGTGATGACGACGCTTTCATGCCGGGGGCAGGCGCCGGATCTTGAGGGGCCAGCGATCACCGGCATGGCCCCCCGCCCTCACCGCCGCAACGACTCGGAGCCGCGCATGACCAAGCGCCGTCGGTCCAGTGCCAACAGACTGCTGCTGCAGTTGTCCAAACTCTCGTTGGCGGCGCCGCAAGTGGTCGCGCATCGCGTCGGCAGGATGGCGACCGCGGGCACGGTCCTGTCGGACAGCGACCGGGAGGAGTTCACCGGCATGGTGGTGGAAAAGCAGGTCGCCCTCGCGGCGTCCGTGCAGAACATGTGGCTCGCTGGCGCCAAGGCGAACCATGAGCTCCTCGTCACCCTGACCGGCGCCATGACCCAGCCGGGCGGCCTGGCGACCGGCGCCAGGTTGGTCGATCACGTCAACCAGGCTGCCATGAGCGTCCTCAGCGAGGGGCTCGCGCCGATCGAGCGCAAGGCCTCGGCGAATGCGAGGCGCCTGGCCAGGATCAAGGGCAAGTGAGCCCTGCCGCCCCTTGACGCGAAGCCGCCCGCGCGGGCCGGATCAGACCCTCGGTTCAGCCCGGGCCGGGCCGAACTGCATCCGCTGCGCCTGCCGTCGCGCGGCGCGCACGATCCGCCGCCAGGCCCGCGCCGGCGCGGCGGGGCCGGATCCTTTCTCCTCGGTCAGCTGCAGCCGTGTCGGCCCGAGCGCGCCGATCACCGTGCGCCGGCCGCCCAGCGGCCGTTCCTCGCCCGCGCCGACCCGGTGGTCGTCGCCGAGGCCGGCCTCGGTGAGCCAGACCGAGCCATGCAGTACGCGCATGCGTCCGCAGGGATCGTCGAGGATCAGCATCTGATCGCGGTCGAGGTCGATCGTCCGCACCGTCGTCGTCGAAGCTCGCATCGTTCGCTCCTTCGAAGGTCCGCGCGGGTCGCGCGGTGTCGTTGGACGCATTGGAGCGCCGCGCGGCGCGCGCGACAAACGGAAAGATCGCAGTTGAGGCATGCGCCAAATGCATGCATGATGCGGCCATGGCGACAAAGTCCAGCGCGCGGCGGGCGCGCCCGATCGGGCTGGCGGCGTTGCGCGGCTTCGAGGCCGCGGCGCGGCGGCTGTCGTTCACGCTCGCCGCCGAGGAGCTGAGCCTGACGCAGTCCTCGGTCAGCCGCCAGATCGCCGCGCTCGAGCGCCAGCTGGGGCGCTCGCTGTTCGTGCGCCGCACGCGCGCGCTCGAGCTGACCGCCGCCGGCACGCAGCTGCAGCAGGCCGTGCAGCAGGCGATCGCGACGATCGACCAGAGCGTCGACGAGATCCGCGGCGCAGCCGGCGCGCGGCGCGTCACGCTGACCACCTATGCGTCCTTCGCATCGCTGTGGCTGGCGCCGCGGCTGGCCGCGTTCCAGCGCGCGCACCCGGATATCGAGATCCGGCTGGACGCGTCGGATCGCGTCGTCGACCTGCGCGCGGAGGGCGTCGACCTCGCGGTGCGCTGGCTGCCGGCGGACCGGCTGCCGGCCGGCGCGCTGGCGCTGATCGACGACGTCGCCGCGCCGGCGCTCAGCCCGGGCCTGCTGGCGGGGGCGCGGCTGCGCGGCCCGGCCGACCTGGCGCGCTGGCCGCTGCTGGAGCTGGATACGCGCGTGCCGGGCACGCAGCGGCTGAACTGGCAGGCCTGGTTCGCGTTCGCGGGGGCCGGGCAGGTGGAGCCGGCCGCCGGCCGCCTGGTGTTCTCGTTCGTCGACCAGGCGGTGCAGGCCGCGGTGCGCGGGCAGGGCGTGGCCCTGGTGCGTTCGCCCTTCCTGCAGGACGCGGTAGCCAGCGGCGACCTGGTGATGCCTTTCCCGCAGCTTTGCATGCCGGCGGGCTACCGGCATGTGCTGGTGGTCGACCCGGCCGCCGCACGCCGGGCGCCGGTGGAGGTCTTCGTCGACTGGCTGACCGGGCAGTTCCGTCAGGCGCCGCGCCTTTCGGGCTGAGGCCCGCGCGCGACGCTCATCCGGGGCGGGGGCCAGGCCGTCGAACGAGAGCCGGCATCGGATTGGAGCCGCAGCGCATCCGGCCGTGGGCCGAGTCCACTCCGCGTCGGAAGCGAGGCCCGATCCCGTCGCCCTTCACGACGCCCGCATCGCCGCGCCCGCGGTCGCAGCCCGATCGTGCGCGAAGACGCCCGGCAGCGTGCCCGGCTGCAAGGCATCCAGCGGGCTGCGCGTGCCGCCGGCGGCTACCTTCAGGACGTGCGTGTAGATCATCGTCGTGCTGACATCGCTGTGGCCGAGCAGCTCCTGCACGGTGCGGATGTCGGTGCCGGACTGCAGCAGGTGGGTCGCGAAACTGTGGCGCCTATTCCGAGCTCGGAATAGTCGCCACAGCTATGCGACCCACCTGATCGAGGCCGGTGTCGATCTGCTGGAGGTCCAGAAGATCCTGGGCCACCACAGCATCCTGACCACCGCCCGCTACACCCACCTCAGCCGCGCCACCGACACCCAGGCGCGCGATCG
>JACPVA010000094.1 GCA_016191995.1 Burkholderiales bacterium | reverse complement strand
GCCGGCGCTGCAGCGCCGCCGCGCGGCGCCGAGGGCGGCGCGCCCGGCGCGCTGCCGCGCCGGCCGCCGCTCGCGGTCGTCCCGGGCGTGCCGGGCTTGCCCGACGGCATCGTCCTGGTCGCGCTGCTGGCGCTGCTGTTCGCCGCCGTCGCCGCTGGCGCGTGGCCGGTCGTGCGCCAGCTCACGCGCCGGCTGGAGGCGCTCGAGCGCGGCGTCGAGGCCTTCGGCGCCGGCGCGCTGCACGAGCGCGTCGCGGTCGAGGGGCGCGACGAGGTCGCCACGCTGGCGACGAGCTTCAACCGCGCCGCCGCGCGCATCGAGGCGCTGCTTCGTTCGCACCAGAGCCTGCTGGCGAATGCCAGCCACGAGCTGCGATCGCCGCTGGCGCGGCTGAAGATGGCGCTGGCGATGCTGGAGGATGCGCCGCCGGCGCGGCACGCTGCGCTGCGCGCCGAGATCGCGGCCAATATCGCCGAGCTCGATGCGCTGGTCGACGAGGTGCTGCTGGCGAGCCGGCTCGACGCCGCCGCCGGCGCCGTCGCGCGCGACCCGGTGGACCTGCTCGCGCTGGCGGCCGAGGAGGCAGCGCGCAGCGGCGCCGAGGTCGAAGGGACGGCCGTGGTCGTCGCCGGCGACGAGCGGCTGCTGCGGCGCGCGCTGCGCAACCTGCTCGAGAACGCGCGCCGCTACGGCGTCGCCCCGGCCGGCGGCGCGGGCGGCGACTCGAAGGCGCAGGCGCGCGACGCCGCCACGACCGGGCGCGCGCCCGCGGCGCCGGTGACGGTGACGGTGGAGTCCGACGCCACGTGCGCCCGCATTCGCGTGGGCGACCGCGGACCGGGCGTTCCCGACGAGCTGCGCGAGCGCATCTTCGAGCCCTTCTTCCGCCTGCCCGGCCATGCCGAGCGCGAAGGCGGGGTCGGCCTCGGGCTGTCGCTGGTGCGCCAGATCGCGCAGCGCCATGGCGGGCGCGTGAGCTGCCAGGCGCGCGCCGGCGGCGGCAGCTGCTTCACGCTCGAGTTGCCGGCGTCGACCCCGCCCGCGCCGCCCGCGCCGCCGCGCGCTGGCGGCGATGCAGGCGCACCAGCAGCGCGCTGAGCGCCAACGCCGCGGCGGCTAGCGCCACGCTGGCGGCGAGCCAGTAGCCGGTCTGGCCGCGCCAGGCCAGCGGCACCGCGTCGACGACGCCGAACGCCAGCACGTAGCCGCCGCCCAGCCCCAGCCCCCACTGCGACGCGGCGTAGATCCACATCGGCAGCAGCGTCACGCGCCAGGCGCGCAGCACGAAGCTGGCCACCGCCTGCAGCGCGTCGGCGACGTGGAACAGCGCCAGCCAGCCCAGCAGCGGCACCGCCACCGCGAGCACCGCCGGGTCGGCCGTATAAAGGCGCGCCACCGGGCCGCGCGCGGCCGCCAGCGCCAGCGCGACGAGCAGCGCGACCGTCGCGCCGATCAGCATCGCATGCCAGCCGAGGCGGCGCGCATCGGCCAGGTCGCGCGCGCCGATGCGCTGCGAGACCAGCGTCATCGATGCCTGCGCGATCGCCAGCGGCAGCATGAACAGGATCGCGGCCAGATTCGCCGCGATCTGGTGCCCGGCCACCGGCAGCACGCCCAGGCGGGCGATGAAGACCGCCATCAGCGTGAAGCCGCTGACCTCGATCAGCACCGTGGCGCCGATCGGCAGCCCGAGCCGCAGCTGCGTCGCCAGCGCGCGCCGGTCGGGCGCGTCCAGGCCGCGGCCGAGGATCTGGAAGCGGTCGTAGAAGCGGTCGCGACGCAGCACCTGCCACGCCGCCAGCGCCTGCAGCCACATGACGATGGTGGTGGCGATGCCGCAGCCGACGACACCCAGCGGAGCGATCCCGAACGAAGGCGCGCCGAAGACGAGCAGCGCGCTCAGCGGGATCTTGGCCGCCAGGCCGCCGAGCTGCAACGCCATCACCGCCTTCGGGCGCGAGACCGCATTGTTGAAGCCGCGGTAGGCCTGGAACAGCAGCGCCGCCGGCAGCGCCAGCGCCAGCGCCGCCAGGTAGGCGCGGACGCCGGACTCGACCTCGGGCGTGGTGCGCGCCAGCGCCAGGAAGGGCCAGGGAAAGGCCAGCAGCGCGCAGCCCGGCAGCGCGATCGCCAGCGCGACCCACGCCGCCTGGTGCAGCTGGCGCCCGGCCTGCGCGTGCTGGCCGGCGCCGAAGAGCTGGCCGACGATCGGTCCGATCGCCAGCACCACCCCCATCAGGCCGACGAAGACCGTGATGTAGGCCGCCGCGCCGACCGACAGCGCCGCCAGGTCCTCGCGCGCATAGCGCGCCACCAGCAGGGTGTCGACGGTCGAGAAGCCGACCACCGCGAGCTGGCCGACGAACACCGGCCAGGCCAGCTCGTGGATGCGCCGTGCCGAATCGGCCAGCCGCCGGCCGGCGCGCGCGCCGGTGGCGGCCCGCGCCGGCGCCTCCGGCGCGCGGGGTGCCGGCTCAGCCGTAGCTCAACCCCATCGCCTCGCGCACGTCGCGCATCGTCTGGCGGGCGACGGTGCGCGCGCGCTCGGTGCCCATCTCGACGATCCAGTGCACCTTCTTCGGCTCGCGCAGGTAGGGCTCGGCGCGCTCGCGCCAGGGCTGCTGCTCGGCCAGGATGGCGTCGACCAGCGGCTGCTTGCAGTCCAGGCAGCCGATGCCGGCGCTGGTGCAACCCTTGACGACCCAGTCGCGGGTGGCGGCATCGCTGTAGATGCGGTGCAAGGCATACACCGGGCAGATCTCGGGGTTGCCGGGGTCGCCGCGGCGCACGCGCGCCGGGTCGGTCGGCATGCGCTCGATCTTGCGCCGCACCTCGGCCGGGTCCTCGCGCATCGCGATCGCGTTGCCGTAGCTCTTGCTCATCTTGGCGCCGTCCAGCCCCGGCAGCTTGGTGACCTCGGTGTGCATCGCCTGCGGCTCGGGCAGGATCGTGCGGCCGCTGCCGCGCAGGTGGCCGAGCAGCGTCTCGCCGTCGTCGTCGGTCCAGCCGTCGGTGGCGGCCGCAGCGCGCCTGACGAGCGCCTCGCCCTTGGCCAGCGCCTCGGCGCTGCCGGTCTCGCCGTAGGCCTTGCGCTGCTTGTCGAAGTAGCGCACGTCGTCGCGGCCCAGCCTGGCCAGCGCGGCCGCGACGCGGGCGTCGAAATCCTTGTGGCGACCGTACAGGTGGTTGAAGCGGCGCGCGACCTCGCGCGTGAGCTCGACGTGCGAGGCCTGGTCCTCGCCCACCGGGACGTACGCGGCCTTGTAGATCAGGATGTCGGCCGCCTGCAGCAGCGGGTAGCCGAGGAAGCCGTAGGTCGCCAGGTCGCGGTCCTTGAGCTTGTCGATCTGGTCCTTGTAGGTCGGCACGCGTTCCAGCCAGCCCAGCGGCGTGCCCATCGCCAGCAGCGTGAACAGCTCGGCGTGCTCGGGGATGCGGCTCTGGATGAAGATCGTCGAGCGCTCGGGGTCCAGCCCGGCGGCAATCCAGTCGATCACCATGTCGTAGACATGGCGCGCCATGACGTCGCGCTCCTCGTAGTGCGTCGTCAGCGCATGCCAGTCGGCGACGAAGTAGAAGCAGTCGTAGTCGTCCTGCATCCGTACCCAGTTCTTCAGGGCGCCGTGGAAGTGGCCGAGGTGCAGCGCGCCGGTGGGGCGCATGCCGGAGAGGACGCGGGGACGCATGGCGGGTCGGTCGGCGCGCGGGCCGTTCGGGTCTGGGCGAAGCGCCCATTCTCGCAGACCGTACACTGCCGGCCCGGCCGGCGCCCGCACGCCCGCGCCGCCGTCTCGCGCACCGAGAACCCCATGAAGCGCATCGTCGTCCTCGTCAGCGGCCGCGGCAGCAACATGACCGCGCTGGCCGACCGCTGCACCGCCGAGGGCTGGCCGGCGCGCCTCGTCGGCGTCGTCTCGAGCCGCCCGGGTGCGGTGGCGCTGGAGGCGGCGGCGGGGCGCGGCATCGCGACCGCGGTCGTCGATGCGCGTGGCTACGCCGACCGGCGCGACTTCGACGCCGCGCTGGCCGGGGTCGTCGAGCGCCTCGAGCCCGACCTGGTCGTGCTGGCCGGCTTCATGCGCATCCTCGGCGCCGACTTCGTCGCGCGCTTCGCCGGCCGCATGCTCAACGTCCACCCGTCGCTGCTGCCGTCGTTCACCGGGCTGCACACGCACCAGCGCGCGATCGACGCCGGCTGCACGGTGGCCGGCGCGACGGTGCACTTCGTCACCGCCGAGCTCGACCACGGCCCGATCGTCGTCCAGGGTGTCGTGCCGCTGCGCCCGGGCGACGATGCCGCGACGCTGGCCGCGCGCGTGCTGGCGGTCGAGCATGTGATGCTGCCGCTGGCGGTGCGCTGGTTCGTCGAGGACCGGCTGCGCATCGAGGGCCAGCGCGTGCGGCAGCTCGACGGCGCGGCGCAGCAGATCCTCGCCGGCGGGCTCTGAGCGCGCATCGCCGACCCGATGCCGCCGCGCGCCCTGCTCGACCTCGCGACCGAACTGCTGCGCAGCCTGCTGCGCTTCGACGCCCCGGCCGACGCCGTCGTGTCGGCCTTCTTCCGCCGCCAGCGCGCGCTCGGGCCGCGCGAGCGCCACACGCTTGCCGAGACCGCGTATGCGGTGCTGCGGCGGCGGCTGACGCTGCAGCACCTGGTGCAGGGCGGGCGCGGCGCGATCGAGCGCCGGCTCGCGATCCTCGGTTGGCAGGGCGACGCCGGCTTCCTGCGCGCGGCACTCGCCGACGACGAGCGCGAATGGCTGGACCGCATCGCGCAGGTCGACCGCGCGAGCCTGCCGGCGCGGCTGCGCCACGAGCTGCCAGCGTGGATCGCCGAGGCGCTGCAGGCCGGCTTCGGCGCGGACTTCGACGCGCTCGCGCACGCGCTGCTGGAGCCGGCGCCGCTGGACCTGCGCGTCAATACGCTGGCGACGACGCGCGAGGCGGCGCAGGCTGCGCTCGCCGGCGCCGGCATCGACGCCGCGCCGACGCCGTACTCGCCCTGGGGCCTGCGCGTGGCGGGCAAGCCGGCGATCCAGCGCCTGCCGGTCTTCAACGGCGGCCAGGTCGAGGTCCAGGACGAGGGCAGCCAGCTGCTCGCGCTGCTGGTCGATGCGCACCGCGGCGAGATGGTCGTCGACTTCTGCGCCGGCGCCGGCGGCAAGACGCTCGCGCTGGGCGCGGCGATGCGCAGCACCGGGCGGCTGTATGCCTTCGACGTCTCGGACCGGCGGCTGGCGGCGCTGGCGCCGCGGCTGGCGCGCAGCGGGCTGTCCAACGTGCATCCGGTGCGCATCGCGCACGAGAGGGACGACCGCGTGCGCCGGCTGGCGGGCAAGATCGACCGCGTGCTGGTCGACGCGCCCTGCTCGGGGCTGGGCACGCTGCGCCGCAACCCGGACCTGAAGTGGCGCCAGACGCCGCAGGCGGTGGCCGAGCTGCAATCGCGCCAGCAGGCCATCCTCGGCGCCGCGGCGCGGCTGCTGAAGCCGGGCGGGCGGCTGGTCTACGCGACCTGCAGCCTGCTGGCGGCCGAGAACGAGGAGGTCGTCGCCGCCTTCGACGCCGCCCAGCGCACCGACTTCGCGCCGCTGGACGCCGCCGAATCGCTGGCGCGCACGCAGGTGGCGCGCGCGGACGAGCTCGTCGACGGCCGCTTCCTGCGCCTGCTGCCGCACCGGCACGCGACCGACGGTTTCTTCGCCGCGGTCTGGCAGCGGCGCTGATCCGGATTCGCGCTCGGGCGCGCGGGAAGCCTCTGCGCTCGAACGCCGCTTGTCGGCCCGTTGCCGAACGCGAAGACCTCGACGACCGCCGGCTGCAAGAGGTCGATGGCGATCGCTCGCCGACAAGACTCGTTTTTGAAAAAAACAACAGAAGTGTTTAGTATTCGCTTGAATGAACTCGAAGCAGATGAAGAGGTGGCTCGAGCAACAAGGCGCCACTTTTCTGCCTGGCAAGGGTTCGCGTCTCAAAGTGCCCCTGAACGGCAAGCAGTCCACGTTGCCCATGCACGGCACCGCCGAACTGGGCAGGGGGCTCGAGTCTGCGATCAAGCGTCAACGTGGATTGAAGTGAGGCCAGCCAGTGTTCGACTATCCCGTCACCCTGACGCCCGACGGCGACACCATCCTGGTGTCCTTCATCGACGTGCCCGAGGCCATCACTTTCGGCGCTGACGAGGACGAGGCACTGTTGCAGGCCGTCGACGCCTTGGAGACCGCGCTGTCGTTCTATGTCGAATCGCGCAGGCCGCTGCCGGTGCCGAGCAAGGCCAGGCGTGGGCAGCGTACGGTGCGCCCATCGGCCCTGGAGGGGGCGAAGCTGGGTGTGTACCAGGCCATGACCGAGCAGGGCATCAAGAAGGCCGAGCTGGCGCGGCGTCTCGGCTGGCACCTTCCGCAGGTGGACCGCCTGTTCGACCTGCGCCACGCATCCCGGCTCGACCAGATCGAAGCCGCGGCGCGCGCACTCGGCCGGCACCTCGAGGTTCGCGTCGCTAAAGCTTGAGCGCGCGGGCCGGGCGGCCGGCGTGGGCATCAGGCCGTGTTCGCTTGCCATGCATCGACCATGCAGCTCACTGACCAGCGTCAAGCTCGATTCCGATCGTGATTCGACGGGCCGCGCGCAGGGCTGTGGCGTTGCGCAACGCCTACAATGCGCGCCCCATCCCCCGGCTGCCGCTGGCATCCCCGCCCGATGAACGAACTCCGGACCCTCCACGATGCGGTCGTGCAATGGCTCGCCCATGGCCTGCTCGACGCCTCGTGGTGGCAGATCGTGCTGTTCACGCTGGTGACGACCCACATCACCATCGTCGCCGTCACCGTCTTCCTGCATCGCGCGCAGGCGCACCGCGCGCTCGAACTCGGGCCGGTGCCGTCGCACTTCTTCCGCTTCTGGCTGTGGTTGAGCACCGGCATGGTGACGCGCGAGTGGGTCGCGATCCACCGCAAGCACCACGCGCGCTGCGAGACCGCCGACGACCCGCACAGCCCGGTCGCGCACGGGCTGCGCACCGTGCTGCTGCGCGGCAGCGAGCTCTACCGCGCCGAGGCGAAGGTCGACGAGACGCTGCGCAAGTACGGCCACCACACCCCCGTCGACTGGCTCGAGCGCCATGTCTACAGCCGCTACACCTGGCAGGGCGTCGGGCTGCTGCTGATCCTGGACCTGCTGCTGTTCGGCGCCATCGGCGCCACCGTGTGGGCGGTGCAGATGGCGTGGATCCCGGTCACCGCCGCCGGCATCATCAACGGCCTGGGCCACGCCTGGGGCTACCGCAACTTCGAGTCGCCCGACGCGTCGACCAATCTCTCGCCGATCGGGCTGATCATCGGCGGCGAGGAACTGCACAACAATCACCACACCTACCCGACCTCGGCCAAGCTGTCGGTCAAGCGCTACGAGTTCGACGTCGGCTGGGGCTACATCCGGCTGCTCGAGCTGCTGGGCTGGGCCAGGGTGCGCAAGACGCCGCCGCGGCTGGCGCTGGGCGAGGTCCGCCCGGCCGCCGACGCCCGCACGCTCGAGGCGCTGGTCGCGCACCGCTACGAGGTCATGGCGCGCTTCGGCAAGGCGCTGCGGCGCGCGGTGCGCTCCGAGATCGCGCATCTGAAGCGCCAGGGTTCGGACCCGCGCGCGCGGCTGGCGTCGCTCGCGCTGGCGCGGCGCTGGCTGCACCGCGACGCCGACAAGGTGCCCGGCGCGCTGCAGCCGCGGCTGCAGGAGGCGATCGGCGCCAGCCCGCAGCTGGCCAAGCTGGTCGCGATGCGCGACGAGCTGCGCCAGCTCTGGACGCGGACCAATGTCTCGGCCGACCAGCTCGTCGCCGACCTGCAGGCCTGGTGCCGCCGCGCCGAGGAAAGCGGCATCGCCGCGCTGCAGGACTTCTCGCGCACGCTGCGCGCGGCGCGCGCCTGATCGCGGCGCCTCGACCGGCGGGTCGCCCGGGGGGCGACGCGCCGGGCGTCGGCGCCTGCGGCGGGTTGCCCAGGGCGACGCGCCCGGGGCCCTGCGCCTGCGGCGTGTCGCGCGGCTACTCGGCCGCGCGCAGCCCCCACAGCTCGTCCAGCGCCGCGCGCAGCGCGTCGCGGCCGACCGCGCTCGCGCTGTGGTGCGACGCTCCCTCGACGAGGACGAAGCGCTTGGGCGGCGCCGCGCGCTCGTACAGCCGCCGCCCGAGCTCGGGGCGGATCAGCCGGTCGGCGCCACCGTGCAGCACGAGCACCGGCGAGCCGACGCTTGCGATGCGCGCGCCGGCGTCGAAGCGCTGCGTGATCAGCGGCCCGACCGGCAGCCAGCCCCAGCGGAAGGTGGCGACGACCTCGGGGATCGACGTGAACGCGCCCTCGACGATCAGCCCCGCCTCGTCGTCGACCTCGCTCGCGAGCGCGACCGCGATCGCGCCGCCCAGCGAATGGCCGAAGACGAACCGGCGCTGCACGCCGTGCTCGCGCCGCAGCCAGTCCCAGGCCGCGAGCGCATCCTCGAGCGCGCTCGCCTCCGAGGGCAGCGCATCGCTGCTGCGGCCGAAGCCGCGGTAGTCGACGCCGAGCACGCCGAAGCCGAGCGACTGCCAGCGCTGCATGCGGTGCGCGCTGCCGCGCAGGTCGTAGCCGGCGCCGTGCAGGTACAGCAGCACCGGCGCGCCCGGGCTCGGCGGCGCCGCCCACAGCGCGTGCAGCCGCACCGGCTCGCGCCCGCGCGCCTCGTAGTCGATCCAGACATCCTGCATCGTCCGCGCCGCCGCCAGGCCACCGGGCCAGGCGCGGTCGCCGGGGCGGAAGATCCACTCGCGCTGGCGCTGGTCGAGCGTCGCGCAGCCGGCCAGCAGCGCGGCCGCCAGCAGGCCCGCGCCGATCACGCGCCAGGGACGCGCCAGCGCGCCCCGCAGCAGGCCGGCGGCCTCGCGCGGCCGGCGTGGCGACGGTCGGTGATGCGGGCCCTGGGTGACGCCGCTTCGGTGCGCCGAACTCATCGCGCGATCTTGGCACGCGCGGTGGCCATGCGGCGTCGCGCTACAGTGATGCCCATGAACACGACCACGCTCTTTCGACCGCCGCGCCGTGCGGCGCGGCGGCGCCTCGGCGCCGCGCTGCTGATCGCGGCCGCGG
>JACPVA010000022.1 GCA_016191995.1 Burkholderiales bacterium | reverse complement strand
GGCTGCCGCCGGGGCTGCGGCGGCACCCAAGCCTGCGGCGCCGACACGCGCGGCGCGCGATGCCGCCTTTTTCGAGGAGCAGGAGTTGCGCCTGCGCTCGCTGCAGCGGCTGCGCGAGCGCGGCCTGCTGACCGAGGAGGAGTACCAGCGCAAGCGGCGCGAGATCATCGACGCGCTCTGACCGGCGGCGGCGGGTCGCGGGCGCGAGCGACCAGGGCGCCGCGTCAGCGATGCACGAAGACGCGCAGCGACTGCGGCGCCAGCGTCACGACGGCGCTGCCGCCGGCGTCGGCCCGCAGGTCGGCGCCACCCGCCGGGTGACGTGACTGCAGGGTCGCGTCGGGCGGCAGGCCGGCGAGCATGGCGTCGGCCGCCGTGCGGCCGTAGTTGATCGCGACGACGACGCGCTCGCCGGCCAGCCGGCGCTGGAAGCTCAGCACCGTGCCGTCGGCGCGCGCCGCCTCGTAGCTGCCGCTGCGCAGCGGCTCCAGGCCGTTGCGCAGCGCCAGCATCGCGCGGTAGAAGTTCAGCAGCGAGTCCGGGTCGGCCTGCTGCGCGGCCACGTTGGCCGTCGTGACATTGGCCGACAGCGCACGGTAGGGGGTGCCGGAGGTGAAGCCGCCGCGGCGCGCATCGCCGGCCCAGCTCATCGGCGTGCGCAGCTTGGGGTCACCGGACAGCGAGGCGGCGCCGGCCATGCCGATCTCCTCGCCGTAGTAGATGAACGGCGTGCCCGACAGCAGCAGGTTGGTCGCTGCCGCCAGTCGGTACTGGGCCAGGTCGCCGCCGAGCTGGTCCCACACGCGCTGGCCGGCGAAGCTGTCGTGGTTGGCCAGCATCGTGGCCATCGTCGCCGGCGCGGTCTCGAAATAGCCCGCCACCTGCTGCACCGCGGCCACGCTGCCGCGCGCCGCCTCCAGCATGCGCGCGTGGTGGCCGAAGGCGAAGGCACTGCCGCAGGCGACGGCGTAGGTCGTCGGCGCGTTCGGCCCCTCGCAGACGAGGAAGCGCCGCTGGTAGCCGCCGACGACGGCGCGGGCGTCGCGCAGCAGCGGCAGCGTCTCGGGCTGGTCGGTCCAGGCCGTCGGGCCGTTCTCGATCAGGTGGCCGACGGCGTCGAGCCGGAAACCGTCGATGCCGCGGTTGAGCCAGAAGCGCAGGTTGTCGTGGTGCCAGGCGACGACCTCGGGCTGGCGCAGGTCGAAGTCCGGCATCTGGTCCCAGAAGGCGGCGAAGTACCAGCCGCCCGACGGATTGGCGCGCCAGGGGTCGCTGCCGTAGATAGTCCAGCCGACGGGCTTCAGCGGCTGCCAGAGGTACCAGTCGCGCCAGGGGCTGGTCGGTGCGGCGCGCGCGTCGACGAACAGCGGGTGCTGCGCGGCGCTGTGGTTGATCACGTAGTCGACGACGACGCCGATGCCGCGCGCGTGCGCCTCGCGCAACAGTTCGTCGAGGTCCGCCAACGTCCCGTACTGCGGCTCGACCGCGCGGTAGTGGGTCACCG
This sequence comes from Burkholderiales bacterium, assembly GCA_016191995.1. Classification (GTDB taxonomy): domain Bacteria; phylum Pseudomonadota; class Gammaproteobacteria; order Burkholderiales; family Burkholderiaceae_C; genus Rubrivivax. Next base: position 4,746 of record JACPVA010000022.1, on the reverse strand, counting down.
CATAACCATGGTCGCGGTCCTGGCTCGGGCCGATCGGCAGCAGCCAAAGACCGCGCACGCCGAGATCGCGCAGGTAGTCCAGGCGGCTCGTCAGCCCGCGCAGGTCGCCGATGCCGTCGCCGTCGCCATCCTGGTAGCTGCGCACGAAGACCTGCATGAAGGCGCCGCGGTGCCAGTCGGGTGCGAGCGTGTTGCCGGGGTCCGCGGCGGCCACCGCGCCGAGGTCGGGTGGCGGATCGCCGGTACCTGCTGGCGGCGGCTGCGGGGCCTCGCCGGTACCGCCGCAGCCGATCAGCAGCATCGCGGCCGCCGCCATCGTGCCGAGCCGGCCGCACGCCGGTCGGCGTCGCCTGGTCATGCGTGTCATGCGTGTCATGCGTGTCATGCGAGATCGACGCGGTCGGACTCCGGCGCGTTTCCCGCTGCCGAACTCTCGGCCGGGCCATCCCGGCGACGGCTTCGGGTTTGTCCCCTAGGAGCGACGTAGTTTCGCTTGAATATTAGTCCTCGAACAAGGCCCGCCAGCGCTTCGCCCCGGGCCGTTCGTCCCCCTCCCCGCAGGCCGTCGAAGCCGGGGATGTACGCAGGAGAGTTCCATGCTCGTGCCTTCGATCGCCCTCGGCCGGCGCCTGATCGCGCTGTTGACGCTGCTCGCGCTGGCGCTGCTGGCGGGCTGCGGTGGCGGCAACAGCACCCGCATCAACAATGACCCCGACCCGCTGGCGGTGGCCAATACCGCGACGCTGAGCACCGTGCTGGCGGCGGTGCCGTCGGATGGCGGCGGCGGGGGAGGCGGTGGCGATGCGGTACGCCTGCATTACCACCGCCCCGACGCCAGCTATGCGGGCTGGACGATGTATGTCTACAACGCGCCGGGCGAGGCCTTCGGCGGCTGGCCGGGCAAGGCACCCGACGGCGAAGACAACTTCGGCAAGTACTGGGACGTGCCGGCCGGCGGTACGTCGTTCAACTTCATCCTCGTCAAGGACGGCGGCGGCACGCGCGAGCCCTCGTCCTGGTCCGGTCGAACCGGCAGCGACGAGCAGCAGTTCTGGGACCTGTCGGGCGGCAGCGAGATCTGGAAGCTCGCCGGCGATGCGACGAACTACACCACCAACCCGCTCGGCGCAGCGACCCCGGACATCCACACGCTGCGCGTGCACTATGCGCGTTTCGACGGCAACTACGCCGACTGGGGCGTGCACATCTGGGCCTCCAGCGGCCTGGACCAGGCCGGCCTGAAGCCGGGGGTCGTGATCGACCAGTGGACGAACGCGGTGCCGTTCTCCGACTTCGCCAACTACAGCGCCGGAGCCGAGGAGATCGTGTTCGACATCCCGGTGCTCAACCCCCAGGGGGACGCGAACCGCACCGCACTCGAATTCATCATCCACGGCAGGCCGCCGGGCGGCGACCCGAACGACAAGGACGGGCGCGACAACAATATCCGCGTCACCTACTCGGCGCTGAACCTGAGCGGCGGAGTCGGCGAGATCTGGCTGGTGCAGGGCGACGCCACCGTCTACACCTCGAAACCCGACTCGCGCCTGGCGTCGACGAAGGACGCCCGCGCCTACTGGCTCGACCGCCGGCTGATCCAGTTCCCGCAGGTCGGGACCGGCGGCGTGTTCAGGCTCTACCACTCCGCCAACGGCCAGATCCGCGCCGCCAAGGACGCGCCGGTCAGCGGCGCCGACGGCTCGATCACGCTGCAGGTGCACGCCGGCGCGGTGCCGGCGGACCTCGCCGAGCGCTTCCGCTTCGTCGACGCGGGTGTCGTGCTGGCGGTGGATCCAGCCGACCAGGCCGCACTGCCCGGTCTGCTGACGCGCCAGCTCGTGCTGGTGCAGGAGAACGCGCAGGGCGAGGTGCAGAACGCGACCACCGCCCAGCTGCCGGGCGCGCTCGACGACCTGTATGCGGGGGCCGAGGCGGTCGGCGACCTGGGCGTGACGCTGGGCGGCGGCAGGACGGCGTTCAAGCTGTGGGCGCCGACGGCGCAGAAGGTGTCGGTCGCGATCTACCGCAGCGGCACCGGCGGCGCCAGCGCGCTGCTGCCGGCGACCTTCGACGCCGCCACCGGCGTCTGGCACGCGAGCAGCGACCAGGACCTGACGGGCCAGTACTACCGCCATGTCGTCGAGGTCTTCGTGCGCGGCGTTGGCCTGGTGCGCAACCTCGTCACCGACCCGTACTCCGTCAGCCTGAGCGCCGACTCGCAGCGCAGCTACATCGCCGCGCTGTCGGCGCCGTCGCTGAAGCCTGCCGGCTGGGACGCGAGCGCGCCGCCCGCCAAGGTGCAGGCGCAGACCGACATGGTGATCTACGAGCTGCATGTGCGCGACTTCTCGGCCAACGACACGACGGTCCCGGCGGCGCACCGCGGCAAGTACCTCGCCTTCACCGAGACCGGCTCGAACGGCATGAAGCACCTGAAGGCGCTGTCGGACGCCGGCCTGACCGACGTCCACCTGCTGCCGGTATTCGACCTCGCGACCGTGCCCGAGAAAGGCTGCGCGGCGGTGGCCACCGGCGGGGCGCCGGACGGCGAGCAGCAGCAGGCCGCGGTCGCCGCGGTCAAGGATGCCGACTGCTTCAACTGGGGCTACGACCCCTTCCACTTCAACGCGCCGGAGGGCAGCTACGCCTCGTCGTCGGGCGACGGCGCGCGACGCATCGTCGAGTTCCGCGCCATGGTGCAGGCGCTGCACCAGGCCGGGCTGCGCGTCGGCATGGACGTGGTCTACAACCACACGACCGCGTCGGGGCAGAACGATCGGTCGGTGCTCGACCGCATCGTCCCGGGCTACTACCACCGGCTGAACCCGAGCGGCGAGGTGGAGCGCTCGACCTGCTGCGACAACACCGCGACCGAGCACCGCATGATGGCCAAGCTGATGATCGACTCGGCCGAGCTGTGGGCGACTCAGTACAAGATCGACTCGTTCCGCTTCGACCTCATGGGCCACCAGCCGCGCGCGGTGATGGAGCGCCTGCAGGCGCGCGTCGACGCCGCCACCGGCCGCCAGATCAACCTGATCGGCGAGGGCTGGGCCTTCGGCGAGGTGCAGAACAACGCGCGCTTCCGCCAGGCCAGCCAGCTCGAGCTCAACGGCTCGGGAATCGGCACCTTCAGCGACCGCGCGCGCGACCATGTGCGCGGCGGCAGCCCGTTCGACGGCGGCGAGTGGCTGGTCAAGAACCAGGGCTACATCAACGGCCTGTTCTATGACGACAACGGCAGCGGCGCCGGCAAGTCGGTCAACGACCTGATGCGGTCGGCCGACATGATCAAGGTCGGGCTGGCCGGATCGATCCGCGACTATGTCGTCCGCACGTACTGGGACGCCACGCTGCGGCTCGAGCAGCTCGACTACAACGGCCAGCCCGCCGGCTACGTCACGCAGCCGGGCGAGGTCGTCAACTATGTCGAGAACCACGACAACCAGACCCTGTTCGACATCAACGCCTACCGGCTGCCGCAGTCGACCAGCCGCGAGGACCGGGCGCGCGCGCAGATCCTGGGCGCGGCGATCAATATGTTCAGCCAGGGCGTGGCCTACTTCCACGCCGGCATCGACACCCTGCGCAGCAAGTCGATGGACCGCGACAGCTACAACTCGGGCGACTGGTTCAACCGCCTGGACTGGAGCTACCAGGACAACTACTTCGGCGTCGGCCTGCCGGTGGCGGAGAAGAACGGCGACAACTGGCCGATCATCGGGCCGATCCTGCGCAACGCGGCGATCGAGCCGACGCCCACCGAGATCGCGTGGACGCGCGATGCCTTCCGCGACCTGCTCAGGATCCGCGCCAGCACGACGCTGCTGCGGCTGCGCAGCGCGGACGACATCAGGGCGCGGCTGAGCTTCCACAACACCGGCTCGGGCCAGATCCCGACCGTGCTGGCCGGCCATGTGGACGGCGCGGGCTACGCCGGTGCCGGCTTCCGCGAGCTGCTGTACCTCGTCAACGTCGACAAGGTCGCGCACACGCTGGCGGTCGATGCGCTGAAGGGGCGCGCGTTCGCGCTGCACCCGGTGCACACCGCGGCGGCCGCCGCCGACCGCCGGCCGGCGGCGCAGGCCAGCTACGACGCCGCCAGCGGCAGCTTCGTGATCCCGCCGCGCACGGCGATGGTCTGGGTCGTCGACTGAGGACGCGAGGACGCGCGCAGGCCGGCCGGGCCCGAACCGGGTTCAACGCCCCGCAGCGTACGGGTCGGGATAGCCCAGCGCGCCCAGGATCTCGCGCTCGCGCGCCTCCATGCGCCGCGCCGCGGGCGCGCGTTCGTGGTCCCAGCCCTGGGCGTGCAGCGCGCCGTGCACGAGCAGGTGCGCGTAGTGCGCCTCGACCGGCTTGCCCTGCGCGGCGGCCTCGCGCGCGACCACGGGCGCGCACAGCACCAGGTCGGCGACGACGAGCGGCGCGCACGCATAGTCGAAGGTCAGCACGTTGGTCGCATGATCCTTGCGCCGGTAGTCGCGGTTCAGCGCGCGGCCCTCGTCCTCGCCGACCACGCGCACCGTGATCTCGGCCGGTGCGGTGAGCGCGGCGCGGATCCAGCGTGCGACGCGGTGCCGCGGCAGCTCGGCGCGGTGGCGCGCGTCGGCGAATTGCAGCGACAACTTCAGCTCAGGCCGCATCGCCGTCCGTCCCGGCCTCGGCATCGCGCGTCGCGCCGGCATCGCGCACGCGCGCGCCACGGCGCACCGCCGGCTGCGGCCGCGGCGCCGCATCGCCGCC
>JACPVA010000098.1 GCA_016191995.1 Burkholderiales bacterium | reverse complement strand
TGGGGCGCGGCCGAGGCGGCGCCGATCGCCGCCGAGGCGGTCGGCACCGGCGAGTGCGAGCTGCTGTGGGCGAACATGACGCTGCACTGGTGCGCCGACCCGGCGGCCGAGTTGCGGCGCTGGCATGCGGCGCTGGCGGTCGACGGGCTGCTGATGTTCTCGACCCTCGGCCCGGGCACGCTGCAGGGCTTGCGCGAACTCTATCGCGCACACGGCTGGGGCAGCCCGCACGTGCCCTTCGTCGACATGCACGACCTGGGCGACATGCTGGTCGAGGCCGGCTTCGCCGACCCGGTGATGGACCAGGAGACGCTGACGCTGACCTGGCGCGATGCGGCCGCGATGCGCGCCGAGCTGCGCACGCTGGGCGCCAACGTCGACCCGGCGCGCCACGCCGGGTTGCGCACGCCGCGCTGGCGCGAGGCGCTCGCGCAGGCGCTGGCCTCGTCCTGCCGCGCCGGCGGCGAGGCGCGCGCGGCGCTGGGCTTCGAGATCGTCTATGGCCACGCCTGGAGGCCGGCGCCGCGCCCGCGCGTGGCCGCCGAGACCGCCGTCGGGCTGGACGAGATGCGATCTATACTCCGCAGACGCCCGGATCATTGACCTGGATCTAACTCGCTAGAATCCCAGATCGATGAGCTTCTGATGTCCGTCAATGCGGACTTCTGGAGCCGTGATCCAGCGACGCGCCCAGCGCGCCCCGCCTGCCGCCCCTGCCGATGCCTCCACCGCGACCCCGCCGCAGCGCCCGAAGCGCCTCGTCCCTGCCCGCCGTGGCCGGGCCGGGCGGCGGCCGCGACCGGTGCCGCGGCGCGGCCGCGGCGGCCCCGAAACGATCCGCCCCAGGAGCCGAAACGATGACGACGACGAGGACGCAGCCGCTGCGCCGGGCCGCGCTGGCACTGGCGCTGGCCGCGGGCGCACCTGCCTGGGCCCAGGTCGCGAGCCTGCCCGGTGGCCCGGCGGTCAACCAGCTCAACCTGCACCCGCCGGCCACCGCGATCGCCGAGCAGCAGCAGTGGCTGCACTGGATGATGCTGATCATCTGCCTGACGATCTTCGTCGCCGTGTTCGGCGTCATGTTCTATTCGATCCTCAAGCACCGCAAGTCGGTCGGCCACAAGGCGGCCCACTTCCACGAGAGCCTGTCGGTCGAGGTCGCGTGGACCGTCGTGCCGTTCGTGATCGTGATCCTGATGGGGGCGATGGCCACGCGCACGGTGGTCGCGCAGAAGGACACGAGCAACGCCGACATCACCGTCAAGGCCACCGGCTACCAGTGGTTCTGGGGCTACGACTACCTCAAGGGCGAGGGCGAGGGGATAGGCTTCCTGTCGCGGCTGGACCCGGCGCACCGCGCGATGTCGGATGCCGGCGCGCCGGCCGGCGACGACTACCTGCTCAAGGTCGACAACCCGCTGGTGGTGCCGGTGGACAGGAAGGTCCGCGTCATCACGACCGCCAGCGACGTCATCCACGCCTGGATGGTGCCGTCGTTCGGCGTCAAGCAGGATGCGATCCCCGGCTTCGTGCGCGACACCTGGTTCCGCGCCAGCCGCACCGGCGACTTCTACGGCCAGTGCGCCGAGCTGTGCGGCAAGGAGCATGCCTACATGCCGATCCACGTCAAGGTCGTGACCGCCGACGAGTACAGCGCCTGGGTCGCCGCGCAGCGCAAGGCGGCGCAGGCCGGCGCCGACGCCGCGCCCGCGATCGTCGCCGCCCGCTGACCGACCGCCACCGACTGCCCCAGCCCTCGACCGCCCCAGCGGCCCCGGAGACCTCCTGCATGAGCGCCGTCCTCGACCACCCCGCCGGCCACGCCCACGGTCACGCGCACGACCACGCGCACGCGGCGCCGCACGGCTGGCGCCGCTGGCTGTTCGCGACGAACCACAAGGACATCGGCACGATGTACCTGCTGTTCTCGTTCGCGATGCTGATGCTCGGTGGCGTGCTGGCGCTGGGGATCCGCGCCGAGCTGTTCCAGCCCGGGCTGCAGTATGTCAACCCGCAGCTGTTCAACCAGTTGACGACGATGCACGGGCTGATCATGGTCTTCGGCGCGATCATGCCGGCCTTCGTCGGCTTCGCGAACTGGATGATCCCGCTGCAGATCGGCGCGTCGGACATGGCCTTCGCGCGGATGAACAACCTCAGCTTCTGGCTGCTGATACCGGCCGCGGTCATCCTGGCGGCGTCGTTCTTCGTCCCCGGCGGCGCGCCGGCGGCGGGCTGGACGCTGTATGCGCCGCTGACGCTGCAGATGGGCCCGTCGATGGACATGGCGATCTTCGCGGTGCACATCATGGGCGCGTCGTCGATCATGGGGTCGATCAACATCATCGTCACGGTGCTGAACATGCGCGCGCCGGGCATGACGCTGATGAAGATGCCGCTGTTCTGCTGGACCTGGCTGATCACCGCCTACCTGCTGATCGCGGTGATGCCGGTGCTCGCCGGCGCGGTCACGATGACGCTGACGGATCGCCACTTCGGCACCAGCTTCTTCAACCCGGCCGGCGGCGGCGACCCGGTGATGTACCAGCATATCTTCTGGTTCTTCGGCCACCCCGAGGTCTACATCATGATCCTGCCGGCGTTCGGCATCGTCAGCGCGATCGTGCCGGCGTTCGCGCGCAAGCGGCTGTTCGGCTACGCGTCGATGGTCTACGCGACGGCGTCGATCGCGATCCTGTCGTTCATCGTTTGGGCGCACCACATGTTCACGACCGGCATGCCGGTCACCGGGCAGCTCTTCTTCATGTACGCGACGATGCTGATCGCGGTGCCCACCGGGGTGAAGATCTTCAACTGGGTGGCCACGATGTGGCGCGGCGAGATGAGCTTCGAGACCCCGATGCTGTGGGCGGTGGGCTTCATCTTCGTCTTCACGATGGGCGGCTTCACCGGTCTGATCCTGGCGATGGCGCCGATCGACATCCAGCTGCAGGATACCTACTACGTCGTCGCGCACTTCCACTACGTGCTGGTCGCCGGGTCGCTGTTCGCGCTGTTCGCCGGCGTGTACTACTGGGGGCCGAAGTGGACCGGGACGATGTACTCGGAGACGCGCGGCAGGATCCACTTCTGGGGCTCGCTGGTCTTCTTCAACGTCACCTTCTTCCCGATGCACTTCCTCGGGCTGGCGGGGATGCCGCGGCGCTATGCCGACTACCCGATGCAGTTCGCCGACTTCAACGCGCTGGCGTCGATCGGCGGGCTGGGCTTCGGGCTGATGCAGGTCTACTTCTTCGTCGCCGTCGTGCTGCCGATGATGCGCGGCCAGGGCGCACCGGCGCCGCAGCGGCCGTGGAACGACCCCGACGGCCGCGGCGCCGAGGGGCTGGAGTGGGAGGTGCCGTCGCCCGCGCCGTGGCACACCTTCGAGACCCCGCCGAAGCTCGACGCGACGGCGACGCGGGTACTCGGCTGAGTCGGGCGGGACCGCGGTGGCAGCGGAAGGCAGCGCAGCGATGGTCGACGAGCGACAGCGCAAGGCCAACCTGAAGCTGGGGCTGATCCTGGCGACGGTCGCGCTCGCCTTCGGGCTGGGTTTTGTCGCCCGCTTCGTCTTCTTCGGCGGAGGCTGACGAGCGGCCGCCGCACGAACCATGTCGGACAAGCCCTCGATCGCCGCCCATGCCGCCAACCGCGGCTTGCTGGGCAAGCTCGTCGTCATCGTGCTGGTGATGTTCGGCTTCGGCTATGCGCTGGTGCCGATGTACCGCGCGATCTGCGACGCGCTCGGCATCAACGTGCTGTCGGTGACCGAGCAGCGCGCGCGCCAGTGGCTGACGGGTGCCGGCGGCGAGCCGCGCAACACGCAGGTCGACCGCTCGCGCGTGGTCACGGTCGAGTTCGACACCAACGTGCGCGGTCCCTGGGACTTCGCGCCCGCCGTCACCTCGATGCAGGTGCATCCCGGCGAGCTCGCCACCGTGATGTACGAGTTCCGCAACCGGCAGGACCGCACGATGGCGGCGCAGGCGATCCCGAGCTACGCGCCGCGCCATGCGGCGGGGCATTTCGACAAGCTCGAGTGCTTCTGCTTCAACGAGTACACGCTGGCGCCGGGCGAGCGCAAGAGCTGGCCGGTGGCCTTCGTCATCGACCCCAGGCTGCCGCGCGACGTGACGACGATCACGCTGTCGTATACCTTCTTCGAGGTCGGCGGCCGCACGCCGCAGGCCGAGGCGGCCGCGGCCCGCGCGGCGGCCGTGCCGCCGG
>JACPVA010000097.1 GCA_016191995.1 Burkholderiales bacterium | reverse complement strand
GAGCCGAGGAACACGAACTGCATATAAGGCGACGCCGGTCAGGGCGAGCAGGCTGTCTACTGCAAAGCTCTTGTGGCCAAGGACCAGGCGGCGTAAATGCGGCGGTTGTGCGGTGAAGGATCGCGTTCTTACCTGGGGAGATCTCGCCTTGTGCCTGAAAGGGCAACGGAGATGACCCGGAGCGAGAAGTCAGCCGAGGCCGTAGTACCCGACCTGAGTCGGGGAAGGGCCGAACGAGAAGGACGACCACGAGACGAACCGCTTGGCAAGGCAAGGCGTCAGAAGCCGGGGCGACCCGGGGGCGAGGCTGCAGGCGAGGGTGAAGCCCGCGTCCAGGCCGCGACCGACGAAGCCGAGCTGGCGCGGGGCGACCAAACGGGTCCAGGGGTCGACGACCTGCTCGGGCAGGCGTTGACCAGAGAGAACATGTTGGCGGCGTTCAAGCGAGTGCGGGCCAACAAGGGCAGCGCCGGCGTCGATGGACGCACGGTGCAAGCCACGAGCGAATTCCTCAAGCAGGCATGGCCGGCGACCCGGCAGGCATTGCTCGACGGCAGCTACCGGCCGCAGCCGGTGCGCCGCGTGGGCATACCCAAGCCGGACGGCGGCGTGCGCGAACTGGGGATACCGACCGTGGTGGATCGGTTGATCCAACAGGCGGTGCTGCAGGTGCTGCAACCGCTCATCGACCCGAGCTTCAGCGCGCACAGCCACGGCTTCAGGCCGGGGCGCAGCGCGCACGGGGCGGTGCTCGAAGCGCAGCAGTACGTGCAGGCCGGCCGCCGGTGGGTCGTGGACGTGGATCTGGAGAAGTTCTTCGACCGGGTCAACCACGACATCCTGATGGACCGGCTGGCCAAGCGGATTGCGGACAAGCGGGTGCTGGGGCTGATCCGCAGCTACCTGCAAGCGGGCATCCTGGCGCACGGGGTGAGCATCCAGCGACACGAGGGCACGCCGCAAGGCGGACCCTTGAGTCCGCTGCTGGCCAACGTGCTGCTGGACGAAGTGGATCGGGAGCTCGAGCGCAGGGGCCACAAGTTCGTGCGCTACGCCGACGACTGCAACGTCTATGTCAGGAGCCGGCGTGCGGGTCAGCGGGTGCTGCAAGTGCTGCGCGGCTGCTACGCCAAGCTGCGCCTGAAGATCAACGAAGCCAAGACGGCGGTGGCGCGCGTGGGGGGACGCAAGTTCCTGGGCTACCGCTTCTGGGCGTCGAAGGACGAGATCAAGCTCGCGGTGGCGCCGCAGGCGCTGGACAAGATGCGCCAACGCATCCGAGAGCTGACGCGCCGCTCGGGCGGGCGCAGCCTGCACCAGGTCGCCGCAGATCTCAGGCGCTACGTGCCGGGCTGGAAGGCCTACTTCCGCCTGGCGCAGACGCCCGGGATCATGCGCGCACTGGACGCATGGCTGCGGCACCGGCTGCGCGCGATCCAGCTCAAGCAATGGCGCCGGGGGCCGACGGCCTTCCGGGAGCTACGCCGGCTGGGCGCAGGGGTGCGCTTGGCCACCCGGATCGCGGGCCACGCCCACCGCTGGTGGCATACCAGCGCGCTCGGGCTCAACGCGGTGCTGACGATCGCCTACTTCGACCGCTTGGGAGTGCCCCGATTCTCCTGACCTCAACTTCTCGAACCGCCCGGTGCGGACCCGCATGCCGGGTGGTGTGGGAGGGGCCCGGTCCGTCAGGACCGGCCCCTATCCCGATTGGAGGGCAAGGGCACCCGCCGTCCTCGGCGTGCTCGGTCATGGCAGGGAAACCGAAGGAAGGCGCCGTCGAGTGGAGGCAATGAGCCGAATGCGGCCGTGCATGAGGTTCGCAGTGCTCGAGCGATCGACACCGGTACCCCAACCAGACCTCTTCCTCGCCGAACCGGGCCATTTTCGAGCTCGACAATCTTCCTGCATCAGCACCGTGGTGAACGGTATTGCCGGCGTGCGCCCAGCGCGGACTTGTCCCGCCAGCGACACGGGCTACGGACCGGGACTGCCTAGAATCGAACGATCGTTCGTTTTCAGACCCCTGCATCGATCCGAGGAGACGCGATGAGCGCCAGCTACGAAGTGCGCAACGGCGTGGCCGTCATCACGCTGAACAACCCGCCGGTCAACGGGCTGGGCTATGCGACCCGGCGCGGCATCGCTGACGGCGTCGACCGCGCGCTGGCCGACCCGGCGGTGCGGGCGATCGTGCTGACCGGTGCCGGCCGCGCCTTCTCCGGTGGCGCCGACATCCGCGAGTTCGGTAGCCCGAAGGCGATCGCCGAGCCGAACCTGCTGTCGGTGATCAAGCTGCTCGACGACGCGACCAAGCCGGTCGTCGCCGCGGTCCACGGCACCGTGATGGGCGGCGGGCTCGAACTGGCGCTGAGCGCGCATTACCGCGTCGCCGCGCCCGGCACCAACGTCGCGCTGCCCGAGGTCAAGCTCGGCCTGCTGCCCGGCGCCGGCGGCACGCAGCGGCTGCCGCGTGTGGTCGGCGTCGAGACGGCGCTGAACATGATCGTCAAGGGCGACCCGGTCAAGAGCGAGCTGCTGGCCGCGCTGCCGGGGCAGAAGCTGTTCGCCAAGATCGTCGACGGCGACCTGGTCGCCGGCGCGGTCGCCTTCGCCAACGAGGTCGCGGCCGCGCACGCCGGCGGGCAGCCGCTGCCGCGCGTGCGCGACCTGCCGCTGGCGCATCCGAACGCCGACGCCTACTTCCAGTTCGCGCGCAATACGGTGCGCGCGATGGCGCCGAACTTCCCGGCGCCGCTGCGCTGCGTCGACTGTGTCGCCAAGGCGGTCGAGTGCGCCGGGCGCAAGGCCTTCGACGAGGGACTGCGCTACGAGCGCGAGGCCTTCGCCGCGCTGATGCTGACGCCGGAGTCCAAGGCGCTGCGACACGCCTTCTTCGCCGAGCGCGCCGCGAGCAAGATCCCCGACGTGCCCGAGGACACTCCCGCGCGCAAGATCACCAAGGTCGGCGTCATCGGCGCCGGCACGATGGGCGGCGGTATCACGATGAACTTCCTCAACGCCGGCATCCCGGTGACCGTGCTGGAGACGAAGCAGGAGGCGCTCGACCGCGGCGTGGCGACGATCCGCAAGAACTACGAGGCGCAGGTCAAGAAGGGCAAGCTGAAGGCCGACAAATCCGCGCAGCGCATGGCGCTGCTGTCGACCACCTTGTCCTACGACGACCTGAAGGACGCCGACCTGATCATCGAGGCGGTGTTCGAGGAGATGGGCGTCAAGGAGGCGGTGTTCAGGAAGCTCGACGAGATCGCCAGGCCCGGCGCGATCCTGGCCAGCAACACCAGCACGCTGGACGTCGACAGGATCGCCGCGTTCACGAAGCGGCCGCAGGACGTGGTCGGGATGCACTTCTTCAGCCCGGCCAACGTGATGAAGCTGCTCGAGGTGGTGCGCGGCAAGGCCACCGCCAAGGACGTGCTGGCCACCGTGATGGCGGTGGCCAAGCTCATCCGCAAGACCGCGGTCGTCTCCGGCGTGTGCGACGGCTTCATCGGCAACCGGATGATCGAGCAGTACGGCCGGCAGGCCGGATTCCTGCTGGAGGAGGGCTGCACGCCCGAGCAGGTCGACCGCGCGATCGAGAAGTTCGGCTTCGCGATGGGGCCGTTCCGCATGGGCGACCTGGCGGGCAACGATATCGGCTGGGCGATCCGCAAGCGCCGCTATGTCGAGAAGCCGAACCTGCGCTACAGCCGAACCGCCGACCTGCTGTGCGAGATGGGCCGCTTCGGGCAGAAGACCGGCGCCGGCTGGTACGACTACGCGCCCGGGCAGCGCAAGGCGATCCCGTCGCCGGTCGTCGTCGAGATGATCGCCAAGCACCGCGCCGAGCTCGGCATCGCGCCGCGCAGGATCTCCGACGACGAGATCGTGCAGCGGCTCGTCTTCTCCCTCGTCAACGAGGGCGCGAAGATCCTCGAGGAGGGGATCGCGAGCAAGGCGAGCGACATCGACATGGTCTACCTGACCGGCTACGGATTCCCGCTGTGGCGCGGCGGGCCGATGTGCTACGCGGATACGGTGGGGCTGTTCAACGTCGTGCACGCGATGAAGCGCTTCGCCGCCAACCCGCACGACGATGCCGACTTCTGGCAGCCTGCGCCGCTGCTGGCGAAGCTGGCGGCCGAGGGCGGCAGCTTCAACCCCTGACCGGCACCGCCATCCTGGTCGCCTGCCGCATGCATTCCAAGTCGAGGAGAACCCCATGACCCGCGCCGTCATCGTGTCCACCGCCCGCACCCCGCTGGCCAAGAGCTGGAAGGGGGCCTTCAACATGACCCACGGGGCGACGCTGGGCGGCTTCGTCGTCGAGGCCGCGATCGCGCGCGCCGGCGTCGAGCCGGGCGCGGTCGAGGACGTGCTGATGGGCTGCGCCACGCCCGAGGGCGCAACCGGCAGCAATATCGCGCGCCAGATCGCGCTGCGCGCCGGGCTGCCGGTGACGACCGGCGGCGTGACGGTCAACCGCTTCTGCTCCAGCGGGCTGCAGACGATCGCGATGGCGGCGCAGCGCGTGATCGCCGGCGAGGGCGAGGTCTATGTCGCCGGCGGCGTCGAGAGCATCAGCTGCGTGCAGAACGAGGCCAATCGCCACATGATCACCGACCCCTGGCTGGTCGAGCACAAGCCCGAGATCTACTGGAGCATGCTGCAGACGGCGGAGAACGTCGCCAGGCGCTACGGCGTCGCCAAGCAGCGCATGGACGAGTACGGTGCCGCGAGCCAGCAGAAGGCCTGCGCGGCGCAGGAGGCCGGCCTGTTCGACGCCGAGATGATCCCGGTCAGCGTGACCGCCGGCGTCGCCGACCCGGTGCTGGGGCTGTGCGGCAAGGAGGTCACGGTCAAGGCCGACGAGGGGCTGCGCCCGGGAACGACCGTCGACGGCATCAAGGACATCCGCCCGGCGCTGCCCGGCGGCGTCGTCACCGCCGGCAACGCGAGCCAGTTCAGCGACGGCGCCGGCGCCTGCGTCGTCGTCGACGAGGCCTATGCCGAGAAGAAGGGGCTGAAGCCGCTGGGCCGCTTCCTCGGCTTCGCGGTCGCCGGCTGCGAGCCCGACGAGATGGGCATCGGCCCGGTATTCGCGGTGCCAAAGGTGCTGCAGCGGCTGGGGCTGAAGGTCGGCAATATCGACCTGTGGGAGCTCAACGAGGCCTTCGCGGTGCAGGTGCTGTACTGCGCCGACCGGCTCGGCATCCCGATGGAGCGGCTCAACGTCAACGGCGGTGCCATCGCGGTCGGCCACCCCTACGGCGTCAGCGGCCAGCGCCTGACCGGCCACGCGCTGATCGAGGGCCGTCGCCGTGGCGCGAAGAAGGTCTGCGTGACGATGTGCATCGGCGGCGGCATGGGGGCCGCCGGCGTGTTCGAGGTGCTCTGACGGTCACGCGAGACATCGGCCCATGCGCGCGACGGTCGACTTCCTGCTGCACGACTGGCTGCGTGTCGAGCAGCTGACCGCGCGCGAGCGCTTCGCCGACCACTCGCGCGAGACCTTCGACCAGGTGCTCGACACCTGCGAGCGCATCGCGCGCGACAAGTACGCGCCGTTCAACCGCCTGGTCGATACCGAGGAGCCGCGACTGGTTTCCGACGAGGGCGGCGAGCGCGTCATCCTGCCGCAGGCGACGCACGAGGCGTGGCGGGCGTATGCCGAGTCGGGCATGCTCGCCGCGGCGCAGGACGTCGAGCTCGGCGGCATGCAGCTGCCGTATGTCGTCGAGGCGGCGGCGAACGGCTTCTTCGCCAAGGCCAGCGTCAGCATCGGCGCCGGCATGCTGACCACCGGCAACGCCAACCTGCTGATGGCGCATGGCACGCCGCGCCAGAAGCAGGTCTTCGCGCATGCCGAGTTCGCCGGCCGCTGGGCCGGCACGATGTGCCTGAGCGAGCCGCAGGCCGGATCGAGCCTGTCGGATATCGCCACGCGCGCGGAACCCGACGGCGCGGGCTTCGAGGCCGACCCGCTCGGCCCGCGCTACCGCTTGCGCGGCCACAAGATGTGGATCTCGGCCGGCGAGCACGAGCTGACCGAAAATATCGTCCACCTGGTGCTGGCCAAGATCCCGGATGCCGACGGCCGGCTGGTGCCGGGCACGCGTGGCATCTCGCTGTTCATCGTCCCGAAGCGCATGGTCGATGCCGGCGGCGCGCTGACCGGCGAGCGCAACGACGTCGCGCTCGCCGGCCTGAACCACAAGTGCGGCTGGCGCGGCACGACGAATACGCTGCTCAACTTCGGCGAGGGCCGCTTCCGGCCCGGCGGCCGCGCCGGTGCGGTCGGCTACCTTGTCGGTGCGCCCGGCGAGGGGCTGCGCTGCATGTTCCACATGATGAACGAGGCGCGCATCGCGATCGGCATGGCGGCGGCGATGCTCGGCATGGCGGGCTACGAGGCCTCGCTCGACTATGCGAGGCAGCGGCCCCAGGGCCGGCCGCTGGCCGGCCCTTCGCAAGACCGCCGGCCGCTGGCCGGCCCATCGCACGACGGCCGGCCGATCACCGGTGCCGGCAAGGACCCGACGCAGCCGCAGGTGGCGATCGTCGAGCATGCCGACGTCAAGCGCATGCTGCTGGCGCAGAAGGCCTACGCCGAGGGCGCGCTCGCGCTCGAGCTTTACTGCGCGCGCCTCGTCGACGAGCAGCATACCGGCGAGCCGGCGGCAGCGAAGGAGGCCGCGCTGCTGCTGGAGGTGCTGACGCCGGTGGCCAAGAGCTGGCCCAGCGAGTGGTGCCTGGAGGCCAACTCGCTGGCGATCCAGGTGCTGGGCGGCTACGGCTATACGCGCGACTTCCCCGTCGAGCAGTACTGGCGCGACAACCGCCTGAACATGATCCACGAGGGCACGCACGGCATCCAGGCGCTGGACCTGCTGGGGCGCAAGGTGGTGATGGCGGGTGGCGCCGGGCTGAAGCTGCTGGCCGCGCGCGTGCAGGCGACGATCGAGCGCGCGCTGCAGGACGCGTCGCTGGCCGAACCCGCCGGCGCGCTCGCGGCGGCGCTGCAGCGCCTCGGCGCGGCGACCCGGTCCGCCTGGGCCACCGGCGTGCCCGAGGAGGCGCTGGCCAATGCCACGCCCTACCTGCAGGCCTTCGGCCATGTCGTGCTGGCCTGGATCTGGCTCGAGCTCGCGCTCGCGCTGGCCGGCCGCGACGGTGCCTTCGCGCTCGGCAAGCGTGGCGCGCAGCGCTACTTCTTCGCCTACGAGCTGCCCAGGGTCGACGCCTGGCTCGGCGTCGTCGCGCGGCGCGAGGCGGTCTGCCGCGAGATGCGGCCCGAGTGGTTCTGACCGACCCGCTGACCCAGCGCGAGCGGCGAACGCGTATCGCCACCGGCACCGACAAGGAGATGCCATGAGCAGCCCCGTGATGCAACTCTTCGACCTCTCCGGCAAGACCGCGCTGGTCACCGGCGGCTCGCGCGGCCTGGGGCTGCAGATCGCCGAGGCGCTGGGCGAGGCGGGGGCCAAGATCCTGCTGAGCTCGCGCAAGGCAGCGGACCTCGAGGAGGCCGCGGCCGACCTGCAGGCCAAGGGCATCGATACGCGCTGGGCCGCCGCCGACGCCAGCGACCCCGCGCAGGTCGGCAAGGTCGTCGACGCGGCGATGCAGCGGCTCGGGCGTATCGACATCCTGGTCAACAACGCCGGCGCGACCTGGGGTGCACCGGCCGAGGACCACCCGCTGGAGGCCTGGGACAAGGTCATGAACCTGAACGTGCGCAGCATGTTCCTGTTCTCGCAGGCGGCGGGCCGCGCCAGCATGATCCCGAACCGCAGCGGGCGCATCATCAACGTGGCGTCGATCGCGGGCCTGGCGGGGTCGATGACGATGAAGGTCGTCGCCTACGGCACCAGCAAGGGCGCGGTCGTCAGCTTCACGCGCACGCTGGCCGGCGAATGGGGGCGCTACGGCATCAACGTCAACGCGCTGGCGCCGGGATTCTTCCCGAGCCGGATGACACGCGGGACCCTGGACGCCCTCGGCGCCGACAAGCTCGCGGCGGCGGCGCCGCTGGGCCGACTGGGCGACGACGACGACCTCAAGGGCGCGGCGCTGCTGCTGGCCAGCGCCGCCGGCAAGCACATCACCGGGCAGATCCTCGCCGTCGACGGCGGGGTGTCGGCGGTGCACGGTGGATGACGCGGTTGCGCGCAGCGCGATGACCCGCATCGCCTTCCCGGTCCACATCCCCTTCGTCGAGGCGCTGGGGCTGGAGCTGTGCGGCTTCGGCGACGGCCAGGCCGAGCTGCGCGTCGACCTGGCCGCGCTGCACCTCAACAGCTGGGCCGTGGCGCATGGCGGCGTGCTGATGACGATGCTCGACGTCGCGATGGCGCACGCCGCGCGCAGCCACCAGCGGCACGACCCGCAGGGCGGGCCGGGGGTGGCGACGATCGAGATGAAGACCAGCTTCATGCGCCCGGCGGAGGGCCGGCTGCGCGCGCTCGGCACGCTGCTGCACCGCACGGCGTCGCTGGCCTTCTGCGAGGGCCGCGTGCTCGACGAGCAAGGCGAGCTGTGCGCCAGCGCCAGCGGCACCTTCAAATATCTGCGCGCGCTGCCGACCCGCGGCCGCCACACCAAGGCGCTGCAGCGCCGGACCGGAGATCCGACATGAGCCTGACCAACCGCCAGATCCTTCTGCAATCGCGCCCCGCGGGCAGGCCGGGCGCGGACAACTTCCTCCTCGTCGAGACGCCGGTGCCCGAGCTGGCCGACGGCCAGGTGCTGGTGAAGCACCACTGGCTCAGCCTGGACCCGTACATGCGCGGGCGCATGAACGAGGGCAGGAGCTACGCGCAGCCGCAGCCGCTGGGCGAGGTGATGATCGGCGGCACCGCGGGCGAGGTCGTGGCGTCGCGCAACCCGCAATTCGCGGTCGGCGACAAGGTCGTCGGCATGGGCGGCTGGCAGGAGTACGCGATCCTCTCGGCCGACCAGCGCGGCGTGCTGCAGAAGGTCGACACGACGCAGGTGCCGCTGTCGGCCTACCTCGGGCCGGTCGGCATGCCGGGGGTGACGGCGTGGTACGGGCTGACGCAGATCATCGAGCCCAAGGCCGGCGAGACGGTGGTGGTGAGTGCCGCCAGCGGGGCGGTCGGCAGCATCGTCGGCCAGCTCGCGAAGGCGCGCGGCTGCCGTGCGGTCGGCATCGCCGGCGGGCCCGACAAGTGCGGCTATGTCACCGGTGAGCTCGGCTTCGACGCCTGCATCGACTACAAGGCGCAGCGCGACCTCAAGTCGCTCGTGCAGGCGCTCAAGGCCGCCTGCCCGGGCGGCATCGACGGCTATTTCGAAAATGTCGGCGGGACGATCCTCGACGCGGTGATGCTGCGCATGAACGCCTTCGGCCGCATCGCGATGTGCGGGATGATCAGCGGCTACAACGGCGAGCCGATCCCGATGGCCAACCCGTCTCTGATCCTGGTGTCGCGGCTGAAGCTGCAGGGCTTCATCGTCAGCGAGCATATGGCGTTGTGGCCGCAGGCGCTGAAGGAGCTCGGCCAGGGGGTCGCCAGCGGGCGCATCCGCTACCGCGAGTCGATCGCCGACGGCATCGCGTCGGCGCCCGAGGCCTTCCTCGGCTTGCTCGAGGGGCGCAATTTCGGCAAGCAGCTGGTGAAGCTGGCGTGAGCCTGGGGGGGCTGCGCCGAGGCGCCGAGATGAGCTGGCGCTGGTGCCGCTTCGCCGAGCTCGGCGTCGACGACCTGTACGACGCGCTCGCGCTGCGCTGCCGCGTCTTCATCGTCGAGCAGGTGCCGTATCTCGATCCGGACGGCGTCGACCGCGCGGCGTGGCACCTGCTCGGCCGCGACGCCACAGGCGCGCTCGTCGCCTACCTGCGCGTCGTCGACCCGGGCGCCAAGTACGACGAGCCGTCGATCGGCCGCGTCGTCACCGCGCCCGAGGTGCGGGGGACGGGCCTGGGCCACGTGCTGGTGCGCGAGGGGCTGGCGCGCTGCGCGGCGGTCTGGCCCGGGCGCGCGAACCGCATCGGCGCGCAGGCGCGGCTGCAAGGCTTCTACCGCGGCCACGGCTGGGAGCCGCTGGGCCAGGAGTACGA
The DNA here is from genome assembly GCA_016191995.1 of Burkholderiales bacterium. Lineage (GTDB taxonomy): Bacteria > Pseudomonadota > Gammaproteobacteria > Burkholderiales > Burkholderiaceae_C > Rubrivivax. The sequence goes on along the minus strand of JACPVA010000097.1, from coordinate 53,822 downwards.
CGAGGACGGCATCCCGCATATCGAGATGCTCAGGCCGTGGCAGGCCGCGTGAACGGCCGGCCCCCGGCTTGCCGATGGACTATCGAGCGTGGCAAGACGTGGAGGACGCATGAAGCACACCGACGGCCGCGTGGCCGTGATCACCGGCGCCGCGAGCGGCTTCGGCCTGGAGGCCGCGCGCATCGCCGCGCGACGCGGGATGAAGGTCGTGATGGCCGACGTCCAGCCCGATGCGCTGGAGCTGTCGGCGCACGACGTCAGCGCGCTCGGCGCCGAGGTCATGCCGTACCGGCTCGACGTCTCGCGCGCGCAGGAGGTCGATGCGCTGGCTGCCGCGGTGCGCGAGCGCTTCGGCGCGCCGCACTTCGTCTTCAACAATGCGGGCGTGGGTGCCGGCGGGCTGCTGTGGGAGCACACGGCCAAGGACTGGGACTGGGTGCTCGGCGTCAACCTGCTCGGCGTCGCGCACGGCGTGCGCGCGTTCACGCCGATGATGCTGGCGGCGGCCGAGGCCGACCCGTCCTACGTCGGCCATATCGTCAACACGGCGTCGATGGCCGGGCTGCTCGCGCCGCCGAACATGGGCGTCTACAACGCGAGCAAGGCGGCCGTCGTGTCGCTGACCGAGACGCTGTACCACGACCTGTCGCTCGTCACCGATCGCGTGCGCGCGCACCTGCTGTGCCCCTACTTCGTGCCGACCGCGATCCACCTCAGCGAGCGCAACCGCCCGGCCGAACTGCGCGAGGCCGCCGCCGGGCCGACGCGAAGCCAGATGATCGCCGCCGCGATGAGCGAGAAGGCGGTCACGAGCGGCCGCGTCAGCGCGGCACAGGTCGCGCAGATCGTCTTCGACGCCGTGGCCGAGGATCGCTTCTACGTCTACAGCCACCCGCAGGCGCTGGGCGGCGTGCGAACGCGGATGGAGGACCAGGTGCTGCCGCGCAACCCGACCGACCCCTTCGTCGAGCGGCCGGAGATCGGCCAGCGGCTGCGCCGGCAGCTGCGCGGCGAAGCTTGATCCGCGATCTCGTCGTCGTCGGCGCCGGCCCGGCCGGGTTGATGGCGGCCGAGGTCGCCAGCGCGGCCGGGCTCGCGGTCGAGGTCTTCGACGCCATGCCGTCGGCCGGGCGCAAGTTCCTGCTCGCCGGCAAGGGCGGGCTGAACCTGACGCACGCCGAGCCCTTCGACGACTTCGTCGGCCGCTACCGCGAGCGCGCGGCGCTGCTCGCGCCCTGGCTGAGGGCTTTCGGACCCGAGCAGGTGCGCGCGTGGGCCGGCGATCTCGGCATCGAGACCTTCGTCGGCAGCTCGGGCCGCGTCTTCCCTCTCAATTTCAAGGCCGCGCCGCTGCTGCGCGCCTGGCTGCACCGGCTGCGGGCACGCGGCGTGCGGCTGCACATGCGGCACCGCTGGGCCGGCTGGGACGACTCCGGCGCGCCGGTCTTCGACACCGCGGCCGGTCGGGCCGCCGTGCCGGCGCGCGCGACGCTGCTCGCGCTCGGCGGCGCGAGCTGGCCGCAGTTGGGATCCGACGGCGCCTGGGTGCCGCGGCTGCAGGCGATCGGGGTGCCGGTGCGAGCGCTGCGCAGCGCCAACTGCGGATTCGAGCGTCCCTGGAGCGAGCATCTGCGCAACCGCCATGCCGGCGCGCCGCTGAAGGGCATCGCGCTGGCCTGGGACGAGCGCCCATCGCCGGCATCGGACGCGGCGCCCGGCGACGGCGCGCCGCAGCGCGTCGTGCGGCGCGGCGAGTGCGTGCTGAGCGATTACGGGCTCGAGGGCAGCCTCATCTACGCCGCGTCGGCGGCGCTGCGCGACGCGATCGAGCGCGACGGCGTGGCGCGCTGCTGGATCGACCTGCTGCCGGCGCGCGACGAGGCCGATCTCGCGCGCGCGCTGGCCGGGCGCGGCCGGCGCTCGCTGGCGTCCCACTTGCGCTCGCAACTCGGGCTGTCGGACGTGAAGGTGGCGCTGCTGCACGAGCTGCTGCCGCGCCCGCTGCTCGCCGACCCCGCGCAGCTCGCGGCCGCGATCAAGTCGCTGCCGGTCGAGTTGTTCGCGCCACGGCCGCTGGCCGAGGCCATCAGCAGCGCCGGCGGTGTGCCCTTCGAGGCGCTCGACGAGTCGCTGATGCTGCGCGCGCGGCCGGGTGTGTTCTGCGCCGGCGAGATGCTCGACTGGGAGGCCCCGACCGGCGGCTACCTGCTGACCGCCTGCCTGTCCACCGGCGCCGCGGCCGGACGGGGTGTCTGCCGCTGGCTCAGGGTCCCGCCGCCGACATGACCGGCAGCGAGGGCGTCCGGCGATCCCCGCAGATGGTCGTCTTCTCCGAGGCGCTGCGTGGCACACTGCGCCCCCTTTTCATTTCACCGACCTTCGCCTTGGACAAGATCCTGCAGCAGATCGCCGCCGAACTCGGCGCGCGACCCGCGCAGGTGCGCGCCGCCGTCGAACTGCTCGACGGCGGCGCCACCGTGCCCTTCATCGCCCGCTACCGCAAGGAGGCCACCGACGGCCTCGACGACACCCAGCTGCGAACGCTCGAATCGCGACTCGCCTACCTGCGCGAGCTGGAAGACCGCCGCGCCGCGGTGCTGAAGAGCATCGCCGAGCAGGGCAAGCTGTCACCCGATCTCCGGGCCTCGATCGAGGCCGCGCCGACCAAGCAGGAGCTGGAGGACCTGTACCTGCCGTACAAGCCGCGGCGCCGCACCAAGGGCCAGGTCGCGCGCGAGGCGGGGCTCGAGCCGTTGGCCGACCGGCTGTTCGCCGACCCGATGCTGGACCCTCTGGCCGAAGCCGCCGCCTTCGTCAACGCCGACGTCGGGTTCGCCGACGCGCAGGCGGTGCTCGACGGCGTGCGCGACCTGCTCGCCGAGCGCTGGGCCGAGGACGCGATGCTGGTCGGGCCGCTGCGCGAGTGGCTGTGGGCCGAGGGCTCGCTTCGCAGCACGCTGGCGCCGGGCAAGGACGGCAGCCACCCGGACGCGGCCAAGTTCCGCGACTACTTCGACTATGCCGAGCCGATCCACCGCGTCCCGAGCCACCGCGCGCTCGCGGTGCTGCGCGGCCGCGCGCAGGCGTGGCTGGACGCGAAGCTGGTGACGGCCGATGCGCTGGCGCCGGAGTTGCCCGCAGCGGCCGCGGCCCCGGCGGCCCTGACGGCTCCTGGGGGCGCGGGGCCGGCGGTCTCGCTGGCCGAGGGCCGCATCGCGCGCCACCTCGGCTGGAGCCACCAGCGCCGGCCGGGCGACGAGCTGATCCGCAAGACCATCGCCTGGACCTGGAAGGTCAAGCTGAGCCTGAGCCTGGAGCGCGACCTATTCGCCCGGCTGCGCGAGGCGGCCGAGGCAGTGGCGATCAAGGTCTTCGCCGACAACCTGCGCGACCTGCTGCTGGCCGCACCGGCCGGCGTGCTCGCGGTGATGGGGCTGGACCCGGGCATCCGCACCGGCGTCAAGGTTGCCGTCGTCAGCGCCACCGGTAAGGTGCTCGAGACCGCCACCGTCTACCCGCACGAGCCGAGAAGGGACTGGGAGGGCGCGCTGCACACGCTCGGCCGGCTCGTCGCCGCGCACGGCGTCCGGCTGGTCGCGATCGGCAACGGCACCGCCAGCCGCGAGACCGACCGGCTCGCCGCCGAGCTGGTCGAGCGCGTGCAGCGGCTCGCGCCCGACATGAGTCTCGACCGCCTGGTCGTCAGCGAGGCCGGGGCCTCGGTCTACTCGGCGAGCGAATTCGCGAGCCAGGAGCTGCCCGATCTCGACGTCAGCCTGCGCGGCGCGGTCAGCATCGCGCGCCGGGTGCAGGATCCGCTCGCCGAGCTGGTCAAGATCGACCCGAAGAGCATCGGCGTCGGCCAGTACCAGCACGATGTCGACCAGCGCGCGCTGGCGCGAACGCTGGACGCGGTGGTCGAGGACGCGGTCAACAAGGTCGGGGTCGACCTCAATACCGCCTCGGCGCCGCTGCTGGCGCGCGTGTCGGGGCTGGGCGCCGGTGTCGCGGCGGCGATCGTCCGCTGGCGCGACGCGCAGGGTGCGTTCCGATCGAGGCGCCAGCTGCTCGAGGTGACCGGCCTGGGCCCGAGGACCTTCGAGCAGGCGGCGGGATTCCTGCGCATCCGCGACGGCGACGACCCGCTGGACATGACCGGCGTGCATCCCGAGACCTACCCGCTGGTGCAGCGCATCCTGGCCGACGTCGGCCGCCCGATCCATGCGCTGATGGGGCGTCCGGAGCTGCTGAAGACGCTGGATCCCGGGCGCTATGCCGATGCCCGCTTCGGCGCCATCACGGTCGGCGACATCCTGGCCGAGCTGGAAAAACCCGGGCGCGACCCGCGGCCGGACTTCGTCGTCGCGCGCTTCAACGACGGCGTCGAGGATCTCGCCGACCTGCAGCCCGGCATGCGGCTGCAGGGCACCGTCAGCAACGTCGCGCAGTTCGGCGCCTTCGTCGACCTGGGCGTGCACCAGGACGGGCTGGTGCATGTCAGCCAGCTCGCCGACCGCTTCGTGCGAGACGCGCGCGAGGTCGTCAAGGCCGGCGATGTGGTCGAGGTGCGCGTGCTGGAGGTCGACCTGGCGCGCAAACGCATCGCGCTGACAATGAAGACGGGCGCATCCGAGGCCTCTGCGCACTCGGGCGCGGCAGGCGACAACCGCTTCCGCCCGGCCGAGCGCGGCCAGCGCGCACCGGCGCGGCGCGAGCCGGCATCGCAAGGTGCGATGGCGGAGGCCTTCGCCAAGCTGCAGACGCGCCGCTGAAATGACGCCCCACGCGCACTTCGTTGGCTGCCCCCCGCGGGGGCGCAGGCCTCCCTCGGGGAGGCCCGGCACGAGGCCTGAGCGCGCCGCGCAGGAAGGCCGACGGGGCATCGTCGTGGCGGAAGCCGCCCTGCAGGTCCTCGCGCGCCCGCGTGCGCGGGCCTGGCTGCGCGAACTCGCCTTCGCCCGGGCTGGGTGCGGACGCTGCCCGGCGGCAAGCCGCCCGACCGCGGCGACTTCGCGGCGTTCGGCGACGACAAGGCCGGCCGTCAGCTTGTGTGGCGGCGCACGCTGGCCGAGAGCCAGCGGCTGGCGGAGGACTTCGACCGGCTCGCGCGCCAGGACTGGGTGCCGGCGCTGCCGCTACCCTGATTCCCGCCGCGGCGGCGGCGCGTGCCGATCAACCGATCGGCGTGCTCGCGCGTTATGCCCTCCATGCTGCCGTCATGGCGGCGCCCGTGGAGAACCCCGTCATGTCGCGTCGAATCCTCCTTCCCCTGGCCCTCGCGGCGGCCGCGCTGACCGCCGGCTGCGCGAGCAACCTGGCCAGCGTCGATCGCGCTCCGCGCTACGACGTGGCGCCGACCGTCTCAGTGCAATATGGGCGCGTGACGGCCATGGAGTCGATGGCCGGGCGCGGCTCGGCCAGCGGCGCGGGGGCGGTCGTCGGTGGTGTCGCCGGCGCCGTCATCGGCCGCCAGTTCGGCGGCTCCAGCGGCGGCAGGGACCGCGGCACGGTATTCGGCGCGCTGGCCGGCGCGCTGATCGGGCACGAGATCGAGAAGGACCAGGCCGGCGCGCGCGACCGCGTTCGCGTCACGGTGGCGATCGACCATGGCGGCGCGCGCCAGTTCGAGGTCCGCGATACGGCGGGGCTTCGTATCGGCGACCGCGTTCGCGTCGAGGGCGACCGGCTGATCCGGCTTTGACTAGAATCGGGGCTCCCGACCACTCCCGACAAGAGCACGGAAAGGCAGCACGGGTTATGACACCGCGGACGTCGCGCAACACCTCCACCGGGTTCTGAAGACCCCGGCCGCGCCGTCACGCCCAGACATCTGCTGTCACCCCGAGACGAGAAGCGCGGTCCGCCACCGCGCTTTTTTGTTGCCTTCTCGAGGAGCCCCCGATGATCCAGATCACGCTGCCCGACGGTTCGGCGCGCCGCTTCGACCATCCCGTCACCGTCGCCGAGGTCGCGGCGTCGATCGGCGCGGGCCTGGCCAAGGCCGCGCTGGCCGGCAAGGTCGACGGCCGCCTCGTCGACACCAGCCACCGCATCGCCGCCGATGCGCGGCTGGCGATCGTGACCGACAAGGACCCCGAGGGGCTGGAGCTGATCCGCCACTCGACGGCGCACCTGCTGGCCTACGCGGTCAAGGAGCTGTTCCCCGACGCCCAGGTCACGATCGGCCCGGTGATCGACAACGGCTTCTACTACGACTTCGCGTACAAGCGCCCGTTCACGCCCGAGGACCTCGCCGCGATCGAGCAGCGCATGGCCGAGCTGGCGACGAAGGACGAGCGCGTCGAGCGACGCGTGCTGCCGCGCGACGAGGCGGTCGAGCACTTCAAGCGCCTGGGCGAGTTCTACAAGGCCGAGATCATCGCCAGCATCCCGGCCGGCGAGGATGTCAGCCTGTACCGCGAGGGCGGCTTCGAGGACCTGTGCCGCGGCCCGCACGTGCCGTCCACCGGGCGGCTGAAGCACTTCAAGCTGATGAAGGTCGCCGGCGCCTACTGGCGTGGCGACCACCGCAACGAGATGCTGCAACGCATCTACGGCACGGCCTGGGCGACGAAGGACGAGCTGCAGAAATACCTGCACATGCTCGAGGAGGCCGAGAAGCGCGACCACCGCAAGCTCGGCCGCGAGCTCGACCTGTTCCACCTCGACGAGCACGCACCCGGGTTGGTGTTCTGGCACCCCAAGGGCTGGCTGCTGTGGCAGCAGGTCGAGCAGTACATGCGCGCGGTCTACCGCGACAACGGCTACCTGGAGGTCAAGGGCCCGCAGATCCTGGAAAAGACCTTGTGGGAGAAGACCGGCCACTGGGACAAGTACCGCGAGCACATGTTCACGACCGAGTCGGAGAAGCGCGACTACGCGCTCAAGCCGATGAACTGCCCGGGACACATCCTGATCTACAAGCAGGGCATCAAGAGCTACCGCGACCTGCCGCTGCGCTACGGCGAGTTCGGCCAGTGCCACCGCAACGAACCCAGCGGCGGCCTGCACGGCATCATGCGCGTGCGCGGCTTCACGCAGGACGACGGGCACATCTTCTGCACCGAGGACATGATCCAGGGCGAGTGCGTGGCCTATACCGCGCTGCTGCGCCGCGTCTACGCCGACTTCGGCTTCCATGAGATCCTGTACAAGGTCGCGACCCGCCCCGACGCGCGGATCGGCTCCGACGCGATCTGGGACAAGGCCGAGCAGGCGCTGATGGCGAGCCTGCGCAGCGCCGGCGTCGACTTCGTCGTGTCGCCGGGCGAGGGTGCGTTCTACGGCCCGAAGATCGAGTACACGCTGCGCGATGCGCTCGGCCGCGAGTGGCAGTGCGGGACGATCCAGGTCGATTTCTCGATGCCCGAGCGGCTCGACGCCGAATATGTCGCCGAGGACGGCAGCCGCCACCACCCGGTCATGCTGCACCGCGCGATCGTCGGCAGCCTCGAGCGATTCATCGGCATCCTGATCGAGCAGCATGCCGGCGCGCTGCCGGTGTGGCTGGCGCCGCAGCAGGTGGCGGTCCTGACGATCACCGACGAACAATCCGGCTACGCCGAAAGCGTCGTGAAAGCGCTGCAAAAACAAGGAGTTAGGGCGGCGTCGGATTTGCGCAACCAGAAGATCACGTATAAAATCCGCGAGCATTCGTTGCACAAGGTCCCGTACCTCCTCGTCGTCGGTGACAAGGAGAAGGCCAGCGGGGCCGTTTCGGTGCGCGCACGCGGCAACAAGGACCTGGGCGTCATGCCGCTCGACGACTTCGCCAGCAAGATCGCCGAGGACATCGCCCGCAAGGTCTGACCGCCGTCTGCGCGCGTTTCATCTCAGTTTTCGTGGCTCCGGGGCCTGGGGCTGCCAAGAGGGGTCGAAGCCATCGCTACCAGCTTCATGGAACGCCGCGTGCCGAACGCGGAGCGCAAACACCGGTTGAACCGGGAGATCATGGTGCCGCAGGTGCGGCTCAACGGGGTCGACAACGAGCCGCTGGGCATCGTCGCGACGCCAGATGCGCTCCGAATGGCGGGGGAACTCGATGTCGACCTGGTCGAGATCGCGCCGACGGCCACGCCGCCGGTATGCCGGCTGATGGACTACGGCAAGTTCAAGTACCAGGAGCAGAAGAAGGCGGCCGAGGCCAAAGCCAAGCAGAAGGTCATCGAGGTCAAGGAAGTCAAGTTCCGGCCCGGCACCGACGAGGGCGACTACAACATCAAGATGCGCAACCTGCGCCGCTTCCTCGGCGAGGACGGCGACAAGGGCAAGGTCACGCTGCGCTTCCGCGGGCGCGAGATCGCGCACCAGGATATCGGGATGCGGCTGCTCGAGCGGATCCGCGACGAGCTTGCCGATGTCTCGGTCGTCGAGCACATGCCGCGCCTCGAGGGCCGGCAGATGGTGATGATCCTGGCGCCCAAGCGCAAGTAGGCGCGAGCGATCCCTGGCGGTCGGCGCGCAGCCGGCTGCGATAATGCGAGTTTTCCGCCGGTGCGCCAGGGCTTGCGCGCCGGCGACAAGCAGCCGCCCCAGGCCGGCCAAGCGCCGCGGCAAGCGCCGCGGTCGCCTGAGGGGGGCAACCTACAAGGAGCCGTCATGCCCAAGATGAAGACCAAGAGCAGCGCGAAGAAGCGTTTTCGCGTCCGTCCCGGCGGGACCGTCAAGCGCGGTCAGGCGTTCAAGCGCCATATCCTGACCAAGAAGTCGACCAAGGTGAAGCGCCAGCTGCGCGGTGCGACCCAGGTCAACGAGCGCGATGTCGGCTCGATCGCCAAGATGATGCCGTTCGCCGGGCTGTGACCGGCGGCTCGACGGATTAGGAGAAGCAACATGCCTCGCGTCAAACGCGGCGTCATCGCCCACGCCCGCCACAAGAAGATCCTGGCCCTGGCCAAGGGCTTCCGCGGCCGCCGCAAGAATGTCTTCCGCGTCGCCAAGCAGGCGGTGATGAAGGCCGGCCAATATGCCTACCGCGACCGCCGCACCCGCAAGCGGGTCTTCCGCCAGCTCTGGATCGCGCGCATCAATGCGGCGTCGCGCGAGCTCGGCCTGAGCTACAGCGCCTTCATCGCCGGGCTGAAGAAGGCCGAGATCGCCCTGGACCGCAAGGTCCTCGCCGACATGGCCGTCAACGACCCGGCGGCCTTCGGCGCCGTCGTGGAGAAGGTGAAGGCCCAGCTCGCTTGAGCCCGGCCGCGCGCCTGCCGCCGGCTGGCGGGGGGCGCGCGGCAGCCAGCGCACGAAGGCCGTCACCTCGGGGCGGCCTTCATCGTTTTTCGCAGGCACCATGAATGCACTCGACGACCTGATCGACGCCGCGCGCGCCGACTTCGCCGCCGCCGCCCAGCCGGCCGAGCTGGAGGACGCCAAGGCCCGCTACCTCGGCAAGACCGGCCGCGTCACCGAGCTGCTCAAGGGCCTGGCGGTGCTCGCGCCGCAGGACAAGAAGACCCGCGGCGCCGAGATCAACCAGGCCAAGCAGCGCATCGAGTCGCTGCTCGCGGAGCGCCGCGAGCAGCTCGCCGAGGCCGAGCTGGCGCGCCAGCTGCACGCCGAGGCGCTCGATGTGACGCTGCCCGGACGCCGGCGCGGCGTCGGCGGCCTGCATCCGGTGAGCCGGACGATGCAGCGCATCGAGGCGATCTTCGGCTCGATGGGCTTCGACGTCGCCGACGGCCCGGAGATCGAGACCGACTGGATGAGCTTCACCGCGCTGAACAACCCCGAGAACCACCCGGCGCGGTCGATGCAGGATACCTTCTATGTCGACATGAAGGATGCCGAGGGGCGCTGGCTCAACCTGCGCCCGCATACCAGCCCGATGCAGGTGCGCTATGCGCGCGCTCATGTCGCGCGCCACGCTGATCGCATCGCGCGCGGCGAGGCGATCCCGGAGATCCGCGTCATCGCGCCCGGCCGCACCTACCGCGTCGACAGCGACGCCACGCACTCGCCGATGTTCCACCAGTGCGAGGGGCTGTGGATCGGCGAGAACGTCAGCTTCAAGGACCTGAAGGCGGTCTTCAGCGACTTCTGCCGCCGCTTCTTCGAGACCGACGATCTCGAGCTTCGATTCCGCCCGAGCTTCTTCCCGTTCACCGAGCCGTCGGCCGAGGTCGACATCGCCTTCGCCGACGGGCCGCTGAAGGGCGCGTGGCTCGAGGTCGCCGGATCGGGCCAGGTTCATCCGAACGTCGTGCGCAACTTCGGGCTCGACCCGGAGCGCTATATCGGCTTCGCCTTCGGCATGGGCCCGGACCGGCTGACGATGCTGCGCTACGGGGTGAACGACATGCGCCTGTTCTTCGACGGCGACCTGCGCTTCCTGCGCCAGTTCCGCTGACGCGCCCGCGCCGCGCGCGTGCGAGCACCGCCGCCACGTCGATCGACCCACGAGACGCCACGATGCAGTTCCCCGAATCCTGGTTGCGCGAGTTCTGCAACCCCGCCGTCGACACCCAGGGCCTGGCGCATCTGCTGACGATGGCCGGGCTGGAGGTCGAGGATACGCGCCCGGTGGCGCCGGCCTTCAGCGGCGTTGTCGTCGCCGAGATCCTGGAGGCGCACCCGCATCCGCAGGCCGACCGCTTGCGCGTCTGCAAGGTCGATGCCGGCGGCGCCGGTCCGCTTCAGATCGTCTGCGGCGCGCCGAATGCGCGCGCCGGCATCAAGGTGCCGCTGGCCACGGTCGGTGCCGAGCTGCCGCCGGGGGCGGACGGCACGCCGCTGCGCATCGGCGTCGGCAAGCTGCGCGGCGTCGAAAGCCAGGGCATGCTGTGCTCGGCGCGCGAGCTCGGCCTGTCGGAGGACCACGCCGGGCTGATGGAGCTGGGCGCCGGGCTGCAGCCGGGCGCGCCGCTGCGCGAGGCGCTGGCGCTCGACGATACGATCTTCACGCTCAAGCTGACGCCCAACCTGGCGCACGCGCTGAGCGTCTACGGCGTCGCGCGCGAGGTCGCGGCGCTGACCGGCGCGCCGCTGAGGACGCCGGCGATCGCGCCGGTCGCGCCCGCGCACGACGCCAGGCTGCCGGTGCGGGTCGAGGCGCCGGACCTGTGCGGGCGGTTTTCCGGCCGCATCGTGCGCGGCGTCGACACCAGCGCCAGGACCCCGGCGTGGATGGTCGACCGGCTCGCGCGCTGCGGCCAGCGGTCGGTCTCGGCGCTGGTCGACATCTCGAACTACGTGATGTTCGAGTATGGCCGGCCGTCGCACATCTTCGACCTCGACAAGATCCACGGCCGGCTGATCGTGCGCTGGGGCCGCGCCGGCGAGACGCTCGAGCTGCTCAACGGCAGCACGGTCGAGGTCGACGAGACGGTCGGCGTGATCGCCGACGAGCGCCAGGTCGAGTCGCTGGCCGGCATCATGGGCGGCGAGGCGACCGCGGTGTCCGACACCACGCGCAATGTCTATGTCGAGGCGGCGTTCTGGTGGCCCGAGGCGGTGCAGGGGCGATCGCGGCGCTACAACTTCGCCACCGACGCCGGCCACCGCTTCGAGCGCGGCGTCGACCCCGCCGGCACCGTCGAGCATCTCGAGCGCATCACTGCGCTGATCCTCGAGATCTGCGGCGGCCAGGCCGGCCCGATGGACGACCAGGTGCTGCGCCTGCCCGAGCGCAGGCCGGTGACGATGCGCGCGGCGCGCGCGGCCAAGGTCATCGGCATGCCGATCGCGCAGGCGCGCTGCGCCGAGGTCTTCCGCGGCCTGGGGTTCGAGGTCGCCGAGGGCGAGGGGACGGTCACGGTGACGCCGCCGAGCTGGCGCTTCGACCTCGCAATCGAGGAGGACCTGATCGAGGAGGTCGCGCGCATCGTCGGCTACGACCAGCTTCCCGACGCGCCGCCGCTGGCGCCGGTGGTGCCGCATGTGCCGCCCGAGACGCGCGCCAGCATCCACGCGGTCAGGCACCGGCTGGCGGCGCTGGACTGGCAGGAGACGATCAACTTCAGCTTCGTCGAGGCGCGCTGGGAGGGCGAGCTGCACGGCAACGCCGACCCGATCCGGGTGCTGAATCCGATCGCCGCGCCGCTGGCGGTGATGCGATCGAGCCTGATCGGCAGCCTGGTGCAGGTGCTGCGCCACAACCTGGCGCGCAAGGCGCCGCGCGTGCGCGTGTTCGAGGTCGGCCGCGTCTTCGCGCGCGATGCTTCGGTAGGGGATGGCGAGCGCAGCGTGGCCGGCATCGCGCAGCCGCGCCGCGTCGCAGGCCTGGCCTGGGGGCCTGCCGACCCGCTGCAGTGGGGCCGGCCCGAGCGCGCGGTCGACTTCCACGATATCAAGGGCGATCTCGAGGCGCTGCTGGCGCCGCGCGTCGCGCGCTTCCTGCCCGACACGCACCCGGCGCTGCACCCCGGACGCTGCGCGCGCGTCGAGCTCGACGGCCGCGCGATCGGCGTCGTCGGCGAACTGCACCCGCGCTGGCGCCAGGCCTACGAGCTGCCGTCGGCCCCGGTGCTGTTCGAGCTCGACCTGGACGCCGTGCTGCAGCGCCCGCTGCCGGCGGCGCAACCGCTGCCGCGCCAGCAGGCGGTCACGCGCGATATCGCACTCGTGGTCGCCGACCGGGTCGCGCACGATGCCCTCGTCGATGCGATCGCCGCGGATCCGCAGGGGCTGGTGCGCGCCGTCACCCTGTTCGACATCTACCGGCCGGCGCAGCCGCAGCCCGGCATCGGCGCCGGCGAGCGCAGCATGGCGCTGCGGCTGGAGCTGCTCGACCCCGACGCCACGCTGACCGACGAGCACATCGATACCCTGGTCGCCCAGGCTGTCGACCGCGCCGCGCGGGCCGTCGGCGCGCGCCTGCGCAGCTGAGTGCCAAGGCGCCGCGGCCGCGCACCGACACTGGAGACCGACGATGAGCGACAAGGACCGCGCCGACGCGCCCGCCGGCGTTGTCATCCTGCCGAGCCTGGCCACGCCGACGCTGACCAAGGCCGAGCTGGCCGAGCTGCTGTTCGAGCGCCTGGGGCTGAACAAGCGCGAGTCCAAGGATATGGTCGAGGCCTTCTTCGACATCGTCCACGGCGCGCTCGTCGCCGGGGCCGACGTCAAGCTGTCGGGATTCGGCAACTTCCAGATCCGGCGCAAGGCGCCGCGCCCGGGGCGCAACCCGCGCACCGGCGAGGCGATCCCGATCAAGGCGCGGCAGGTCGTCACCTTCCACGCCAGTCACAAACTGAAAGCGATCGTGCAAGGCGACACGGGGGCCCCGGAGGACTTCGAGTAGAGTCTGACAAAACCCCTGCGATCTCCTTGATTTGAATGGAGAAAGCCCTTCCACCGATCCCCGCCAAGCGCTACTTCACGATCGGTGAAGTCAGCGAGCTTTGCGGCGTCAAGCCGTATGTGCTTCGCTACTGGGAGCAGGAGTTCACCCAGCTCAAGCCGATGAAACGGCGCGGCAACCGCCGCTACTATCAGCACCATGAGGTGCTGCTGGTGCGCCGCATCCGCGACCTGCTGTACGACCAGGGTTTCACGATCAGCGGCGCGCGCAACCGGCTCGCCGAGCACGGCGGCGCGCGCGCGGGGCGTGCCGCAGCCGGTGCGGGCGCGGACGGCGCGCAGCGGGCCGCAGCCGGTGACGGGGCGGGCCGCTCCGGCGGCGCGAGGCGCGCCGATGCTGCCGCTGGCGTGGCGAACCCCGGCGCGGCAGGGGGCGGCGTTGTGTGGGGTCGCGACACCGAGGCCGAGGCTGCGACGACCGCCGACGCTGGCGTCGGCGTGGCAGGGGTCGGCCCGGGCGGCGACGGCGCCGGGAACTCGGTCGCGGCCGCTGCCATCGCGGACCTGATTTCCACGCCATCGCGCCCGCCTGCCGAGACCGGGGCGGGCAGCGCGGCGGAACTCGCGCTGCTGCGCGCCGAGCTGCTGGCGATCCGGGAACTGCTGTCGACCTGAGCGGGTGTCGCCAGCTCCTCGGCTTCATGCCGTGCCGGTGACCCGAGCCGCCGTGGCGGCAGGCGCGGCAAGCGAAACCAGCGCGGCCGAACGCGCAGGCCGCCCAGGCTATACTTCACGCTTCTTCGGGGCGTAGCGCAGCCTGGTAGCGCACTTGCATGGGGTGCAAGGGGTCGCGAGTTCGAATCCCGCCGTCCCGACCATTTCGAATCGACGGGTTGGCTCCCACGCGGGGCCAGCCCGTTTCTGTTGGTGCGCGGGCCGATTCGACCTTGCGCCAAGCCTCGTTCGCACCACTCGGTGGGGCCGCCTTGCGACGCGGCGATGGCTGCGCGTCCGTCAGCGCCCGCTGCGCGACCGCGCGCGCTGCCAGCGACGGCTGGCGGCCAGCGCGGCGAGTCCGCCCAGCCACAGCAGCGCGGTGCCCGGCTCGGGGATCGGCGGTGGCGGCGGTTCGATCACCGGCACGATGTCCAGCCGCGGCCCGGGATCCCAGGGGCCGGGTCCGGCGATCGGCCCCCAGGGCCTGGCGCCGGAGCCGTCCGGGTTGCCGGCGGCAGGCTGGCCGGGCATGTCGCCGGCACCGCCGCCGGCGGGCGCGGGCGCCGCGCCATCCTGGAAGCTCGGCCCGGCAGCGGGTCCGGCGCCAGGCGGCTCGAATTCGAGTGGTGCGCCGTCGTCGGCCTGCTGCGCGACGCGGGGCGGCCCGTCCTCGTGCGCCGCGTCGGGCTGCTCGGCGCGCGCCGTGGCGACTTCCGGCCGCTCGACGCGCGTGACCCGGCTGAGGTTGCCGCAGACGGTCGGCACGATCAGGCAGTGGCCGTCCTCGCAGTAGACCAGCCCGCGCTCGAGCGCGTGCTCGGTCCATCGCTGGCGCGAGACCTGGCGGCAGACGCCGCCGCGGCCGAAGTGCATGTCGCGCAGGTCGACATACTCGTGTCGGCCCTCGATGCGGTCGCGCCGGATGTCGGCCACTTCGTCGTAGGCATGGCGCGCCATGCGCGCCTTCAGCCGCGCGCGGGTGTCTGGCGGGATGTCGCGGTAGTAGTCGACCGCGGCGACGACGTCGCCGCGGAAGGCATCCCGCCCCGGGCTGTCCCAGGAGCATGAGGGTGCCGCCGTCGTGGCCAGCAGTGCGGTCGCGGCGATGAGGGTGGACATGGGTGGCGTACCGGGTCGTCGGCACCCCGGCATGCGCTCGTGACGCGGCCGGCTTGCCTGGGTCGTCAGTCTAGAAGTCCGCGCGGCAACTCCCGCCCTTGCCCCCGCGAACGCGGGTGCGGGTATATCACGAAGGGCTTGACCCGCATGGCGTCGCGTGTCCCCCAGGCGCGACGGCGCGACGGCGCCGGCCGGAGCGCGCGCTTGCAGGGTGCGGCGGGGCCGGCTGCGGTAGCACCGCGCGGATGCTGGCGTGCTGCGCCGCCGGCAGCTGCGCCGGGCTCAAGCTGGCCGCGTTGCAGGCCGAAAACGCGTCCGCATGGATGCCGACCTGTTCCGCGCCGACGCCGTCCCGGCACGCCCGTGCCGCGAGCGCGTGGCGGGCTGGGCGCGCGTGTGGCTGGCCCCTGCGCTGGGCACGCTGAAGTTGCGGCTGGTGCTGGGTGGCATCGCCAGCCTGCTGGCCGCCACCGGGCTGACGCTGTGGCAGTTCGGGCAGCGCGCGCAGTCGGAGTTGCTCGTGCAGGCGCGCCTGCACGAGCAGCGCGAGGCGCAGCTCGCTGCCGAGGCGGTCGGCCAGCGACTGGACTCGATGCGGCGCGCGCTGACGCTGGCGGCCGGCGCGCTCGACACGGCCACGCTCGAGGATGCCGGGCGCGTGCAGCGGATGCTGGAGCGCCAGGGTGCGCTGCGCGAGCTGTTCCCGGCCATCTTCGTCACCGACGGCGCAGGCCGCATGCTCGGCTTCGTCGATGCGGGCGGCGCGCGCCAGCCGCAGCTCTCGGTCGCCGACCGGGACTGGTTCCAGCAGGCGCGGGCCGGCAATCGGCCGGTGCTGTCCGACGCGCTGTCGGGACGGATCTCGGACGAGCCGGTGGTCGTGCTCGCGTTGCCGGTGAGGACGGAGCAGGGCGTCGCCGCCGTCCTCGGTGGCGCGCTTCGGCTCGCCAGCCGCGACCTGTTGCGCGCGCTCGAGCTGCCGCCGCCGGACCGGCCGCGCCCCGGCGCGGCGCCGCAGGTCGAAGACGCGGCGGATGCAGGCGTCGGCGCAGCCGACGGGGTCGCCGCCGGCCTCGGCAGCGGGACGCTGACGGTGCTGGCCGATGCGCAGGGGCGCATCCTGGCTCACCCGGCGCGCGACCGCCTGCTGACGCGGCTCGACGACGAGCCCAGGCTGGCGGGCGCGTATCGCGCCTGGCGTGCCGACGCCGACGCGGGCCGGCCGGGCACCCTCTGGCGGGCCGCGGGCGGCGATGTCGTGACGGGCGCGTCCGACCCGGGCAGCGGCTGGCGGATCTGGCGCGCCGTGCCCGAGGCGCAGCTGCTCGCCGGGCTGCAGCGGGCGCGTGCGCGCTCGCTCGGCGAGGCGGCGGCGCTGGCCGGGCTGCTGGCGGCGGCGCTGCTGGCCTTCGTCGCCTGGCAGCTGCGGCCGCTGGCCCTGCTCGAGCGCCGGGCGGCGGCGTTGCTCAGCGGCGGCTCGGGCGCCGAATGGCCGCAGGGCCGCGGCGAGGTCGGCCGGCTGGCGCGCACGCTGCGCCATGTCTGGGCCGAGCGCGCGCAGGTCGAGGCCTTCAACGCCGAGGTGCTGCGCAAGCTCGGATCGGTCATGTCGGCGGCGCCGGTCGGGCTGGCGTTCACGCGCCACGGGCGGTTCGAGCTCGTCGGCGACGAGCTGTGCCGGATGCTCGGGTATGCCCCGGGCGCACTCGTCGGCCAGACGACGCGCGCGATCTTCACCTCCGACGACGACTGGCAGTCGCTCGGCCGGCAAGTCGGTGCGGCTTTCTCGCGCGGCGAGCCCTATGGCGGCGAGTGGCGGCTGCAGCGCGCAGATGGCCGCCAGCTCTGGGGGCGGCTGCGCGCGCGTCCGGTGCAGCCCGGCGAGCCGGAGGCCGGAACGATCTGGAGCGCGACCGACGTGAGCGAACAGGTCGCGGCGCGCCAGGCGCTCGAGCATGCGGCGCAGCATGATGCGCTGACCGGGGTCGTCAACCGCCAGGGCTTCGAGCATGCGCTGCAGCGCGTCTTCGACGGCCAGCCGGCCACGATGCCGGCGGCGCTGGTGATGATCGACCTGGACCGCTTCAAGCCGGTCAACGACAGCGCCGGCCACGCCGCGGGCGACGCGATGCTGGTCGCCGTGGCGCGGGCGATCGGCAGCCGCGTGCGCGGCTCCGACCTCGTCGGGCGGCTGGGCGGCGACGAGTTCGCGCTGCTGCTGCCAGGTTGCGACCAGGTGCGCGCGATGGCGGTGGCGCAGAAGGTGCAGCAGGCGATCGCCGAGCTGGCGCTGGGCTGGGACGGGCGGACGCTGCGCGTCGGCGCCAGCCTCGGTGTGGCCGAGTTCGGCGCGCAGCACGACAGCCCCGCGCAGTGGCTGGCGCAGGCCGACGCCGCATGCTACGAGGCCAAGCGCGAAGGCCGCGGTGGCGTGCGGCTGGCAAGGCCTGCGCTGCGCCTGCTCGCCGGTGGCTAGGTGCACGCTGCCGGTGGCGCAGGGCCGGCTCCTATAATTTGCAGATGGCGGGCTCGGGTTTCGGCGAATTTCTTCGCGTCACCAACTTCGGCGAAAGCCATGGCCCGGCGATCGGCTGCGTGCTCGACGGTTTTCCGCCCGGGATGGCCTTGTCCGAGGCCGACATCCAGCCCGACCTCGACCGCCGCCGCCCCGGCACCAGCCGCCATGTGACGCAGCGGCGCGAGGCCGACCGGGTGCAGATCCTTTCCGGCGTCTTCGAGGGCCTGACCACCGGTACGCCGATCGCGCTGCTGATCGCCAACACCGACCAGCGCAGCGGCGACTATGCCAACCTGCTCGACACCTTCCGCCCCGGCCATGCCGACTACACCTACTGGCGCAAGTACGGGCACCGCGACCCGCGCGGGGGCGGGCGCTCGTCGGCGCGGCTGACGGCGCCGACGGTGGCCGCCGGCGCGGTCGCGCGCAAGTGGCTGCGCGAGGCCCATGGCACGACGGTGCGCGCCTGGCTTGGGGCGCTGGGCGAGATCGAGATCCCGTTCGAGGACGATTCGCTGATCGACACCAACCCCTTCTTCGCCCCCAACGCGACGTTGCTGCCGAAGATGGAGGAGTACATGGACGCGCTGCGCAAGTCCGGCGACTCCTGCGGCGCGCGCATCGAGCTGCGCGCGCGCGGCGTGCCGGTCGGGCTGGGCGAGCCGCTGTACGACAAGCTCGACGCCGACATCGCCTGGGCGATGATGGGGCTCAACGCCGTCAAGGGGGTCGAGATCGGCGATGGCTTCGGCGTCGTGACCCAGGGCGGCAGCGTGCACGGCGACGAGCTGACGCCCGAGGGTTTTATGAGCAACCACGCCGGCGGCGTGCTGGGCGGAATCTCGACCGGGCAGGATCTGGTCGTGCGGCTGGCGCTCAAGCCGACGAGCTCGATCCGCCTGCCGAAGGCCTCGATCGACCGCGCGGGGCGCCCGGTCGTGCTGCAGACGCATGGCCGGCACGACCCCTGCGTCGGCATCCGAGCCGCGCCGATCGCCGAGGCGCTGCTGGCGCTGGTGCTGATGGACCACGCGCTGCGCCTCCGCGCCCAGTGCGCCGACGTGCGGCACTCGCTGCCGCCGATCGCGGGTCGTGCGCCCGGCAGCCCGGCCGGGCCCTGAGCGCGCCGGGCCGCTCCCAAGCGCTCATTCCGGAGCGCGCAGCGCGCAGGGCAGTCCGGTGAGCGCGCCGGGCCGCTCCCAAGCGCTCATTCCGGAGCGCGCAGCGCGCAGGGCAGTCTGGTGAGCGCGCGCGAAGCCATGGATCGCGGGTGCGTTCATGGCTTCGCCGGCAGGTGAGGCGGCCGCGCGCCGCTTGCCGCGCGGTGGCTTGCCGCCGCGGCCGGCCAGCGCCCGCCCGCCGGGCATCCTTCACGCGCATCGGCCGATCGGCGAGCTGGTCCGGCCCGTCGGCGGCTGCGGCGGCGAAGCGGGTGCTCAAGCGGGCGCGCCGCCGGCCGATACGCCGTCATGCGCAGGATGACGCACGACGATCCGCGCCGCCTGCGGGCGGTGGGCTGGGCCGCGGTCCTGGCTGCCGCAGCGTCCGGCGCGCTGGCGCATGCGGCATGGGCCGCGGCCGCGGCACCGGTCTGGGCCGGGGCGGGCGCGATGGCGCTGCTGGCCGTGCTGCTGGTGGAGGCCGACTGGCGCCGGCGCACCGATCCCGCCGCGCGCGAGCGGCCCGGTGCCGTGGCCGGTGCGGGCGATGCCGTGAGCACGCTGCCGTCAGGCCACGAGCCCGCCGACGATGCGCGGCGGGCGAAGGCTCGCGGCCCGGTCCTCGACCCGACATCGCCGGCGACCGGCGGCCGGCCGGCGGCATCAGCGGCACACAACATGCCGCGCGCCGATGCGCCGGCCGCCGACCGCGCGCCGATGGCCGCGGGTATAACGGTCGGCGGCCTCCCGGCCGCTGCCGCGTCCATGCTGGCGCAGTCGACGACGTCCGCCGCCAGGCCCGCACCGGCAGGCGCGGCGCCGGCCGAGAACGATGCGGCGGTCCCGGCTCCGCTGGCCGATGCCTTGCGCCGAGCGCTCGACGCGCGCGAGCTGCACCTCGTCTACCAGCCGATGATCGACCTGAGGACACGTCGCGTGCATGCGGTCGAGGCGCTGCTGCGCTGGCCACGCGCCGTGCAATCGCTGATGCCGACGGTGGAGATCGTCGAGGTCGCCGAGCGCGCCGGGTTCGGCCAGGTGCTCGGGCGCTTCGTGCTGGAGTCGGCGTGCCAGCAGCTGGCGCGCTGGCAGCAGGTGCTCGGCGATGCGGCGCCGCAGCGCCTGTCGGTCAACCTGACGCGCAGCCAGTGCCTGGACCCGGCGCTGCGGTCCTGGCTCGACGATGCGCTGGCCGCGCATGCGCTGCAGCCGCGGGCGCTGCAGATCGAGCTGGTGGCAGCAGCGCTGGCCGGCGACGAGGCACTTCAGCGCGCCCTGCGGCCGCTTCGCGCGGCCGGCGTCGCGGTCGCGCTGGACCGCTTCGGCGAGGGGGCGGCGTCGCTGGCCAGGCTGCGCGAGCTGCCGGTCGACCTCGTCAAGGTCGACCGCGGGATCGTCCAGCGCATCCAGGGCGGCGGCCCGCCGCGGATGGTGATGGAGTCGACGCTGCGCGTGGCGGCTTCGCTCGGCCTGCCGGTGGTCGCCGAGGGCGTGGAGACGCGCGCCCAGCTCGAGCTGCTGCGCGAGCTGGGTTGTCCGCTGGCGCAGGGCCACGCGCTGTGCGCGCCGGTGGACGCGTTCGCGCTGACGCGCCGCCTGCGCAGCGGTGACTGCGTGCCGCGAGCGCTGGTCGGCGGCTGCCGCAGCGCGCCGCCGCTGAGCGCCTGAGCGCCCGGTCGCCCGAGCGCGCGAGCGCCTGAGCGACCGAGCGACCGAGCGCCCGAGCGCCCGAGCGCCCGAGCGCCCGAGCGCCTGAGCGCCGCCAGTCGCGCCCAGCGCGCGCGCCGTCGAGCGCGCACCCGGCGTCGGCACTCACGTTGCCGCTCGGGGACCCGGGCCGTCGCGGCGCGTCCGGTCGCATCCGGCCGCAGCCCGTCGCCGCGGTAGCGTCGTTCGTCGCATGGGGATCGCTCCGGCGCGCGGTCGCGCCTACACTGCGCCCGCTGCTGCCGCATGGGCCTGGTCGATCCCGGGCCCGGTCGCCGGCCACGCCTGCCCACGGAAGACGCCATGACCCGTCAACGCCTGATCGGCACCACCCTTGCCCTCGCCCTCGTTCTCGGTCTCGGCGCCGCACTCGTCGGAGGCGCCTTGCCGCTGCCCGGGCGCGGCGACGCGAAGGGCGGCAAGCCCGAGGTCGCGCTCGAGTTCGGCCGCGACGAGGTCGTGCAGCCGCGGCACGCGTCGATGCCGCAGCCGCTCGAGTTCTCGGGCGCGCTGGTCGCGCCGGCCAGCGCCGTGCTGCGCGCCAAGGCGGCGGGCACGCTGCTGACACTGTCGGTGCGCGAGGGCGACCGCGTGCGCGCCGGGCAGCTGCTGGGACGCATCGACACCGCCGAGGCCGACAGCCGCGCCGCCGAGCGCGAGGCGCAGCTC
Source organism: Burkholderiales bacterium (assembly GCA_016191995.1). GTDB lineage: Bacteria > Pseudomonadota > Gammaproteobacteria > Burkholderiales > Burkholderiaceae_C > Rubrivivax. The sequence goes on along the minus strand of JACPVA010000097.1, from coordinate 32,696 downwards.
GGTGCGGCGCGCGCCGCGCTCGCGCAGGCCGAGCGCACGCATGCGTCCAACGAGCGGCTGGCGGCGCAGCAGTTCATCTCGCCGGTGGCGCTCGAGCAGTCGCGCGCGGGGCTGAATACCGCGCGCGCGCAACTCGACGCGGCGCAGGCGGCGCTGAACACGGCCCGGCTGTCGCTGCGCGACGCCACGCTGTCGGCGCCGATCGACGGCATCGTCGCCGAGCGCAAGGCGCTGCCGGGCGAGAAGGTCAGCCCCGAGCAGCCGGTGCTGACGATCGTCGACCTGCGCGAGCTGGAGCTCGCCGGCCGGGTCGGCACGCACGAGGTCGCGCGGCTGGCGCCGGGGCTGCCGGTGCAGGTCCAGGTCGAGGGCCTGGCCGAGCCGGTCGCCGGCCGCATCGCGCGCATCGCGCCCGCCGCCGACCCCGGCACGCGTGCGATCGGCGTGGCGGTCGTGCTGCCGAATCCTGCCGAGCGGCTGCGCGCCGGGCAGTTCGCGCTCGCGCGCGTGACGCTCGACGACAGGGTCGAGCGCCTGACGCTGCCGGCCGGTTCGCTCGTCGACGCCGCAGGCCAGCCGCATGTCTGGCTGATCGAGGACGGCGTGCTCGCGCGGCGCGCGGTCACCGTCGGCCGGCGTGACGCCGCCGGCGGGCGCGTCGAGCTGCTGTCGGGCGTGACGCCGGCCAGCGTCGTGCTGGCGGCGCGCTACGAGAATCTGCGCGAAGGCGCGAAGGCGCTCGTCTCCGACGCGCCGGGGGCGTCGGTCGCGGCGACGCGCGCGTCGGGTGCGCGTCCGGCCAGCGCCCACTGAACGATTCGCGGATCCGGGCCGCTCCCGCGCCGCTCCCGCCGCCCTGCCCCTCCGAGCCGAGTCCGCCGCATGTGGATCACCCGCATCTCGATCGCCAACCCGGTCTTCGCCACCATGGTGATGGTGGCGCTGTGCGTGCTCGGGCTGTTCTCGTACCAGCGCCTGGGCGTCGAGCAGATGCCCGACATCTCGTTTCCGGCCGCCTTCGTCGAACTGCGCTACCCGGGCGCTTCGCCGGAGGCCCTCGAGCGCGAGGTCGCGCGCCCGATCGAGGAGGCGATCAACAGCATCGCCGGCGTGCGCCGCATCATGTCGCGCAGCCAGGAGGGGCGTACCGGCATCAGCGCCGAGTTCGGGCTCGACACCGACATGGACCGCGCGATGCAGGACCTGCGCGACCGCATCTCGGCGATCCAGGCCGTGCTGCCGCGCGATGTCGAGGCGCCGACGATCGCGCGCTTCGACAGCGACAACGAGCAGCCGGTGGTCGTCATGGCGCTGGTGTCGCCGACGCGCAGCCAGCGCGAGCTGTCGCTGATCGCCGAGCAGCAGCTCGACCGCCGGCTGCAGCGCGTGGCCGGGGTGGCGCGGGTGGCGATGAGCGGGCTGGCCTCGCGCGAGATCCGCGTCGACCTCGACCCGGCGCGGCTGCGCGCCTACGGCGTGACGCCGGCGCAGATCGCGCAGGCGCTGGCGGCGGCGAATGCGGACCAGCCGGTGGGCGTGGTCAGCGACCGATCGCAGGATGCGATCCTGCGCGTCGAGGGGCGGCTGCGCGACCCGCGCGACTTCGCCGAGGTCGTCGTCGGCCGCCAGGGTGCGCTCGCGCTGACGCTCGGCGACCTGGGCCGCGTCGTCGAGCGCGAGCGCGAGCCCGACTCGATGGCGCGGGTCGACGGCGAGCGCGCGATCAACGTCGAGGTGCACAAGCAGCAGGACGCCAACATCGTCGCCGTCGGCGAGGCGGTCAAGGAGGCGATGGAGGAGTTGCGCAAGCAGCTGCCGCCGGACGTGCGGCTGGAGCTGATCTACGCCAGCAGCGACTGGGTCAAGGGCTCGCTGCGCGGGCTGCAGAACACGCTCGTCGAGGGCGCGCTGCTGACGGTGGCGATCGTCTTCCTGTTCCTGCACAGCTGGCGCAGCACGGTGATCACCGGGCTGACGCTGCCGATCGCGGTCATCTCGAGCTTCATCGCCGTCTACGCCTTCGGCTTCACGCTGAACTTCATGACGATGATGGCGCTGAGCCTGTGCATCGGGCTGCTGATCGACGATGCGATCGTCGTGCGCGAGAACATCGTGCGCCACCTCGGCATGGGCAAGGACCACCAGAGCGCGGCGCGCGAGGGCACCGACGAGATCGGGCTGGCGGTGCTGGCGACCACCTTCGCGATCTGCGCCGTCTTCGTGCCGGTGGCGTTCATGGGCGGCATCGTCGGCAAGTTCTTCTACCCCTTCGGCGTCACGGTGGTCGTCGCGGTGCTGATCAGCCTGTTCGTCAGCTTCACGCTCGACCCGATGCTGTCCAGCGTCTGGCACGACCCGCCGTCGGCGCGGCTGGCGCGGCTGCCGGGGATCGGCCACGCGATCCGCGCCACCGAGCGCGGGCTGGACGCGCTGCACCGGCTGTATGCGCAGCTGGTGCACTGGATCTTCAGCGACCGGCGCTGGCGGCTCGTGCCGCTGCCGGCCTACGCGCGGCCGTTCGGCGCCGATGGCCGGCGCGACCGCGCCGCGCCGCGACGCTGGCGCTTAGCCACCGTGACGCCGCGCGGCGTCGTCGTCGGCGTCGGGCTGCTGAGTTTCGTCGCCGCGCTCGCGCTGGCGCCGCTGGTCGGCAGCGAGTTCGTGCCGAGGACCGACGAGGGGTTCACGCGCCTGGCGCTGCGCATGCCGGTCGGCTCCAGCCTCGAGCGCACCGACGCCAAGGTGCGCCAGATCGAGGCCCTGGTTCGCGCGATGCCCGGGGTGCGCGTCGTCTCGACCTGGGTCGGCGGCGCCGGCCAGCGCAACCAGGCCTGGCTCAACATCGCGCTCGTCGACCGCGGCGCGCGCGATCGCTCGCAGAAGGAGGTCGAGGATGCGATCCGGGCGGCGATCTCGCGCATCCCCGGCACCGATGTCGCGGTCGGCTTCGACCGCCCGATCTACGTCGCGCTGCTCGGGCCGGACGCGCAGGAGCTGGCACGGCTGACGAACGACTTCGCCGACCGGCTGCGCGCGATCCCGGGCGTGGTCGATGTCGAGTCGTCGGTCCAGCCGGGCGTGCCGGCGTATGCGGTGCGGGTCAAGCCCGGCGCGGCGCGCGAGCTGGGGCTGACCGTGCCGCAGCTCGCCTCGTCGCTGCGCGCCTATGTCAACGGCGAGACGGCGACGAGCTGGACCACGCCCGACGGCGACCAGGTCGACGTCGTGCTGCGCCTGCCCGAAGCCGCGCGCGAGCGTGTCGACCAGCTGCGCGGGCTGCCGGTGGCCTTCGCCGCCGACGGCACGCCGATCGCGCTGGCCAGCGTCGCCGAGCTCGAGCCGGTCTTCAACCCGCAGGTCGTCCGGCGTCAGGACCTGCAGCGGCGCGAGGCGGTCTTCGCCGGCGTCGAGGGCCGGCCGGCGGGCGATGTCGGCAACGAGGTGCAGGCGCTGGTGAAGGCGACGACGCTGCCGCCGGGCTACCGCTTCGACGTCGGCGGCGCGACGCGCGACCAGCAGGAGGCCTTCGCCGCGATGGTCTCGGCGATGGTGCTGGCGGTGATCTTCATCTACATCGTGCTGGCAAGCCAGTTCGGCAGCTTCGCGCAGCCGATCGCGATCATGGCCAGCCTGCCGCTGGCGCTGATCGGTGTCATGCTGGCGCTGCTGCTGTGGGGCAGCACGCTCAACGTCTTCTCGATGATCGGGCTGGTGATGCTGATGGGGCTGGTGACGAAGAATGCGATCCTGCTCGTCGACTTCGCCAACCAGGCGCGCCGCGCCGGCGCGAGCGTGAAGGACGCGCTGCTGCAGGCCGGGCAGATCCGGATGCGCCCGATCGTCATGACGACCGCGGCGATGATCTTCGGCATGCTGCCGCTGGCGCTGGCGCTCAACGACGGCGGCGAGATCCAGGCACCGATGGGGCGCGCGATCATCGGCGGGCTGCTGACCTCGACCCTGCTGACGCTGGTCGTGGTGCCGGTGCTGTACAGCTACCTGGTGCGCGAGCGGCGCCCCGCGGCGCAGGCCGCGGCATTGCCGCCGCTGCACCCGGCCGGCGCGGTGCTGCCGGCGGCGATGCCGGCCGACCGCGACTGAGCGACGCGCGCCGCCGCCGCGCGGCGGCTACTTGAAGAGGTCCTTGACGCGGTCCGTCCAGCTCTTCGCGCCGGGCGAATGGCGGTCGCCGGCCTTGCGGAAGCTCTCGTCGAGCTCGCGCAGCAGCTTGCGCTGGTGTTCGGTCAGCTTGACCGGGGTCTCGACGCCGACATGGCAGTACAGGTCGCCGGGGTAGCTCGAGCGGATGCCCTTGATGCCCTTGCCGCGCAGGCGGAAGGTCTTGCCATGCTGGGTGCCCTCGGGCAGCTCGATCTCGGCCTTGCCGTCCAGCGTCGGCACCTCGACCGTGCCGCCGAGCGCGGCGGTGGTCAGCCCGACCGGCACCGTGCAGTGCAGGTCGTCGCCGTCGCGCTCGAAGACCTCGTGCGGCCTGACGCGGATCTCGATATAGAGGTCGCCCGGCGGGCCGCCGTTGGTCCCGGGCTCGCCATTGCCGGCGGAGCGGATCCGCATGCCCTCGTTGATGCCGGCCGGGATCTTGACCTCGAGCGTCTTCTGGCGCTTGATGCGGCCGGCACCGCTGCAGGCGCTGCAGGGCTCGGGGATGATCTTGCCGCTGCCGCGGCAATGCGGGCAGGTCTGCTGGATGCTGAAGAATCCCTGCCGCAGGTGCACCGTCCCGGCGCCGTGGCACGAGGGGCAGGTCTTGGCGCTCGTGCCGGGCTTGGCGCCGCTGCCGTGGCAGGTCTCGCAGGACTCCCAGCTCGGGATGCGGATCTGCGTATCCTTGCCGCGCGCAGCCTCCTCGAGCGTGACCTCCATCGCGTACGACAGGTCGGCGCCGCGGTAGACCTGCTGGCCGCCGCCGCGCCGGCCGCCGCCACCGCCGCCGAAGATGTCGCCGAAGATGTCGCCGAAGGCCTCGGCGAAGCCGCCGAATCCCTCCGGCCCCGGCCCGCCACGCCCGCCGCCCATGCTCGGGTCGACGCCGGCATGGCCGAACTGGTCGTAGGCGGCGCGCTTGCTGGCGTCGGAGAGGATCTCGTAGGCCTCCTTGGCCTCCTTGAACTTCTCCTCCGCCTTCTTCGTCGCGTCACCCTGGTTGCGGTCAGGGTGATGCTTCATGGCCAGCTTGCGGTAGGCCTTCTTGATCTCCTCGTCGCTGGCGTTCTTCGCCACCCCGAGGACGTCGTAAAAGTCGCGTTTGGACATCGTGATGCTCGTGTTCCGGAAGCAAGCCCGCCGCGCGGGAGATCAGGCCGGGCCCGAGCTCCGCACGCGGCGGGATGCCGAGGCGGGCCCCTGACCCGCCGGCTGCGTCACTTCTTCACTTCCTTGAACTCCGCGTCGACGACGTTGTCATCGGCCGGCTTGGCGCCGGCCGAGGCCCCACCCCCGGCGCCCTCGCCGGCCGCCGGCGCCGATTGCGCCGCCTGCGCCTCGGCGTAGGCCTTCTCGCCGAGCTTCTGGCTCGCCGTCATCAGCGCCTCGGTCCTGGCCTCGATCGCGGCCTTGTCGTCGCCCTTGATCGCCTCCTCGGCATCCTTCAGCGCGGTCTCGATCCGCTCCTTCTCGGCGGCATCGAGCTTGTCACCGAGCTCCGCCAGGCTCTTGCGCACGGTGTGCACCATCGCGTCGGCGTGGTTGCGCGCGGTCACGAGCTCGAACTTGCGGTGGTCCTCGGCCGCATTCGCCTCGGCATCCTTGACCATCTTCTCGATCTCGGCCTCGGACAGCCCCGAGTTCGCCTTGATCGTGATCTTGTTCTCCTTGCCGGTGCCCTTGTCCTTGGCGCTGACGTGCAGGATGCCGTTGGCGTCGATGTCGAAGGTGACCTCGATCTGCGGCAGCCCGCGCGGCGCCGGCGGGATGCCCTCGAGGTTGAACTCCCCGAGGCTCTTGTTGCCGGCAGCCATCTCGCGCTCGCCCTGGAAGACCTTGATCGTCACCGCCGGCTGGTTGTCGTCGGCGGTCGAGAAGACCTGGCTGAACTTGGTCGGGATCGTGGTGTTCTTCTTGATCATCTTGGTCATCACGCCGCCCAGGGTCTCGATGCCGAGCGACAGCGGGGTGACATCGAGCAGCAGCACGTCCTTGCGCTCGCCGCCGAGCACCGAGCCCTGGATCGCGGCGCCGACCGCGACCGCCTCGTCGGGGTTGACGTCCTTGCGCGGCTCACGCCCGAAGAAGGCCTTGACCTTGTCCTGCACCTTGGGCATGCGCGTCTGGCCGCCGACCAGGATCACGTCGTCGATGTCACCGGCCTTGATGCCGGCATCCTTGATCGCGATCCGGCAGGGCTCGATCGTGCGCTCGATCAGGTCCTCGACCAGGCTTTCCAGCTTGGCGCGCGTGAGCTTGATATTCAGGTGCTTCGGGCCCGACGCGTCGGCCGTGATGTAGGGCAGGTTGACGTCGGTCTGGGTGCTGTTGGACAGCTCGATCTTGGCCTTCTCGGCCGCCTCCTTCAGCCGCTGCAGCGCCAGCACGTCCTTCGTCAGGTCGACGCCTTGCTCCTTCCTGAACTCGGTGACGATGTAGTCGATGATGCGCTGGTCGAAGTCCTCGCCGCCGAGGAAGGTGTCGCCGTTGGTCGACAGGACCTCGAACTGCTTCTCGCCGTCGACGTCGGCGATCTCGATGATCGAGATGTCGAAGGTGCCGCCGCCGAGGTCGAAGACGGCGATCTTGCGGTCGCCCTTGCCGTGCTTGTCCAGCCCGAAGGCCAATGCCGCCGCGGTCGGCTCGTTGATGATGCGCTTGACTTCCAGCCCGGCGATGCGGCCGGCGTCCTTGGTCGCCTGGCGCTGGCTGTCGTTGAAGTAGGCGGGCACCGTGATCACGGCCTCGGTGACCGGCTCGCCGAGATAGTCCTCGGCCGTCTTCTTCATCTTGCGCAGGACCTCGGCGCTGACCTGCGGCGGCGCCATCTTCTTGCCGCGCACCTCGACCCAGGCGTCGCCGTTGTCGGCCGCGACGATGCGGAAGGGCATCAGGTCGATATCCTTCTGCACCTCCTTCTCGCCGAACTTGCGCCCGATCAGGCGCTTGACCGCATACAGCGTGTTCTTCGGGTTGGTCACCGCCTGGCGCTTGGCGCTGGCGCCGGCCAGGATCTCGCCGTCGTCCTGGTAGGCGACGATCGACGGCGTCGTGCGCGCACCCTCGCTGTTCTCGATGACGCGGGGGGTGTTGCCCTCCATGACGGCGACGCAGGAGTTGGTCGTTCCCAGGTCGATACCGATGATCTTGCCCATTTGTATTGCTCCTCTGAAGCGGGGATGTTCAGTTGCTTGCGAGTTGTGGCTGGAGTGCGCGCTTTCAAGCCCGGCCAGGCCGGGCGGGCTTCACTTGGGCGCGGCGACCGTGACCAAGGCCGGCCGCAGCACCCGGTCGGCGATCAGGTAGCCCTTTTGCAGCACGGCCACGATGGTGTTGGCCTCCTGCGCGGCGGGAACGACGCTGATCGCCTGGTGCCGATGCGGGTCGAACTTGGTCCCGGCGGGAGGATCGACGGCCAGCACGCGGTTGCGCTCGAGCGCCTGGCGCAGCTGGCGCAGCGTCGCGTGGGTCCCCTCGAGCAGCTGCTCGGCGGTGGCGTTCTCGATCGCGATCGCCGCCTCCAGGCTGTCGGCGACCGGCAGCAGGCTTTCGGCGAAGGATTCGACGGCGAACTTGCGCGCCTTGGCCACCTCCTCCTCGGCGCGGCGGCGCGTGTTCTCGGCCTCGGCCTTGGCGCGCAGATAGGCGTCCGACACTTCGGCATGCCTGGCCTGCAAGGCGGCCAGGTCATCCGACGCCGACGGCGCCTGGGCGGGGGTCTCGGGGTTCGAATCGGGGCTGGGGTCGGTGACGGTCGGGAGGTTCGGCTCGGCTTCGTTCGGGTTCATGGCCATGTCGACAACGAGGTTTCGCAGGAAGTGGGGCCAGCGCCGAGGCTTTCAAGGGCCGCCGGCGTCATTCGTCGTCGATCGATGCGCTCCAGCGCCGCCACAGGCCACGGCTGCGGTCGATCGCGCGCCGGTCGCGCTTGGTCGGCCGGCCCTGCTCGATCGCGCGCGCCGGCTCGTCCGCCAGCCGGCGCGCCTCGGCCGCCTGATGCCGCGCCGCCGCGCTTTCCGGGGTTTCCGCATACAGTGCCTGTGCCAGCGGCGCCGGGCCGCGCACCGGGCTGCAGGCCCGCACGACGAGGGCGCGCCACAGCCCGTCCTGGCGCAGCTCGACCAGGTCGCCGGCCTTGACCTCGCGCGCCGGCTTGACCGGCTGGCCGGCGACACGCACGCGGCCGGACGCGATCTCGTCGGCTGCCAGCGAGCGCGTCTTGCACAGCCGCGCCGCCCACAGCCACTTGTCCAGGCGCAGTCGCTCGACGACAGGCAGTTCGTTCATCGGTTCGCCGACGGGGCAGGCGCGAGCGGGAGGCGGACGACGGCGTCGAGGCCGGCGATCCGGCCGTGCACGCGCCGATTGTCCAGCGCCAGCGTGCCGGCGAGGGTGTCGACGATCTCGTGGCAGATCGCCAGGCCGAGCCCGCTGCCGGCGGCGCCGGTGTCGGCCGCGGCGCCGGTGCGGCTGCCGGCCCCGGCGGCGAAGGGCTGGAACAGGCGCTCGCCGAGCGCAGGGTCCAGGCCCGGGCCGGCGTCGGCGATGGTGAGCACCGCGTGCCGACCCTGCGTGGCCAGCGACAGGCGCAACGGCGCCCCCCGCGGCGAGTGCCGGATCGCGTTGTGCAGCAGGTTGCGCAGCAGCTCGCGCAGCATCCACTCGTGCGCGCGCACCGGCGCCGGCTGTGCATCGACCTCCAGCATGAGGTCGCGCTCGGCGGCCAGCGGTGCCAGGTCCAGCGCGACCTCGCGCACGACCGCCTCCGCGTCGACGACCGCGGCGTCGCCCTGCTGGCGCAGCTGCTCGACCTTGGCCAGCGCGAGCATCTGGTTGGCCAGCGCGATCGCGCCGTCGACCGTGTGCGTCAGCTCGTCGAACGCCTTCTCGGCCGGCATGTCGCCGCGGCGTGCCGACTGCAGCTGCGTCTTCAGCACCGCCAGCGGCGTGCGCAGCTGGTGCGCGGCGTCGCGGACAAAGCGCTTCTGGTGCGCGAGCAAGCTCGCCAGCCGCTGCATCACGTGGTTGGTCGCCTCGAGCAGCGGCAGCAGCTCGCGCGGTGCCTGCCCGGTGTCGATCGGCGTGAGGTCGCCCGCCGGCCGCTGCTCGATCGCCGCGCTGACGCCGCGCACCGGCCGCGTGGCGCGCTGCACCACCCATAGCACGACCGCGGCGATGAGCGCCAGCAGCATGGCCTGGCGCCAGACCGTGTCGAGCAGGATCTGGCGCGCCAGCGTCTGCCTGAGCTCGAGCGTCTCGGCCACCTGTACGGTGGCCATGCCCTGGTTGTCGGCGCTGGCCACCGGCTGCAGCAGCACCGCCATGCGCACCGGCTCGTCGCGATAGCGGTCGTCGTAGAAGTGCACGAGTGCGGCGTAGACGCTGCGGTCGGGCAGGGCGCGGTTCGGCGGCGGCAGGTCGGCGAAGCCGGAGACGAGTTCATCGTCGAATCCGAGCACGCGGTAGAAGAGCCGGCTGCGGCTGTCGGCCTCGAAGGCCTCGAGCGCCGAGTAGGGGACCGAGGCGACGACGCGTGCCGCGGCACCGCCTGCGCCGGCCGCCAGCGAGAGCTGCTCGCCGATCGACTTCGCGGTCGCCAGCAGCGTGCGGTCGTAGGCGGTATCCGCCGCCGCCAGCGCCTGGCGGTACAGCAGCACGGTGTTCAGCGCGACGACGGCGACCGTCGGCAGCAGCAGCCCCAGCAGCAGCTGGCGGCGCAGCGAGGCCCGGTGCCGCGCCGGCATCAAGCCTGTGCCTTCAGCAGGTAGCCCAGGCCGCGCAGCGTGACGAGCCGCACCGGCAGCCCGTCGAGCTTGCGGCGCAGGCGGTAGGCGACGACCTCGACTGCCTCCGGCTGGACCTCGGCATCGCCGGGGAATACCAGCGCCAGCAGCCGCTCCTTGGCGACCGCCTGACCCGGCCTGGCCAGCAGCGCGCGCAGCAGCGCGGCCTCGCGTTGCGTCAACTCCATCGGCTGGCCGTCGCGCAGCACGGCGCCGGAGTCGGCATCGACCTGCAACCCGCCGAAGGTCGGTGCCGCTGCCGGCGATCCGCTGCGCCGCACCAGCGCGCGCACGCGGGCCTCGAGCTCGTCGAGGTCGAAGGGCTTGGCCAGGTAGTCGTCGGCGCCGGTATTCAGGCCCAGGATGCGGTCGCCGACCGTGCCGCGTGCGGTCAGGATCAGCACCGGCGTGCGCAGGCCCTCGGCGCGCGCCTGCGACAGCACCTGCAGCCCGTCGACCGCGGGCAGGCTCAGATCCAGCAGCACGGCGTCGGGCAGGCTGGCACGCCAGCGATCGAGCGCGCGCGCACCGTCGCCGCACAGCAGCACCTGGATGCCGCGGCGCTCGAAGCTGCGTTGCAGCGTCGCCTGCATCGCCGGGTTGTCCTCGACCAGCAGCAGCTTCATCGGAACGGGATCATAGGTCGCGCCGGGTAAACCCGCATGCCGCGGACAGCCGAATGACAGCCAGGCCAGCGAGCATCGGCGCCGTCGATTCCGATTCCACCGACGAGGAGATCTTCGATGCGCCGCGATACCTTTCTGAAGTCCGCTGCCGCGCTGGCCCTGGCCGGTGCCTGGCCGCTGGCCGCGCGCGCGGCCGCCAACCTCAAGATGATGATCCCCGCCAACCCGGGGGGCGGCTGGGACGCGACCGGCCGCGCGCTCGGCGCGGCGATGCAGGAGGCCGGGGTCGTCTCGTCGGTCACCTACGAGAACAAGGGTGGTGCCGCCGGTGCGATCGGGCTGGCGCAGTTCTTCAACGCCAGCCGCGGCGACCCGAATGCGCTGATGGTGATGGGCGCGGTGATGCTGGGCGGGGAGATCCGCAACCGGCCACCGGTCTCGATCACGCAGGTCACGCCGATCGCGCGCCTGACGACCGAGTACAACGTCTTCGTGCTGCCGGCGAATTCGCCCTTCAAGTCGATGGCCGATGTCGTCGCGCAGCTGAAGAAGGACCCGGGCAGCGTCAAGTGGGGCGGCGGCTCGGCCGGGGCGACCGAACATATCGCGATCGCGATGCTGGCGCGGCGCGTCGGGGTCGACCCGACCAAGATCAACTACGTGCCGTTCCGCGGCGGCGGCGAGGCGGTGGCGGCGATCCTGGGCGGCAACGTCAGCGTCGGCGGCAGCGGCTACAGCGAGTTCCAGAGCTATATCGACAGCGGCCGCATGAAGGCCATCGGCGTCACCTCCGAGTCGCGCATCCAGGGCATCCCGGTGCCGACGATGAAGGAGCAGGGCTTCGACGTCGTGCTCGGCAACTGGCGCGGCGTGTACGGCGCGGCCGGGATCGACGAGGCGCAGAAGCGGGCTCTCGCGGACATGGTCGCGAAGGCGACGCGGACCAAGTCCTGGGCCGATTCGCTGGCGAAGAACAACTGGACGCCGGCGCTGCTGGTCGGCAAGCCGTTCGAGACCTTCGTCGACGAGAGCTTCGCCGAGCTGCGCGCGACCATGGTCAAGGCCGGCATGGCCTGAGGTGCCGCGCGTGCCGCCGCCGAGCCCGTTGCAGTCGTCGCCGCCGGGGCCGCCGGTCTGGCCGCAATGGCTGGTCGGCGCCGGCGTGCTCGCGGTCGCCGCGACGCTGGCCTGGGGCGCGACCGGGATCCCGTCGCAAGCCGGCTATGCCGGTGTCGGCCCCGACTTCCTGCCCTGGGTCGTCGCCGCCGCGCTGGCGGGGCTTGGCCTGTGGCTGCTGGCCGAGGCCGCGACCGGCGGATTGCGCCAGCTGCCGCCGCCGTCGGGGGCGGCGCGCGGCGACTGGGGGTCGCTCGCCTGGGTCGTCGCCGGCGTGCTGGCCAATGCGGCGCTGATCGAGCGCATCGGCTTCGTGCTCGCCTGCGCGCTGTGCTTCGCGCTCGCCGCGCGCGGGCTGCGGCGCAGCGAGGGCCAGGGAGGCGGCGTGCGCCGCGCCGCGCTCGACCTGGCGATCGGCATCGTCATCGCGGCACCGGTCTACTGGCTGTTCGCGCGCCTGCTGGGCGTCAACCTGCCGGCGCTGACCGGCACCGGCTGGCTCTGAGACGCGAGCCGGGCGGGCGCGCACGATGGACTTCGGATCGCAGCTGCTGGCCGGATTCGCCACCGCGGCGACCCCGGTCAACCTGATGTGGGCCTTCGTCGGCTGCGCCCTGGGTACCGCGATCGGCGTGCTGCCGGGCCTGGGCCCGGCGGTCACGGTGGCGATGCTGCTGCCGATCACGGCGCAGGTCGAGCCTACCGCGTCGATGATCTTCTTCGCCGGCATCTACTACGGCGCGATGTACGGCGGCTCGACGACCTCGATCCTGCTCAACACCCCGGGCGAGACCGGCACCATGGTGACCGCGCTCGAGGGTTTCAAGATGGCCAAGAGCGGGAGTGCCGGCGCGGCGCTGGCGACCTCGGCGATCGGCAGCTTCGTCGCCGGAACGATCGCCACCGTGCTGGTGACGCTGTTCGCGCCGGTGCTGGCCGACTATGCGGTGCGGCTCGGGCCGCCGGAGTACTTCTGCCTGATGCTGCTGGCCTTCACGACCGTCAGCGCGGTGCTCGGGCAGAGCACGCTGCGCGGGCTGGTCTCGCTCTTCCTCGGGTTGGCGATGGGGCTGGTCGGCATCGACCAGATCACCGGCCAGGCGCGCTATACCGGCGGCGTCGCGGAGTTCTTCGACGGTGTCGAGGTGGTGCTGGTCGCGGTCGGGCTGTTCGCGGTCGGCGAGTGCTTGTACAACGCGCTCTACGAGGGCCGCAGCACGAGCGAGATGAACCGCCTGAACCGCGTGCACATGACGCGCGCGCAATGGCGCCGCTCCTGGCCCGCATGGCTGCGCGGCACCGCGCTCGGATTTCCGTTCGGCACCATCCCGGCCGGCGGCACCGAGATCCCGACCTTCCTGAGCTACGCCACCGAGCGCAAGCTCAGCGCGCACAAGGAGGAGTTCGGAACGACCGGCGCGATCGAGGGTGTGGCCGGGCCCGAGGCCGCCAACAATGCGGCCGTAACGGCGACGCTTGTGCCGCTGCTGACGCTGGGCATCCCGACCTCGGTCACCGCCGCGGTGCTGCTGTCCGCGCTGCAGAATTACGGCATCAATGCCGGGCCGCAGCTGTTCGAGACCAACACCGGCCTCGTCTGGGCGCTGATCGCGTCGCTCTACATCGGCAACCTGATGCTGCTGGTGCTCAACCTGCCGCTGGTCGGCTTGTGGGTCAAGCTGCTGAAGATCCCGCGCGCGCCGCTGTATGCCGGGATCCTGATCTTCGCCACCGTCGGTGTCTACGGCATGCGGCAGAGCGCGTTCGACCTGTACCTGATGCTCGGCCTCGGGCTTCTCGGCGTGGTCATGCGGCGGCTGGACTTCCCGACCGCGCCGGTCATCGTCGGCCTCATCCTCGGCCCGCTGGCCGAGGCGCAGTTGCGCAACGCGCTGTCGATCGGCGAGGGCAGCTTCGCCGTCTTCGTGCAGCGGCCGCTGTCGCTCGCGCTGCTGATCTGCGTCGCCGCGGTGCTGCTGATGCCGCGCCTGCTTGCCTGGCGGCGGCGCGCCTGATACCTGCTTGCCTCGGTCGTTCAAACAGGGTCTGCGCCGGAACGGCGGCGTTCGGCCCGGAGCGGCCGTTGGCCGCTCCGGGCCGCAGGCGGCCTATTGCACCGCTCCCCCGAGCCCCCTCTCGGAGGGGGCTCGGGGGAGCCGAACGAACAGGGGCGAAGTCCGGAGCGGCCAGCGGCCGCTCCGGGCCGACAACGGTCGATCGCCGTCAACACGGTCCTTGCCGATCGAACGCGAACGGGTGTCAGCGGCAGCGGCAGGAGGCAGGCGGCGGCGCGGCGATCGGCCCGCCCGTCAGTCCTTCGCACCCATCGCCAGCGCGCGCTCGCGCTGGCGCGCCCGGGCGGCCTCGGCGGCAGCGCGCGCCTCGGGATCCGGCGCGGCGACTGTCGGCCAGCCCTGCAGGTGGCGCAGCGCCAGATCGGCCAGTGCGGCGATGAAGTCGGGCCGCGCGTTCAGGCAGTCGATATAGCGCAGCTCCTCGCCGCCGGCGCCGAGGAAGGCGGCCCGCGCCTCCTGCGCGATCTCCTCCAGCGTCTCCAGGCAGTCGGCGGTGAATCCGGGGCACATGATGTCGACGCGCCGGATACCCTGCTGCGCGAGCGCGACCAGCGTCGGCTCGGTATAGGGCTCGAGCCAGCGTGCGCGGCCGAATCGGCTCTGGAACGTGACCTGCAACATTCCGCTCGGCAACGCCAGCGCCTCGCCGAGCAGCCGAGCGGTGGCGTGGCATTGGCAGTGGTAGGGGTCGCCGAGCTCGAGCGATCGGTGCGGCAGGCCGTGAAAGCTCAGCACCAGCCGTTCGGCGCGGCCGTGCGCGGCCCAGTGCTCGCGCACGCGTGACGCCAGCGCCGCGATGTAGCCGGGGTCGTCGTGCCAGGCGCCGACGAAGCGCAGCTCCGGCACGCGGCGCACCTGCTGCGCCCACTGCATCACCTTGTCGCCGACGCTGGCGGTGGTCGCGGCGGCGTATTGCGGATACATCGGCAGCACCAGCACGCGCGTCGCGCCGTCGGCGCGCAGCGCGTCCAGCACCGAGGGGATCGAGGGCTTGCCATAGCGCATCGCGGCGCGCACGAGCAGCTCGTGCCCGCGCGAGGTCAGCAGCTCGCCCAGCGCCTGCGCCTGGCGCGCGGTCCACGCCGCCAGCGGCGAGCCCTCGGCCGTCCAGATGCTGGCGTATTTGGCGGCCGACTTCGCCGGCCGCACGCGCAGGATGACGCCGTGCAGGATCGGCCACCATGCCAGGCGCGGGATCTCGACCACGCGCGGGTCGCCGAGGAACTCGGCCAGGTAGCGCCGCAGCGCCGCCGCGGTCGGCGCATCGGGCGTACCGAGGTTGACCAGCAGCAGCCCGACGCGCTCGGCGCTGCCGTGGCGATAGGGGCGCTCGGGACGGTAGACCATCGGACGCCCGGGCGGCGGCCCCGGTCAGACCGCGTCGCTGCGCGCCAGCGACGCGGCGTGCGCGACCGCGGCACGCAGCGGATGCAGCGCGACCGGCTTGGCCCAGACGTCGTCGAAACCTGCCTCCTGCGCCCTCTCCTGGACATCGCCCGGCAGCTCGGCGGTGCACAGCACCGCCGGCAACGGGTGCCGGCGCGCGCGCTCGCGCAGCTGCGGCAGCAGGCTCAGGCCGTCGCCGTCGGGCAGGTGCAGGTCGATCAGCAGCAGCTGCGGCGCGAAGCCCGCGGCCAGTGCCAGGGCTTCCTCGGCGGTCTCGGCGAACGCGATCTCGACCGCGCCGGCGCCACGGCACAGCTCGCCGAGCAGCAGCGCGTGGATGCGGTCGTCGTCGACGCACAGCACGCGCGTCGGTGTCGCCTCGCTCAAGGCCTGGTCATCGGCCACGCGTCGTCCGCCACGGAGGCGGCCTGGTCCAGGCGCATCACTTCGAAGCGCACGCAAGGGGTGCGTTCGTCGCGCGGCGAACCCCCGAGCCCGATGCTGCCGCTGCCGTGCAGCGTGCAGCTGCCGCGGCGCAGGCTGACGACCTCGCCGTCGGCGAAGCGCACGCTGGTGCCGTTGAAGCTCAAATCGGTGAGCTGGAAGGCGCCGCCGTGCCAGTCGACGCGGCAGTGCGAGCGCGATACGCGCGAGTCGTCCAGGCGGAAGCTCGCCTGCGGGCTGCGGCCGAGCACGATCGGCATGCGCTCGCCGGGGAAGACGCGGGCGCAGCCCGCCCACTCCAGCCGCAGCGCATCGGGCTCGTCGACGGCGGGGCCGATCTCGCCGTACTGGGTCGGCGCCTGGTCGCCGCCGCGGCGGCCACCGAGCAGGTGCACCTGCACCGGCTCGGCGCGCCCGCGCAGCGCGATGCGGTCCAGGCTGCGCCAGCGCGCGCGCTGCGGCGCCGCAAGCGCGCCGACGACCTCGGCGGTGGCCAGGGTCTCGTTGTCGCCGGCGTGGTCGAGCAGCCGCGCGGCGACGTTGACGGCGTCGCCGAAGGCGTCGCTGCCCATCTCGACGATCTCGCCGCGCGCCAGCGTGACCTGCAGCTTGAGCCCGCGCAGCCCGCTCGACGCGCCGCGCTCGCCGCCGCGTCGCACCATCGAGTCGAGCACGTCGTGCATGCGCGCGGCAGCCTGCACCGCCTGCGCCGGGCGGTCGAACAAGGCCATCAGCCCGTCGCCCAGGGTCTTGACGACCTGCCCGCCGGCGTCGGCCACCGGCGCGGCGATCGCGCCGACGCAGTGCGTGACGACCGAGGTCGCCTCGGCATTGCCCAGGGTCTCGAAAAGCCCCGTGCTGCCGCGCAGGTCGGCGAACAGGACAGTGCGGTCGGAGATCCGGGTCATGGGTGTGCAAAGTTTAGCGTTTGCACGCGGCCCGGTCGCCGGGCGGGTCGGCGCGACCGCCGGCACCCACCTGGCCGATCAAAGATTGTCCAGGTACGTCCTCAGCTTGTGCCTGCGGCGCAAGCTTCGCCGCCACCCGCTTCGCGGGCGGCGGCGGCCTGCGGCCGCGCGAACCTGGCCGATCAGAGATTGTCCAGGTACGTCCTCAGCTTGTCCGAACGGCTGGGGTGCTTGAGCTTGCGGATCGCCTTGGCCTCGATCTGGCGGATGCGCTCGCGCGTGACGTCGAACTGCTTGCCGACCTCCTCCAGCGTGTGGTCGGTCGACATCTCGATGCCGAAGCGCATGCGCAGCACCTTGGCCTCGCGCGGCGTGAGGCTGTCCAGAATGTCCTTGACGACATCGCGCAGCCCGGCCTGCATCGCGGCGTCGACCGGGGCGACGTTGTTGGTGTCCTCGATGAAGTCGCCCAGGTGCGAGTCGTCGTCGTCGCCGATCGGCGTCTCCATCGAGATCGGCTCCTTGGCGATCTTCATGATCTTGCGGACCTTGTCCTCGGGCATCTCCATCTTCTCGGCCAGCGTCGGCGCGTCGGGCTCGTAGCCGAACTCCTGCAGGTGCTGGCGCGAGATGCGGTTCATCTTGTTGATCGTCTCGATCATGTGCACCGGGATGCGGATCGTGCGCGCCTGGTCGGCGATCGAGCGCGTGATCGCCTGCCGGATCCACCAGGTGGCGTAGGTCGAGAACTTGTAGCCGCGGCGGTATTCGAACTTGTCGACCGCCTTCATCAGGCCGATGTTGCCCTCCTGGATCAGATCCAGGAACTGCAGCCCGCGGTTGGTGTACTTCTTGGCGATCGAGATCACGAGCCGCAGGTTCGCCTCGATCATCTCCTTCTTGGCGTCGCGGCTGGCCTTCTCGCCCTCGCTCATGCGGCGGTTGATCTGCTTGAGATCCTCCAGCGGCACGACGGCGCGCGCCTGCAGGTCGACGAGCTTTTGCTGCAGCTCCTGGATCGCCGGCAGGTTGCGCTCGAGGATGTCGCTGTAGGGCCTGCCGGCGGCGGCCTCCTTCACGCCCCAGCGCAGGTCCAGCGCGTGCGGCGGGAAGGTGGCGACGAAGTGCTCCTGCGGCATGCCGCAGCGGTCGACGCAGATCTTGCGGATCTCGCGCTCGAAGCGGCGCACGTCGTCGACCTGCGAGCGCAGGATGTCGCACAGCCGCTCGATCGTCTTGACCGTGAAGCGGATCGTCATCAGCGTGTCGCTGATCGACGCCTGCGCCTTGTCGTAGGCCGGCGTCTTGTAGCCTTCGCGCTCGTAGGCGCGGCGCATGCGCTCGAAGTGCGTTCGCAACTCGCCGAAGCGCTCGAGCGCCTGGTTCTTCAGCTCCTCGAGCTTCTTGGTCAGCGCGCGCGAGCCGCCGTTGCCGTCGTCGTCGTCCTCGTCGTCGAACTCGTCGTAGTCCTCCTCGGCGACATAGTCGTCGGCCTCGTCGTCGGAGACGAAGCCGTCGACGACCTCGGAGATCTGCATCGAGCCGCTGGCGATGCGGTCGGCCATCGACAGGATCTCGGCGATCGTCGTCGGGCTGGCGCTGATGGCCAGCATCATCGCCTGCAGCCCGCCCTCGATGCGCTTGGCGATCTCGATCTCGCCCTCGCGTGTCAGCAGCTCGACGGTGCCCATCTCGCGCATGTACATGCGAACCGGGTCGGTCGTGCGGCCGAACTCGCTGTCGACGGTCGACAGCGCCGCCTCGGCCGCCTCCTCGGCCTCCTCCTCGGTCGCGGTCGAGGTGCTGCCGCCGGCGATCAGGAGCTGCGCGGCATCCGGCGCCTGCTCGTAGACCGCGATGCCCATGTCGTTGAGCATCGAGACGATCGCCTCCAGGATCTCCTCGTTGACCAGCTTCTCGGGCAGGTGGTCGTTGATCTCCTGGTGCGTCAGGAAGCCGCGCGTCTTGCCCATCTTGATGAGCGTCTTCAGCTCGGCGCGGCGCTTGCTGGCCTCCTCCTCGGTGAGCGCGGTCTCGTCGAGGCCGAACTCGCGCATCAGCGCGCGCTCCTTGGCGCGGCTGACCTTGACGCGCAGCGGCTTGGCCTTCTCGCGCGCCTCGTCGGCGATCGCCTCGGCGTCGACCTCGACGTCGACCTCGGCCTCGACCTCGGCCTCGGCGTCGAATTCGGCGTCGACGTCATCCTCGAGCTCGGCGAGCTTCTTGCCGGGCGCGGCAGCCTCGGGTTGCACGACCGGCTTGGCGGCGACGTCCTTGGCCTGCTTGTCAGGCTTGGCACCGTCGGCCGGCCTGGCGGTCTTGGCCTGCGCAGCCGGCTGGCCGGTCCTGGCGGCCTTGGCCCCCGCGGCCGGGCCGGCCGGCTCGAGGCCGGCAGCCGGCTTGCCGGCGGCGGCCGCCTGCCGGCCCGCATGGCTGTCCCTGGTGGCGGCGGCACCGACCGGCGCCGAGGCCTTCGACGAGGTCACGGCCGCGCTGCCTGCTCGGTGCTCGGCCTGGGCCTTGGTCGAAGCCTTCGAGGCGATGTCGGCGGCGGCATGCGGGGCGGCGGGCTTGGGATGCGGTTTGCCGGCGGCAGCGGGCTTGGAGGCGGCGCGGTCGCTGGCTTTGCCGTCGACCGGGCTGGCCGCCTTGCCCGCCGGCCGGCTCGCGGCCTGCGGCGCAGCCTTGGCGCCCGCATGCGCAGCCTTCCGGTCCGCGTCACCCTTGGTCGTGCCGCTTCCCGCGCCCTTGGCCGCGGGCTTGGCCGTGGGCTTGGCCGCGCCGGCGACCGCCTTCGCCTTCGATCCCGTGCCAGCGGATCGGGGCCGCGACGGCGGCGCGCCCTTGGCCGCCGTCGACTTCCCGGATGCCGGCGCGGATGGCCTGCGCGTGCCCTCGGCATGGCTGGCGGTGGGCGCGCCCTTCCTGGCGGCGGATGCGGGCGTGGCGGCGGTCTTCTTCGCGGTCATGCGGTTCCTCGGCTTGGATCGGGGCGGTCACCGGCCCATGCGGCAGCCTGCCGCTGGCGACGCAGGCAGGCGCGTGGGCGATCGGGCGGGCAAGCTCGCGTGGACGTGTCCGAAGAGGCAGCCCTGGCGGGGGAAGTTGGCCGCATCGAGTCCCTTTACTAGGGTGGCCGGATCCGGCAGGCGCTGCTGTCACTCTTGCCGCTGCAACGAACCGCGCATTATGACAGCGCCGGCGTGGAGCGTCAAAAACCGTTCGCCCGGTGCAGGGCAGGGCGAGCGATCAGATCCGCCCCAGCAGCGCGTCGGACTCGCGCCGGCGCTCGGCGGACTCGGCCTGCGCGAGCGCGGCCTGCAGCTCGTCGGCGCTGGCCGAAGGCAGGATTTCGGTGCCGTCCATCAGCGTCCGCACGGCCTCCGCCCAGGGCTCGTCGGCCAGCAGCGCGCGCAGCCCGGGCCAGGGCAGCGGGCCGTGCTCGGTGAGCTGGCGCTCGATCCACGCGAACAGCGCGCCGTGCCAGCCCGGGAGCTGCGACATGCGGTGGTGCCGCTCGCCCGGCAGGCCCCACCACAGCTCGGCATCCTGCAGCACGATGCGCGCGACCTGGTCCCAGGGTCGCGCTGCGGCCAGGCGCGCACCGCGCCGCGGCGCGAGCATGCCGTGCTCGACCGGGGCGCGACGCGCGCCGTGCGCGGGCGACACACGGCGCGCACCGTGATGCGGCGCCGGCGCCATGGCCTCGACGTCGCTGCGCAGCCCCCAGCGCGCGGCGAGGTCGGGCAGCGCGCTGCGCGCGCGCTCGGCCAGCTCGGCGAGCAGCTGCTCGCGCAGCGCGCCGTCCGGCAGCGACTCCCACAGCGGGCGCGCGCGTGCCAGCAGCGCGGCGCGGCCCTCGGCGGTCGCCAGGTCCAGCCCCTCGCCGGCGTGCTCGACGAGCTGGCGCGACAGCGGCACGGCGCCGGCGACGAGCTGCTCGAACTCGTCCGGCCCATGCGCGCGCACATACGAATCCGGGTCGTGCTCCGGCGGCAGAAACAGGAAGCGCACGCGCCGCAGGTCGGTCGCATGCGGCAGCGCGGCCTCCAGCGCGCGGCTGGCGGCGCGCCGTCCGGCGGCGTCGCCGTCGAAGGCGAAGACGACATCGTCGGTGTGGCGGAACAGCTTGGCGACATGTTCGGCGGTGCACGCGGTGCCCAGCGTCGCCACCGCATTCGGCAGCCCGGCCTGCGCGAGCGCGACGACGTCCATGTAGCCCTCGACGACCAGCGCGTAGCCGCGCGCGCGCAAGCCCTGGCGTGCCTCGTACAGCCCGTACAGCTCGCGCCCCTTGCTGAACAGTGGCGTCTCGGGCGAATTGAGGTACTTGGGCTCGCCGTCGCCGAGCACGCGGCCGCCGAACCCGATCACCTCGCCCTTGACCGAGCGGATCGGGAACATGATGCGGTCGCGGAAGCGGTCGTAGCGCTTGCGATCCGGCCCGTCCTCGCCCTGGACGATGACGAGCCCGGCCTCGACCAGCGCCGGGTCGTCGTAGCGCGCGAAGCAGCTCGCCAGCGCGTGCCAGCCCGGCGGTGCATAGCCGAGCGCGAAGCGCGCCGCGCTGCGACCGTCCAGCCCGCGGCCCTTCAGGTAGTCGATCGCGCGCGGGCTCGCCTTGAGCTGCGCGCGGTAATGCGCGGTCGCCTTCTCGAGCAGCTCGGCCAGCGACGCCCGCTGCGCGCGCTCGGCCTGCTGGCGCGCGCGCTCGGCGGGGCCGGCGTCGTCCTCGGGGACCGCGATCCCGGCTTGCTGCGCGAGCTCGCGCACCGCGTCCGGGAAGCTCAGCCCCGCATGCTCGACGAGGAAGCCGATCGCGTCACCGTGCGCGCCGCAGCCGAAGCAGTGGTAGGTCTGGCGTGACGGGCTGACGATGAAGCTGGGCGTCTTCTCGCCGTGGAAGGGGCACAGGCCCTTGAGGTTGATCCCGGCCTTCTTCAGCTCGACGTGGCGGCCGACGACATCGGCGATGTCGATGCGCGCCAGCAGGTCCTGGACGAAGCCTTGGGGAATCACCCCGCCGAGTCTAGCGCCGCCCCCGGCCGCTGCGCCGGCGCGGCGGCGAGCGCGAACAGGCCCTGGTAACCCTGCACCCAGGCGGCGACCTGTGCCGCCGGCATCGGGCTGCCGATGCCGGTGCCCTGGCCGAGGTCGCAGCCGAGCTGCATCAGCAGCCGCGCCTGCGCCGGCGACTCCACGCCCTCGGCGACGACGCCGCAGCCGAAGGTGCGCGCCAGCCCGATGACACCCTCGACGAGTGCGCGGTCCTGCGCGTCGTCGAGCATGTGGGCGACGAAGCTGCGGTCGATCTTGAGCACGTCCACCGGCAGCCGCTGCAGGTGCGTCAGCGTCGAGTAGCCGGTGCCGAAGTCGTCCAGCGCGGCGTGCACGCCCAGCGCCTTGCAGCGCGCCAGCAGCACCGAGCTGGCCTCGAGGTCGGCGTGCGCGGCCGACTCGACGATCTCGAGCTCGAGCGCATCCGCCAGCGGCAACTCGTGGCGCGCGAGCAGCTCCGACAGCCGCTGCACGAAGTCGGGCTCCTGCAGGTGGCGCGCCGAGATATTGACGTTGACCGTGATCTCCAGCCCGCCGCGCCGCCACTGCGCCAGGTGCTCCAGCGCCTGGGCGAGCACCCAGTCGCCGATGTGCGCCGCCAGCCCGGTGTTGTCGATCTGCGGCAGGAAGTGCATCGGTGCGATCAGCCCGCGCTCGGGGTGCTCCCAGCGCAGCAGCGCCTCCAGCGCGACGACGCGGCCGGCGCGCATGTCGACGATCGGCTGGTAGTGCAGCACGAACTCGGACCGGTCGAGCGCCTCCTGCACGCGGCCGATGATCATCACGCGTTCCTCGGTGCGCCGGCGCAGCTCGGGGTCGAAGAACATGTAGCCGTTGCGTCCCGACTGCTTGGCGCCGTACATCGCATGGTCGGCGTGGCGCAGCAGCGTCTCGGCATCGCTGCGGTCGATCGGGTAGACGGTGGCGCCGATGCTGGCGGTGACGACGACCGGGTCGCGCGCCGGGTCGATCACGTAGGGCTGCGCGACCACGCGCAGCACGCGCTCGACCGCCAGCCGCGCCTCGTCCAGCGTGCCGGCGCGCAGCAGCAGCACGAACTCGTCGCCGCCCAGGCGCGCGGCGGCGTCGGCCCACAGGTCGCGCCCGCGCAGCGCAGCGCGCAGCCTGCCGGCGAGCTCGACCAGCATGCGGTCGCCGCCCTCGTGGCCGTAGGCGTCGTTGATCGGCTTGAAGCGGTCGACGTCCAGGTAGCACACTGCCAGCAGCGTGCCGTCGCGATCCGCCGCGTGCATCGCCTCGGCCAGCAGCTGCGTCAGCCGCGCGCGGTTCGGCAACCGCGTCAGCTCGTCGTAATGCGCCTGGCGCTCGAGCCGCTCGCGCTGCACGCGCTGCTCGGTGATGTCGGAGATCGCCAGCACGTGGTAGCGCAGGTCGCCCTCGGGGCCGCGCACCTGCGAGATCGTCGCCTGCAGCGTGCACAGCAGGCCGTCGCGCCGGCGCTCGACGAGCTCGCCGCGCCAGCGCCCGCGTTCGCGCAGCCCGGCCCACATCGCCGCGCGCTGCTGGCGTGCCAGCGGGTCGGTCGGGTTCGGCCGCAGCAGCGACGGCACGCTGCCCAGCAGGTCGGCCAGCGGCACGCCGAGGATCGCGCTGTACGCCGGGTTGGCATCGAGCACGCGCAGGTCGGCGTCGGCGATCAGCAGGCCCTCGTGCAGGTGCTCGAACAGGCTGGCCGACAGGCGCTGGCGCTCCTGCGCCTCGTGCCGCTCGCCGACCTCCGCCATCGTCGCCAGCAGCCGCAGCGGGCGGCCGGCGAGGTCGCGCTCGGAGGGCAGCACGCGCACCTCGACCCAGTGCCAGCCGTCGCGGCTGTGCACGCGCAGCTCCTGGTCGTGTAGCGGCAGGGTGCCGGCGGCAAGATCCTCCAGCGCCTGCTGCAGCCGCAGCCGGTCGTCGGGGTGGACATCGCCCAGCCAGTCGCGCGGCGTCCAGCCGCGGCGCTCGGCGTGCCGCGTCAGCGCGCGCCAGTCCTGCGACAGCTGCACCTCGCCCGGGCGTTGCAGGTGCCACTCGGCCACCGCCAGCCGCGCGGCAGCCAGCGCGGTGGCGGCGCGTCGCGCGCGCAACCGCAGCTCCTGCCCGGCGGCGCGCAGCACGAGCAGCAGCGCGACGAGCGAGCCGACGTAACCCGACAGCGCCTGCACCGCCTCGAAAGGCGGCAGCGCGCCGAACGGCCCGACCCCGAGCGCGGTGGCGGCGGTCGCGAGCGTCGCCACTGCAGCGGCGGTCGCCGCCGGCAACGTGAAGCCGCCGCGCGCCAGCAGCACCAGCAACAGCACATGCGGCCACCATGCCAGCGTGATGCTGCCGGCCAGGCCGATCGGCGGGCCGAGGAACCACAAGGCGGTACCGGCCAGCGCACCCGAGGCGAGCAGCGCGCCCGGCAGCGCCGCCCGGCCCGCGACCGCGGCGCGCCGGGCCGGGCGCGTGTAGGCCAGCAGCGGCACCGCCACCGTCAGCAGCGCGAGCGCTTGCCATGGCCAGGCAACGATCAGCGCCGACGTCAGCGAACCTGCCGCCGCGCCGACCGCGTCACCGGCTCCGGCGACGAGCAGCGCGGCGGCGGACCCCAGCGTCGCCAGCGGCGCGGCGACGAAGACGCAGGCCAGCACCATCAGCCCGACATCGCGCGCGCGCTCGAGGTCGGCGTTGCCGCCACCGCTGCGGCGCAACAAGGTCGCGCCGGCGGCGATCGCGACCGCCAGCGCCAGCGCCTGCCCGATCGCCTGCGCCGCCGGCACGCCCAGCGCCAGGCTGCCCGCGAGCCAGCCCGCGAAGACGCCGAGCGCGCCCGTGGCGCCCCAACGCAGCGCCAGCGCCAGCGCCAGCCCGGCGCCGAGCCAGGCATGCAGGCTGCCGAACGGTTCGGGCAGGCGCAGCAGCGAGCCATCGAGCGCGCCGGCGGCCATTCCGGCCACGGTTGCCAGCACCGCCTGCAAGGCAAGCCGGGTGCGCTCCGGCGCTGCCGACTCCGGCGCGGCGAAGGGCGCTGCGTCGGAATCCGCGGCGCGGTCGGGGCCGGGCAGGCTGCTCACGCGGGATGGGCGGGATGGCCGGGATAGGGCGGCGGCAGCTGCGGACCTTGCGGCGCGTGCAACGCCGGCCTCGACCGGCCGCGCTGCATGGCTGGACTTGGGTCGCGACCCGTCGGACGACACATGGTCGTTGCATCGTACGGGCTGCGGCCTGCCTGCGCAGCCCCCCGAGTGCAGGGTGGGCCCGCCGGCGCGGCGCGCCCTGCCGCGCTCAGACCTTGAAGTCCTCGAGCCGAGCGCCGCCGGCGATCGCCTCGCGCAGCCAGGTCGGCTGCAGGCCGCGGCCGGACCAGGCCTGGCCCGTCCCGGGGTGGCGGTACTTGGCCGCGACCTTGCCGCCGCCGGCGCGCCGCGCCGGCGCCGCGCGCGTGCCGAGGTCGGCCAGCGTCAACCCATGCTCGGCCATCAGCGCCTTGACCTGGGCGATCGCCTGCGCCTTCTGCGCACGCTGGGCCTCGATGATCTGCTGCTCGAGCGCAGCCTTTTGCGCGAGCAGTTCGGAAAGATTCGCCATGCCAGCTCCGGGGGTTAATCGCGGGCCGGAATATATCCCATTGTCCGACCCTGCGACAAACCCTTCGTCGCGCGCGTGCCGTGCGCGCGTTCAGCGGTATCCGACGCGATCGAGCATCTGCTGCACCATGGCCTGGTTGCGGCCGATCGCCGACACCGACACGTTTTCGCGCCGGAAATCGCCCAGCGCTGCCAGCGCCGGGTTTTGCGTCCGCACCTGCGCGACCGCCGGCCATTCGTTGTTGCCATCGGCGAAATAGATCTGCGCGGCGTCGCCGGCGAGGTATTCCATGAAGCGCAGCGCGGCGTCGCGGTTCTTCGCGTGGCGCGCCATCGCCATCCCGGCGACATTGACATGCGTACCCTGGCCGGCCTGGTCGGGGAAGAGCACGCCGATGCGCTCGACGACGGCACGATCCTCGGGCTTGGACGAACGCATCAGCCGCGCCAGGTAATACGAGTTGGTGATCGCGACGCCGCATTCCCCGCTCGCGACGGCGCGGATCTGGTCGGTGTCGCCGCCCTTGGGCGCGCGGGCCATGTTCGCGACCAGGCCGCGCAGCCACTGCTCGGTGGCCTGCGGGCCGGTCCTGTCCAGCATGGCGCCGAACAGCGACAGGTTGTAGGGATGCGACCCGCTGCGCGTGCACAGCAGCCCCCTGAGTGCCGGGTCGGCGAGCTTGGCGTAGGAATCGACCTGCGCAGGCTGTACCCGGGCCTTGTCGTAGACCGTCACGCGGGCGCGCGTGGAGACGCCGAACCACTGCGATCCCTGGCCCGCGTCCTCGCTGCGCAGCGCGGCCGGGATGCGCTGCTCGAGGACGGCGCTCCTGACCGGCTGGAACAGCCCGTCCTGCTCGGCGCGCCACAGGCGCGCGGCGTCGACCAGCAGCACCACATCGGCGGGGCTCGCCGCGCCCTCGCTCTTCAGCCGCGACAGGATGCCGTTGTCGTCGCCGTCGATGCGGTTGACGCGGATCCCGGTGGCGCGCGTGAACCCTTCGTACAGCGCCTCGTCGGTCTGGTAGTGGCGGGCGGAATAGAGGTTCAGCACCTTGGCGTCGCCTTGCTGGGCGAGCGCGGGGGTTGCGACGAGCGAGGTGGCCAGCGCCGCGAGGGCGGCAGCGAGGGCGAGGCGGCGATGCATGAAGCGGCTCCAGCAGCAAGGGAAGGGTGCTGAAGTTTAATGCAAACGCGAATGACTACGATTTGATGTACTTCAAGAATGGCACATTGCGGTCGCGGTCGAGCGCCGGAACGCTCGCGGGCGCTCGGGGCCGCCGCCCACGAGCGTTCCGGCGCTCGGGGCCGCGCGGGAAGTTGTCAGCTCGACGGCGGGACGTAGCCTGCGGGCTTGTCGGCCCCCTGGCCGAAGAAGAACTGCTCCATCTGCCGCGCCAGATACTGGCGCGCGCGCGCATCCGCCAGATTGAGCCGGTTTTCGTTCACGAGCATGGTCTGGTGGCGCTTCCACATCTCGAACGCCTCCTTGCTGACCTGCTCGTAGATGCGCTTGCCGAGCTCGCCCGGGTAGGGCGGAAACGCCAGCCCCTCGGCTTCCTTCTTCAGGTAGATGCACTGCACCATGCGGGTCATCGGCTCGCTCCTTTCGTCGATTCAGGCCAGGGTCTTGACCAGCACCTTGGAGCGCCGGTCCCAGTTGTACTTGCGCTTGCGCGCCTCGGGCAGCCAGTCCGGGTCGGCCTCGGCGAATCCGCGCTTGATGAACCAGTGCATGGTGCGCGTCGTCAGCACGAAGATACTCGTCAGGCCGGACGCGCGCGCGCGCTGCTCGACGCGCTTGAGCAGCCGCTCGCCGTCGCCCTGGCTTTGCGATTCGGGCGATACCGTCAGCGCGACCATCTCGCCGGTGCGGGCCTCGGGGTAGGGGTATAGCGCGGCACAGCCGAAAATGACGCCGTCGTGCTCGATGACGGTGTAGTTGGCGATATCGCGTTCGATCTCGTTGCGCTCGCGCCGCACCATCGTGCCGTCGCGTTCGTAGGGCTCGATCAGCACGAGGATGCCGCCGACATCGTCCGGCACCGCCTCGCGCAGGCTTTCCAGCTTCTCGTCGACGACCATCGTGCCGATGCCGTCGTGGGTGAAGATCTCCATCAGCAGCGCGCCGTCGACGGCGAACGGCAGGATGTGCGAGCGCTCGACCCCGCCTTCGCAGGCCTTGACGCAGTGGCGCAGGTAGAACGCCGGCTCGGACGGCGACTGTGGCGGCGGCAGCGAGGCCAGCAGCCGGCGTGCGTCGGCCAGCGCGAGCTCGGTGTCGATCGGGCTTTCGGGGTCGTCGGGCTTTTCGTGCAGCCCCGGGATCTCGGTCACGAACAGCAGCTTGTCGGCCTGCAGCGCCACGGCGGTCGCCGTCGCCACATCCTCCATCGAAAGGTTGAAGGCCTCGCCGGTGGGCGAGAAGCCGAACGGCGACAGCAGCACCAGCGCGCCGATGTCGATCGCGCGCCGGATCGCGGCGCCGTCGACGCGCCGCACGACGCCGCTGTGCATGAAGTCCACGCCGTCGACGATCCCCACCGGGCGCGCGGTCAGGAAGTTGCCGCTGACCACGCGCACCGTCGCATTCGCCATCGGCGTATTCGGCAGGCCCTGCGAGAACGCGGCCTCGATCTGGAAGCGAAGCTGCCCGGCGGCCTCCTGCGCGCCGTCCAGCGCGACCGCATCGGTGATCCGCATGCCGTGGCTGAAGCGCGAGGTATGGCCCTTGGCGGCGAGCTGCTCGGTCACCTGGGGCCTGAAGCCGTGCACCAGCACGAGCTTGATCCCCATCGCGTGCAGGATCGCCAGGTCCTGCACGAAGGTGTCGAGCTTGCCGGCGGCGATCGCCTCGCCGGCCAGCGCGACGACGAAGGTCTTGCCGCGGTAGGCGTGGATATGCGGCGCGACCGAGCGGAACCAGGGGACGAAGGTATGCGGGAAGACCAGGCTCATCGTGGCGGCGATTGTGCCGCGGTGCGCGCGACCCCTGCGGCCGCTGCCGGCGATGCACAAGCCCCTGTTGACCGCGTTGCCGGCGAGGACGCACGATCGTGTCCCCAGCCCTTCCGATCCCGCCCCGAGGAGACCCCGATGGACGTGTACAAGACCCATGGCGCCTTCAGCTGGTCCGAACTGATGACCGCCGACCCCGCCGCGGCGGCCGCCTTCTACGCCGAACTCTTCGGCTGGAAGGTCGAGGAGATGGACATGGGGACCGGGCCGTACCGGGTCCTGAAGATCGGCGACACCTCGGTCGGCGGCATCATGGACACCCCGCCCGGGGCGGCGGGGATGCCGTCGGCCTGGGGCTGCTATGTCACCGTCGACGATGTCGACGCCACCGCCCGCCGCTGCGCCGAGCTCGGCGGCAAGGTGCTGATGGCGCCGACGGACATCCCGCAGGTCGGACGCTTCGCGGTGCTGCAGGATCCGCAGGGCGCGGTGCTGAACGCGATCCGCTACGCGCCGGGCTGAACCACGCAGCGCCGCGGGGCCGCGCGGATAATCGCGGCCCCGTGCCGACACGCCCGACTGCGCATCCGGCCGCCGCCGCGCCGGCCGCCAACCCGATCCCGCCGATCGGCTACCCCGAGGCGCTGCCGGTCTCGGCGCGCCGCGACGAGATCGCGCGCGCGCTGCAGGCTCACCAGGTCGTCGTCGTCTGCGGCGAGACCGGATCCGGCAAGACGACGCAGCTGCCGAAGATCGCGCTCGAGCTCGGCCGCGGGCTGGGCGCCGGCGGGCGCGGGCTGATCGGCCACACGCAGCCGCGGCGCCTGGCCGCCACCAGCGTGGCGCGGCGCATCGCCGAGGAGCTCGCCACGCCGCTCGGCGAGGTCGTCGGCTACAAGGTGCGCTTCCAGGACCGGCTGCAGCGCGGCGCCAGCGTCAAGCTGATGACCG
Source organism: Burkholderiales bacterium (assembly GCA_016191995.1). Lineage (GTDB taxonomy): Bacteria > Pseudomonadota > Gammaproteobacteria > Burkholderiales > Burkholderiaceae_C > Rubrivivax. The sequence continues at coordinate 3,658 of JACPVA010000097.1, read as the reverse complement.
ACGGCATCCTGCTGGCCGAGACCCAGGGCGACCCGCTGCTGCGCGCCTACGACACGATCATCGTCGACGAGGCGCACGAGCGCAGCCTGAATATCGACTTCCTGCTCGGCTACCTCAAGCAGCTGCTGCCGCGCCGGCCCGACCTGAAGGTGGTCGTCACCTCGGCGACGATCGACGCCGAGCGCTTCGCCGCGCACTTCGCGTCGGCGGACGCTCCGGCGCCGGTGATCCAGGTCTCCGGGCGGCTGTATCCGGTCGAGCAGCGCTGGCGGCCGTTCGAGGCGCGCAAGGACGTCGAGCTGGCCGACGCCATCACCGACGCCGTCGACGAGCTGTGGCGCGGCGGCGGCGCGGGCGACGTGCTCGTCTTCCTGCCCGGCGAGCGCGAGATCCGCGAGACCGCCGACCACCTGCGCCGGCACCTGGCGCAGCAGCCGCGCGGTGGCCCGGTACCGGAGATCCTGCCGCTGTTCGCCCGCCTGTCGCAGGCCGAGCAGGAGCGCGTCTTCGCGCCCGGCAACGGGCGGCGCATCGTGCTGGCGACCAACGTCGCCGAGACCTCGCTGACGGTGCCCGGGATCCGCTATGTCGTCGACAGCGGGGTGGCGCGGGTCAAGCGCTACAGCTACCGCAACAAGGTCGAGCAGCTGCAGGTCGAGCCGATCAGCCAGGCCGCGGCGCTTCAGCGCGCCGGGCGCTGCGGGCGGGTCGCGAACGGCGTGTGCATCCGCCTCTACGGCGAGGACGACTTCGCCGGCCGGCCGCGCTTCACCGACCCCGAGATCCTGCGCTCGTCGCTGGCGGCGGTGATCCTGCGCATGAAGGCGCTGCGGCTGGGCGCGGTCGAGGACTTCCCGTTCCTCGAGCCGCCGCCGCGCAAGGCGATCGCCGACGGCTACGCGCTGCTGGCCGAGCTCGGCGCGGTCGACGACGGCAACGAGCTGACCGCCGTCGGCCACGAGCTGGCGCGGCTGCCGCTGGACCCGCGCATCGGCCGCATGATCCTGGCCGCGCGCGACCGCCAGGCGCTGCACGAGGTGCTGATCATCGCCGCCGCGCTGAGCGTCCCCGACGCGCGCGACCGGCCGCTGGAGCAGCAGGCCGCGGCCGACCAGAAGCACAAGCTGTTCGACGACGAGCGCTCGGAGTTCGTCGGCTATCTGAAGCTGTGGCGCTGGATCGAGCAGGGCCGCGGCGTGCATGGCCACGCCGGCAGCCCGCAGGCGGCGGCCGACACGCACAAGCTGTCCAACCGCCAGCAGGAGCAGCGGCTGCGCGATCACTTCGTCAGCCCGCGCCGCGTGCGCGAGTGGCGCGATGTCCACAGCCAGCTTCACACCGTGGTCGCCGAGCAGGGCTGGCGGCTGAATGCGAGTGCCGCGACCTACGAGCAGATCCACCAGGCGATGCTCGCCGGGCTGCTCGGCAATATCGGCTGCAAGGCCGACGACGACGACTGGTACCTGGGCGCGCGCGGGATCCGCTTCTGGCGCCACCCGGGCGCGCACCTGAGCAAGAAGCCCGGGCGCTGGCTGGTCGCGGCCGAGCTGGTCGAGACCACGCGCCTGTTCGGCCGCGCGCTGGCGGCGATCGAGCCGCAGTGGATCCCGCCGGTCGCCGGCGCGCTGCTGAAGACCCAGCTGCTCGACCCGCACTGGGAGAAGAAGGCCGGCGAGGTGATCGCGCTGGAGCGCGCGACGCTGTACGGCATCGTGATCTACCGCGACCGGCGCGTCGCCTATGCGCGCGTCGACGCCGCCGGCGCGCGCGAGATCTTCATCCGCGACGGGCTCGTGGCGCATCTGCGCGAGGACAGCCTGGACAGCCGGCTGCCCTTCCTCGCCCACAACCGGCGCATGGTGCGCGAGGTCGAGGCGCTGGAGCACAAGGCGCGGCGCCAGGACGTGCTGGTCGACGACGAGCTGATCCACGCCTTCTACGACGCGCAGCTGCCGGCCGACGTGTGCTCGGTGGCGACGCTGGAGCGCTGGGCCCGGCAGGCGTCCAAGGCGCAGCCGCGGCTGCTGCAGCTGACGCGCGAGGAGCTGATGCGGCACGAGGCGGCCGGCATCACGACCGACGCCTTCCCGCGCACGATACGGCTCGGCGGCATCGACTGCGCGGCGAGCTACCTGCACGAGCCCGGCGACGCGCGCGACGGCGTCACGGTGACGCTGCCGATCTACGCACTCAACCAGGTCGACGAGGCGCGCTGCGACTGGCTGGTGCCGGGGATGCTGCACGACAAGCTGCTCGCGCTGCTCAAGAGCCTGCCGCAGCGCCCGCGATCGCGGCTGCTGCCGCTGCCGCAGACGGCGGCGGCGCTCGCCGCGGCGCTGCGCTTCGGCGACGGTTCGCTGCTCGACGCGCTGCTGCGCGAGGTGCGCGAGCGCACGCAGCTGCCGGTGCAGCGCCACGACTTCAAGCTGGAGACCCTGCCGCCGCACCTGCTGATGAACTTCCGCGTCGTCGACGAGCACGGACGCCAGCTCGCGACAGGCCGCCACCTGCCGGCGCTGAAGGCGCAGTGGGGCGCGCAGGCGCGCAGCGCATTCCAGGCGCTGGCGGTGTTGAAGGTGCCGGCGGCGGGTGCCGTGCCGGCCGCGGCGCCGGCTCGAGCTGGCGTCGCCGGGGAGGTCGGGGCGGTGCCAGCGGCGGCCGGCACCGCCCCGACCGCGCCGCGTGCGCCGTCCGCGTCATCGGCGCCGTTGCCTGACTCAGTGCCGGCAGCCGGCGGTCGGCACACCGCCTGGACCTTCGGCGAGCTGCCCGAGCTGATGGAGCTGAAGCAGGGCGGGCAGACGCTGGTCGGCTTTCCGGCGCTGACCGACCAGGGCACGCATGTCGGGATCGAGATCTTCGACGAGCCCGAGGTCGCCGCGGCGCGCCATCGCGCCGGGCTGCGGCGGCTCGTCGCGCTGCAGATCCGCGAGCCGCTGAAGCACCTCGAGAAGAATATCCCCGAGCTGCAGAAGATGGGCGCGGCGTACATGGCGCTCGGGACGGTCGAGGAGCTGCGCCAGCAGATCGTCGATGTCGCGCTCGACCGCGCCTTCCTCGCCGACCCGCTGCCGCACGACGAGGACTCGTTCCGGCGCCGCATCGACGAGGGGCGCGCACGCCTGACGCTGATCGCGCACGAGGTCGCGCGCCAGGCGGCGGCCGTGCTCGTCGACTACCAGGCCGCGCAGCGCAAGCTGAAGGATGCGCGGCCGGCCAGGGAGCTGGCCGACGATATCGCCGCGCAGCTGCAACGGCTGGTCGGCAGACGCTTCCTGCTGGAGACGCCCTGGCCGGCGCTGCAGCAGTTGCCGCGCTACCTGAAGGCGATCGTGCTGCGGCTGGACAAGTGGCGCGCCGACCCGGCACGCGATGCCGCGCGGCTGGCCGAGCTGCGCCCGCTCGAGCAGCGCTGGGCGCGCCGCATCGCCGAGCGCCGCGGCACCGCCGACGCACGGCTGGACGACTTCCGCTGGCTGCTCGAGGAACTGCGCGTCAGCCTGTTCGCGCAGGAGCTGCGAACACCGCAGCCGGTCAGCGTCAAGCGGCTCGAGAAGGCCTGGGCGCAGATCGGCGGGTGATCAGGAGGGCGGCGACGTGCGCCGCCCCGGCTTGCGTCAGCGCCGCGGGCCGCCGTCGCGCCGCGCCGCCTGACCGG